>CAZJSH010000017.1:0-34133 GCA_964548715.1 uncultured Halomonas sp. | reverse complement strand
GACCGGGTCCGCCTACGCCGCCTCGAAGCACGCCCTGATCGGGCTGACCAGCAGCGCATCGGCGGAACTGGCACCGCATGGCATTCGCGTGAACCTGCTATGTCCCGGTGTCATCGACACGCCCATGCATCGACGCCTGCGAGCTGACATCGGTGACGAGGTCTACGATCAGGGCCTGCTGCCGAGCGTGCACCTGAAGCGCGCAGGCCGAGCGAACGAAATCGCCGAGGCTATCGTGTTCCTGTGCTCCGACGCGGCCAGTTACATCACCGGCACCACGCTGACGCCGGACGGCGGCTTCACGCTGACGATCTGACCTCACCGCCGCACCCAGAATCCCATCGAGTAAGGAAACGATCATGGAACCACGCTGGATCGCGCTTGCCGCACTCACTCTCGCCCTGTCCGCCCCGATGCCGATGGCAGCCGACACTTCGGAGGTGCTGGATCCAAGGGCCACGGTCGAAGCCGCCTACAGAGCCTTTGCGCAGGCCGACATGAATGCCTTCGCGGGACTGATGGCGCCCGATATCGTCTGGAACGAGGCCGAAGGCAATCCCTACGCGGACCTCAACCCCTATATCGGACCCGACGCGGTGATGTCCGGTCTGATGTCCCGGTTGGTTGCCGAGTGGGACGACCTGAGCGTCACGCCGGAGGAGTACGTGGTCGAAGACGATCGCGTCGTGGTCTTCGGCCGCTATGTCGAGACCTGGAAAGCGACCGGCAGGACCATCGATATCCCGTTCGTCCATTCGTGGACCGTCGAGAACGGCCGACTCGTCGCCTTCCAGCAGTACACCGACACGGCCACGCTGGTGGCGACGATGTCCGGAGCTGCAGGTGGGACCGACGATACAGACGCGGCCGACATCGTTTACGAACAGGCCGGCTTAGTGCCGCCGCAGGGCGGCCTCGTGCGGCCCGAAGACGGCGTGCAGCTGACCGACGGTCGGCTGCTCATCGCCGACCAGCGGCACGGGTTGATCGCGCTGGCCCCGGACGGCAGCAAGCGAGCGTTCGGTGATTTCGCCTCGGCCGGCTACATCCACGCACCGCCGGACCGCAGTGCCGGCCCGAACGGGGTGTCGCTGGAGCCCGACGGGATTCACGTACTGGTCGCCGATATCTTCACCGGCGCCATCTACCGCGTGAATACCGAAAACGAGCACGTGGAGCTTGCCTACCAGCATGAATTCGGCGCCAACGCCGCGCGCAGTGACAGCAGCGGCGCCATCTGGTTTACCCAGTCCACCGAAAACAGCGGACCCGATTCGGAAGCTCGAATGTTTGCGGCCGTCGATATGCGATCGCTGGATGGCGCGCTGTTCCGGGTACCACCACCGGGCGACGACGGCGCGCGACCGGCGGCCGAGCTCAAACTGGCGGGCCTTGCTTTCGGCAATGGCCTGGCGATCGACGAGGCCCGCGGCCGGATTTATGTGGCCGAAGTCATGGGCGATCGCATCATCGGCTATCGGATGGACGTCGAGTCCGGTGCGCTGTCCGAAGGCCGGGTAGTCGCCGAACTGCCGACGCCCGACAACATCGAACTCGATGCTTCGGGCCGCCTGTGGGTCGCCTCGCCGATCGCCAACGCACTGCTGGTGGTCGACCCGGAATCCGGCCACTGGGTGACGGCCTATCATCCCGAAACCGCCAAGCACCAGGCCGTTTTCGCCGAATGGCAGCGTCGCACGCAAAGCGGCGAGCCCAGGCTGGAACTGATCGGCCCGGACATGTGGTCCCCGTTACCGGGCCTGTTCACCGGCATGATCCTGACCACCGAAGGCGGTCCGATCTACCTGGCCGGGTTGGGGAGCGCGCTGGTCAAGCTGGAGACGGCAAAATGACCGACTTGTCGAACTATCTCGACTACTCTGATCAGCCCGACCAACTGACCGGCGGCATCCGACGCATTCCGATCAACACCGTCAAGGGGGAGTTCTCGGTCTGGACCCGGCGTGTCGGCAACAACCCGAAGATTCGCCTGCTGCTGCTGCACGGTGGCCCCGGCGCCACCCATGAACTGTATGAATGCTTCGACGGCTACCTGCCGGCCGAGGGCATCGAGTACATCTACTACGATCAGCTCGGCTCGTACTACAGCGACCAGCCCGATGATCCCGCGCTATGGACGATCGAGCATTTCGTCGATGAGGTCGAGCAAGTCCGACTGGCGCTGGGGCTGAACCGGGATAACTTCTTTCTCTACGGCCAGTCCTGGGGCGGGATGCTGGCCCTGGAGTACGCCCTGGCTCACCAGCAGCATCTGAAAGGTCTGGTCATCTCGAACATGGTCTCGGACATCCACGGCTACAACCGCTATGCGCGTGAAGTGCTGGGCCCGCAAATGGACGCCGAAGTCCATGCAGAGATCCTTGCGCTGGAAGAAACAGAAGATTACGAAAACCCGCGCTACGAAGAACTGCTGATGCAACATCATTACACCGAGCACGTCCTGCGCATGCCGCTGGAGCAGTGGCCGGATTCGATCATGCGCACTTTCAAGCATCTCAACAAGGACCTGTACGTGCACATGCAGGGCCACAGCGAGTTCGGGATGACGCCGAATGCGACCCTGGGCCACTGGAACCGCGCCGGCGATCTGGCGAAGATCGACGTGCCAACCCTGACCGTCGGCGCAACCCACGACACCATGGACCCGAAACACATGGAGTGGATGGCCGGCCAGGTCCGGAATGGCCGTTACCTCCACTGCCCCGATGGCAGCCATTTATGCCAATACGACGACCCCCGGCACTTTTTCCCTGGCCTGGTACAGTTCCTGAGAGACGTCGATGACGGACGGTTCTGAAGTCGCTGATTCTTTGTCGACCGAATTATCCGGAAGCTTCAAGCGTATCGTTCGCTGCGTCGTCATCGCCAGCATCGCGTTGACTGCCGCCTGCTCGACGCCCGCTCGTCTCCCCGACCCTCTGGAGGCAGGCTGGAAGGGCGCTTCCGTCTGCAAAGCGCTGCACGATCGCGCGCAGCACAGGATCCTCGAGTGCACATTTCCTCCGGGCGTCGGGCATGAACGTCACTATCATGATCGGCATTTCGGGTACGCCATCGCCGGCGGGCGAATGCGCATCACCGACACCGACGGCACTCGCGAAGTGGACGTGCCGACCGGCAGCCGCTTCGCCAGCGACGGCATCGAATGGCATGAAGTGGTCAACGTCGGCGATTCAATTGCGATCTTCCTGATCGTCGAGCCGAAGTAAGGCCGAGGCGTTCGCAGCACGGATCGCGGGACCGCTTCGACCGCACGCCTCCTTCGGATCGTGCAGGCGCGAATCGCTGGTCCGAATCCTCCGGGTCGTCGGACGAGCGGTCGCCGGACGAGCGGTCGCCAAACGAGCAGCCGCCGCGACCGGCGGTCAGCGTCGACGGTGCCGGAGCAGACCGCGCAGCAGGTCAACCAGGGACAGGCGGGCCAGGTCGCGGAACTCGCCGGCATCGAGGAACGCGCCCTCGCAACCGATGCAGACTTCGTAGCGGACCTCGGGCTTATGCCGGTCGGCGACGTGCTTCATCGGCTTGCCGCAGCGCGGGCAGTCGATCTCGGTGACGTGGTTCAGTGAACGGCCGTCGTCGACCTCGCCCACATCGACGACCTGGGCCACTTCGTCCTGGACCAGCCAGTCGAGTTCGCCGGCGTCGAACCAGATCCCCTCGCATTCGGTGCAGCGGTCTACTTCGACGCCATCGGCGATCACCGCCTCCATCCGGGCCTGGCACTTCGGGCAGTTCAGCGGTCGCGTCGAGATTTCGTCCATGGTTCGCTGCGGTGGCAGGTTTCGAACACCGTCATTGTAGCGGGAGACCAGCACTTGCCTGCAGGAGCCCGCCCGCGCACACTGCGACATTGTCGGGTGGGACTGATTCAGGAACCCGTGCGTTCCGCAGGAGCCGAGCATGAAAAAGAACCAGGATCGAATCGACGCAACGCGCCGGCGTGTTCTGACCGGCGCAGCAGGCATGGCCGCCGCCGTCTCGGCCGGGCCGCTGATCGCCGCCGTTACACCGTCGCAGACCGAAGGTCCCTTCTTCCCGATCGCCGACCAGGCCGACAAGGATGCCGACCTGAGCCGGATCGACGGCCGAACCGGATCGGCCGAGGGTGAAATCGTCGTGGTCGAAGGTCGCGTGCTGGACGAATCCGGACAGCCGGTCGAAGCCGTGGTGATCGACGTCTGGCAGGCCAACGTCCACGGCCGCTATGCGCATGAGGCCGATCCGAATCCCGCGCCGCTGGACCCGAACTTCCAGGGCTGGGCGAAACTGGTAAGCGATGCCGACGGCCGCTACCGCTTCCGGACCATCAAGCCCGGCCCGTACCGGGTCGGCGAGGCCTGGAGCCGGCCGCCACATATCCACTTCAAGGTCGCTCGGCGCGGCTACCACGAGCTGATCACCCAGATGTATTTCGCCGGCGAGCCCTTGAACGAACTCGACCGCCTGCTGCAGTCCGTTCCCGAAGATCGGCGCGGTCAGCTGGTGGTCGACTTCCAGCCGCAGGACGACGACGCTCCACACGGCACCTTCGACCTGACGATCGCGGCCGTCTGATCCGACGGCTGCCAGGCAGAGCGGACTACCAGCCGCGGCATCGCGCCAGTGGCACGATTGAATCAACAATTGGGTCGACAATTGAACCGCCAATCGAATCACCGTGCGCACCGAGCAGGAACATCCGCTCGAATTGTCCGGCCGTGGCGCAGGCGTGGTTGGGCAGGATGCGCAGGCGTCGGCCGATCGGAAAGTCAGCGCGGTCCAGCGGCTCGCCGTCACGGCGGGCCACGATGCCGTGTTCCTGGTTGGTCGCTCGGACGATGACGTCTGCCGGCAGCAGCTGGCCGGCTTCATCGCAGACCCGGCCATAGCCGTAGTCGACCCGCTGTTCCGCGGTTCCGCGATCGCGCGACAGTGCCATCCAGCCAGCATCGATCAGCACCTCGCCCTGTCGGCGCCGGTGGCCGATCACTTCACTCAGCACCGAAACGGCAATGTCGTCCGTTCCGCAGACGCCCAATCCGGCCATGACCAGGTCCATGAAGGCATATACGCCGGCCCGCACCTCGGTCACACCTGTGAGATCTTCAGCGTACATCGCTGTCGGCGTCGACCCCACACTAACGACAGGTACCTCGAAACCGGCGCGGCGCAGGGCCTCGGCAGCGGATACGGCGACATCGCGTTCCTGCTGCGCCGCGCCCACGAGACATCCTCGGTCCCGGCATGCGTACGATCCGCCGGCATGCACCATCACGCCCGCGGGCCTTGCACCGCCATGCCGGAGAATTCGGGCGGCTTCGATCAACTCCGGATCGTCCGGTCGAATTCCGGCGCGCTGCCGATCGGCATCGACTTCGAGCAATACCCGGAACGGCGTTCCGAGACGTTCGGCAGCCTCGGCAACGGCGCGAGCCGCATCGGGATGATCGAGGATCAAGGTCAGGCGCATGCCGTCGTGGATTCGCCGGGCCACGTCGTCGAGCTTTCCCGGTGCGATGCCGACCGCATAGAGCAGGTCGGTGATCCCGGCGGCAAAGAAATGATCGGCCTCGGCCAGCGTCGAGACCGCCGCGCCGCCGGGATGCCCGGCCAGCATGTGCAGAGCCAGTTCGACATTCTTGATCGTCTTCAGGTGTGGCCGCAGCGGCACCCCGAAACGATGCAGACGGGCATTCAAGCGGTCGACGTTGCGGTCGAAGCGCGTTTCATCGACCAGCAGAGCAGGGGTCTGGAGTCCGGAGCTTGGCATAGGGTGGTTCGGCGATCGGATCGGCGATGATTATCGCGCGGGCCGAGAGGTCTCGCCAGGCAACCCCTGGACCAGGTTTCGCGGGCGCGATGGCAATGGCGTTCCTGCAGGATTCCCGGTGCAGCCTCGAGGAGCGAAGCCGCATCTCACGCACGCGCTGGGCCAGGACCTCTGGAAGGTCTGCCGGTTCCTTCCAGCGCACATCGAAGTGGTATGTTGGTCGCTCGCTCATGGAACGCGCGGGCTTTGTCTTTCATGGGCGGCGCATTGCGTTGCGGATGAAAGCAGGGAGGGACGATGACTGCAGGTCGAAACGAGCGAGGCCTTAACGCGCTGTTCGACGGCGGCGTTGCCATGCCGAGGGACAACGATCGATGACCGCGGTCCACACCATCGATACAAGGTATCTCGGCCATTCCGGATTCGCGGCCGCCTACCTGCTCGTGGCCGAGGGTCACGCGGCCTTCATCGACAACAACACCAACACCGCCGTCCCGATCCTGCTCGACGTTCTCGCCCAGACCGGCCTGCGTCCGGGTGATGTCGAGTACCTGATCATCACCCACGTTCATCTCGACCACGCCGGCGGCACCTCGAAGCTGGCCAAGTCCTGCCCGAACGCGACGGTCGTCGCCCATCCACGGGCCGCACCGCACGTCATCGATCCCTCGAAACTGGTCGCCAGCGCCTCGGCGGTCTACGGCGAAGACGAATTCAAACGGTTGTACGGCACGATCGAGCCGGTCGACGCCGGTCGGGTCCGAGTCATGGACGACGAGGAAACACTAGGCCTCGGGTCGCGATCACTGCGGTTCCTGCACACCCGCGGCCATGCCAATCACCATTTCTGCATCGCCGATTCGGCCTCCGAATCGATCTTCACCGGCGATGCATTCGGCCTGATCTATCCGGCGCTGCAGTTGCACGGGACCTTTGCCTTTCCCTCGACCTCGCCGACCGACTTCGAGCCTGACCTGGCACGCGAAGCCGTTCAGCGGCTGGTCGACGAGCGACCGCGCTGCATGTACCCGACCCACTTCGGCGCGGTCACCGACATCGAGACGGCCGCCGGTCAGCTGATTCGCCATCTCGATTTCGCCGAGCGGCTCCGCGACGAGGCCGAGGCCAGCGATCGACCGGACGAGGCGCTGACGGACTACTGCAGGGCACGGATCCGCGACTACTTTCATGGCCTGCTCGACGCAAAGGGAGCGCTCGGCGCATCAGCACAGGCCTGGTCGATGATCGAGATGGATATCGACCTGAACGCACAGGGGATTGCCTTTGCCGCCAACAAACGAAGGCGGAAATCGAGGGACGCCGAAGCGCAGCGGACCTAGAAGGCGGCTCGCAAAAGCGAACGGATCATCGCCGCGGGAGGCGCCCCACGGCAGTAAGGAACGGGAGGTGTACGGGATGACCGCGAAGTGCGAATGGGGAACGCTCAACGGCGTCGACGACGAGGCCGAACAGCGCCGGGCCGCAGTCGAAGATCCCGGTGCGTATCACGGCCGCATTGCCTCCTCCGAACTGCACTGGTACGAGGCCGATTCCGAATGCTGGTTGAACCGCGACCCCGACAGCGATCGCTGGTCCGGCTTCGAGGCAAACAGCGGCGAGTCCTGCGACGCGTTCCAAGCGCCGGACTGGACGCCCTGGGACCGGGCCTTCGATGACTCCGACGCACCGTTCTACCGCTGGTTCGACGGCGCGCAGACCAATGCGTGCTTCAACGAGGTCGATCGACACGTACTCGCCGGGCGTGGCGAACACGAGGCGTTCTGCTTCGAAGGCGACCGCTGGGACCCGTCGCGCAACGCCGGCCGGGGCGGGCCGGTCGTCGAACGCTCGATCCGCTATCGCGACCTGCTGCTCGAGGCGGTGCTGCGCGCCGAGGTGCTGTCGGACCTGGGACTGGAGCGCGGCGACCGGGTCGCCTTCAACCTGCCGAACATTCCCGAACAGCTGTTCTACACCGAGGCCGCCAAGCGCCTCGGAATCATCTACACGCCGGTGTTCGGCGGCTTCTCGGCCAAGACGCTGTCAGACCGGATCTTCGATGCCGGCGCAAAGGTGGTCGTCACCGCCGACGGCGGTTACCGCAATGCCGAGGTCGTACCCTACAAGGAGGCCTACACCGACCCGGCGCTGGACAACTTCATCCCGCTGCGCTCCGCGCTTGCCGCACTCGACGAGGTGCTGACCGAGCTCGAGCTCGGCGACCTGGCCGGGCAACTGCACGAGGCCGTGGCTTCCGGGCTGGCCGGCGAGATCACCATCGAGCGCAGCGACGTCATGCGCGAGCTCGGCACGCAACTGGCCGAAGCCACCGACCTGCCGCCCGAACGCACCGCCGCGATCCGGACCACGGTGGCGCGGCGCCTCGCCGACGTCGGGCACGCCGTCGAGCGGGTCGTCGTGGTCCGCTACACCGGCCAGGACATCGTCGAGCAGCCGCGCGACCGCTGGTCGCACGAGCTGCTCGAACAGGCCGCCGAGCGGGTCCTGGCGCGCGCCCGCGAGGCCGGCTTCGAGGTCGACGATCTCGAGGCGCTGAAGGCCCTGGACGACGCGAGCCTGTGGCGCGCGCTGACCGCCAGCCACCCGGCACGGCCGGTCCCGGCGGACTGGCCGCTGTTCGTCATCTACACCTCCGGCTCGACCGGCAAACCCAAGGGCGTCGTGCACACCCATGGCGGCTGGTTGTCGGGAATCGCACACACCATGCGCACGGTGTTCGGCGCCACGCAGGACGACCGGATCTACGTGATCGCCGACCCCGGCTGGATCACCGGGCAGTCGTACCTGATCAGCGCGCCGCTTGCGCTGGGCATCACCTCGATCGTGCACGAGGGCTCGCCGCTGTTCCCGCACGCCGGGCGCTTCTCCTCGATCATCGAGCGCCACGGCGCTACGCTGTTCAAGGCCGGCTCGACGTTCCTGAAAGCGGTGATGACCGACCCGGCCAGCACCGACGACATGGCCGCGTTCGACATGGCCTCGCTCAAGGCGGCCACGTTCTGCGCCGAGCCGGTGTCGCCAGCGGTCCAGCAGTTCGCGATGGACCGGGTCTGCGATCACTACATCAATTCCTACTGGGCCACCGAGCACGGCGGCATCGTGTTTTCCTGCCCCTGGGGCGGCTTCAAACCGCTGGCCGCCGACGCCCGGACCTGGGCGCTGCCGTGGATCGATGCCGAGGTACGCATCGCCGAGGCCACCGACGACGACGGCCGCGCCGGCCGCTGGCGGGTCGCCGACCCCGGCGAAAAGGGCGAACTGGTCATCAAGCGCCCCTACCCCTACCTGGCCCGCACGATCTGGGGCGACGCCGAGCGACTCGGCACGCCGGACTGGCGCGGCGACCTGGCGCGCTTCCGCACGGTGTACTTCGATCGCTGGGACGGCGGGCTCGCCTATACCCAGGGCGACTACGCCCGGGCCCACGAGGACGGCTCGGTCACGCTGCACGGCCGCTCCGACGACGTCATCAACGTCTCCGGCCATCGCATCGGCACCGAGGAGATCGAAGGCGCGATCCTGCGCGACAAGGTGCTGCGACCCGACTCACCACTCGGCAACGCAGTGGTGGTGGGCGCCCCGCACGACGAGAAGGGCGAGACGCCGGTCGCGTTCGTCATCGCCGCACCCGACCAGAAGCTCACCGACGACGACCTGGCGCGCTTGAAGAGCCTGGTCCGCAGCGAGAAGGGCGTGACCGCCGTGCCGTCGGATTTCCTGGTGGTCTCGGCTTTTCCCGAGACGCGGTCGGGCAAGTACATGCGCCGGACGCTGCGCGCGATCCTGCTCGACGAGCCGCTGGGCGACACCTCGACGCTGCGCAACCCCGAGGTGGTCGACGAAATCCGTGCGACCGTCGCCGGATGGCGCGCGTTCGGCCGGCTGGCCGATGCCCGCGACATCGTCCAGACCCACCGCTACCTGCGGCTTGAAAACCATCGCGTCGCGCCGGGCCGGACGGTCGCGGTGCTGACCATCGACCACCCGCCGGTGAATTCGCTCAACGAGCGCTCGCTCGACGAACTCCATACCGTGCTCCAGCACCTGCAGCAGCGGCAGGACACGGTGGCGGTCATCGTTACCGGCGCGCGCAGCGCCTTCGTTGCCGGGGCCGACGTCAAGGAGCTGCTGGACGTGGGCGAGGCCGGCGACCTGGAAAGCGCCCGTACGCCGCCGAACGCGGCCCACGCGGCTTTTTCGACGCTGGAGAACCTGGGCAAGCCGGTGATCGCGGCCGTCAACGGCCCGGCGCTGGGCGGCGGTTGCGAGTTCGTACTGGCCTGCGGCTACATCATCGCCGACGTCCACGCCCGCTTCGGCCAGCCCGAGATCAACCTGAACCTGCTGCCCGGCTACGGCGGCACCCAGCGGCTGCCGCGCCGGCTGCACGCGCGGCGCGGCGAGGACGGCCTGATCGACGCCGCCCGACTGATCCTCGGCGGACGCGCCGTTGACGCCGACGAAGCGCGGGCGCTGGGGCTGGCCGACGAAGTCGTGGGCCATGATGCGACCGGCCCGGTCGCCGCGGCCATGGACCGAGTGCGTGCCTGGCTGCGCGGCGAGGGCCCGCTGGCCGAGGCAATGGCCACGCGCGAGCACGATCTGGACGCCCGCGAAAAGCCGCTGCCGTGGCGCGACGAGCTGCTGGACCATCCGCGCCTGGCCGCGACCGTGGCCCAGGTGCGGGCCAGCGGCAGGGACAGGCCCGTCGACCGGATACTGGAGGCGCTGAAGCTCGGCGCCGAGCAGGGCCAGTCGGTGGGTCTGAAGCGCGAGGCCGAGCTGTTCGCCGAGGCGGTCTGCGACCCGGACTGCGGGCCGCCGGGGATTCGAGCCTTCCTCGAGCGCCGCAGCGCGCCGCTGCCGCTGAACTACGTCGAAGTCCCGCCCCACGCCGACCCCGGGGTCCGCGAACGACTGGAACACGAAGGTCGACTGCTGCCGCTGGACGCGCCGTTCTATCCGGGCATCACGCCGATTCCCGACTATCAGTACGGGATGGGCGTGGCCAAAAATTCCGAAACCGCGCTGCCGGCGCACGGCGATCCGAAGGACGCCGAGAAGTTGATGGTGTTCCGGACTCCGAAGCCGGGGCCCAACGACGCACTGGTCTACATCCTGGCCTCCGAGGTCAACTTCAACGATATCTGGGCGATCACCGGCATCCCGGTCTCGCCGTTCGATGCGCGCGACGCCGACCTGCAGGTCACCGGTTCCGGCGGCGTGGCGTTGATCGCGCAGCTCGGCGAGGAGCTGGTCCGCGAGGGCCGGCTGTCGGTCGGCCAACTGGTCACGATCTACTCCGGACAGAGCGAACTGCTGTCACCCGACCAGGGGCTGGATCCGATGGCGGCCGATTTCCACATCCAGGGCTACGAGATCAACGACGGTTCGCACGCCCAGTTCCTGGTTGTCCAGGGTCCGCAGCTGCACCCCAAGCTGCCGGGGCTGACCATCGAGGAAGCCGCGGCCAGCGGCCTGACCCAGGGCACCATTCATCGTGCGCTGTTCCGCACCCTGGACATCCAGCCCAACCGCCGGCTGTTCGTCGAAGGCGCGGCCACCGGTACCGGGCTGGAGTGCCTGCGGGCCGCGCGCCGGGCCGGACTGGACGTGGTCGGCATGGTCTCCAGCGAGCCGCGCGCCGAGCGCGTGCGCAACTTCGGCGGCGGCACGGTCAACCGCAAGGACCCGCGCTTCGCCGACATTTTCACGCCGGTCCCCGACGAGCCGGAACGCTGGGACGCGTGGGAGCGCGCCGGCGAACGGTACGGAGCGGAAGTCCGCGAGCAGGCCGGCGGGCCGATCGACTACGTCGTCTCGCACGCCGGTGAACGCGCGTTCTCACGCTCCTTCCAGCTGCTCGGCGACGGCGGCGTGCTGACCTTCTTCGGCGCCACGTCCGGCTATCGCTTCTCGTTCATGGGCAAACCGGGCCGCGAAGCCGCCGAGACCATGCTCGCGCGCGCCGGGCTCCGGGCCGGCAAGTCGCTGCTGGTGATCTACGGGCCCGGCGCCGAGGACGAAATCGTCGATCCGGTCGCCATCGAAGCCATCGAGGCCGGCTGCGCGCGCGGCGCGCGCGTCGCGGTGCTGACCGACAGCGTGCCACAGCGCGAATTCGTCACCTCGCTGGGCTTCGGCGCCCACCTGGCCGGGGTGGTCAGCCTCGAGGAAATCCGCCGGCGGCTCGGCAAGGACTTCGAGCCGCCCGGACCGTTCAAGCGGATGCCCGACCCGTTCACCGAATCGGCCGCGTTCAAGGAATCGGTCCGCCGATTCTCCGACCGCACGCTCAAACCCATCGGCTCGGCGATCGGCCCGCTGCTGCGCAATACCCTTGATCGACGCGGCCTGCCCGACGTGGTGTTCGAGCGCCGGGACCGGGACGGACTGGCGCTGTCGACCGCGCTGGTCAAACCGACGGTCGGCGCGGTCGTCTACGCCGAGAATCTCGCCGGCCGGAGGTTCAGCTTCTATGCGCCGCAGGTCTGGATGCGCCAGCGCCGGATCGTGATGCCGACCGCCGAAATCCGCGGCACGCACCTCAACACCGCCCGCGAGTACGCCGAGGTCCAGGAACGCATCGCGGCCGGGATGATCGACACCGTCGAGCCGGTCCCGGTGCCGCTGGCCGAGCTCCCTTCGGCGCACCAGGCCATGTGGGACAACGAGCACGCCGGCGCGACCTACGTCGCCGTTCACGGCCTGCCGAGGACCGGGCTGAAGACGCGCGACGAACTCTATCGGGCCTGGGCGCTACGCGAAGCAGAAGCCGAGGGCGTGGATCTGCGCCGGATCGACACCGGCTCTGCAGGAACTCTTCGATGAAACCGGGGACGCTTCGATGACACCAACCACTCCCGCTTCCGGCGATCGCCGCCTGGACGGCCGTACGGTCATTCTTACCGGCGCGGCCGGCAACATCGGCAGCACGATCTCGCGCACGCTGCTGCGCCAGGGCGCGCGCGTGGTCATGACTGGCCGCAATCGAGAACGACTCGACGCGTTCGTCGATCGGCTCGAGCAGGAAGGCTTCGATCGCGACGCCATGCACGTCTGCATCGGCGATTCGGCCGACCCGGAAGCGGGTCGGCGCATCGTGACCGAGGCCATCGAGCGGTTCGGCCGGCTCGACGTACTGATCAACAACGCCGGCGGTGCCGGGCCGAAGCAGACGCTCCAGGCCATCCCGTTCAGCGCCGCCGAGGCGCGGGCCAGCGGCGACGGCGAGACCATGTTCGAGGCCGCGATGAACCTGCTGGGCGGCCCGTGGAACATGTCCCGTGCGGCGATTCCGCAGCTGGCGCCCGGCGGCGCGATCCTCAACGTTTCGACGATCTTCTCGCGCACGCCGTATTTCGGCCGGATTCCCTATGCCGTTCCGAAGTCCGGCCTGAACGCTTTCTCCGAGGGCCTGGCCCGCGAACTCGGCGGTGGCGATCGCGGCATCCGGGTCAACACGGTGTTCCCGGGGCCGATCGAGTCGGAACGGATCGACCGCGTGTTCGCCTCGATGGATTCGCTGCAGGACCTCGAGCCCGGCAGTACGGCGGCGCGATTCAAGGGCCTGATGCTGAATCGACGCCCGAACGCCGAAGGCGAGATGGCGTTCATCTATCCCCGGCCCGACGACGTCGCGAATGCGCTGGCGTGGCTTTCGGGTGCGGAAGCCGGCGCGTTCTCCGGTCATGCTTTCGAGGTCACCAACGGCATGCAGGTGCCGACCCAGAGCCGATCGAAACTCGTCTCCTGGCCGGACAACCGGCTGGTCGACCTGCGCGAGCAGGTGGTCCTGATTCTCGGCGGCGCCGACATCGCAGAGGCGCTGGCCTTCGCCGACCGCAATCGGGAGCGCGGCGCGACGGTGGTGCTGGCGTTCCGTTCGCTGGAGGAAGTCGGCCAGGCGCGTGCACGGCTTGGACAGGACGGAGAACGGCACACCAAACTGACCCACCTCGACCCGTTGCGCGAGGAATCCGTGGACCGCGCCTTCCAGTTCATCGACGACCGCTTCGGCCGGCTCGACGGCGTGATCGTGCTGCCGGCTACACCGAATGGCGAGCACGGCCATTCGTTGAGCGTCGCCGAGGACCGGGACGTCGAGACCTTCGTCGACAACGAGATCGTCGCCCCGGTCGCGTTCGCCGCGGCGCTGGCCCGTAGCCTGGGCCGGCGCATGAAGCTCGACCGGGCGCCCGCGATCACGTTCGTCACCAACTGCGACGACGGCCACGGCAATCGCCTCAACGACATCAAGCGCGCGGCGGTCGAGGAACTGATCCGCACCTGGCGCTACGAGGAACAGCACGCCGTCGATCAGGGCCAGCGGACCTGGGCCTCGATGCCGAACCAGATCGTGCGCTTCGACAGCAGCGACGCTGACAACCTGGCCTTTGCCGCCGACTGGACGGCCACGCTGAACAACCGCGTGCGCAGGATGGATCCGATCAACCTCTGGGTGCCGAAGAACATTCGCCGGGCGACCGGCAAATCGGCGATGCCGCTATCGATCCAGCGGGTCCTGCCGGGACTCCACCAGGGCAAGGCCGCGGTGATCACCGGCGGCAGCCTCGGCATCGGCCTGCAGCTCGGGCGCTACCTGGCGCTGGCCGGCGCGCGCGTCCTGCTCAGTGCACGAAGCGAGGACAAGCTGGCCGCGGCGCGCGACGACATCGTCGAAGAACTGGCGGCAATCGGCTACCCCGAGCCCGAACAGCGCGTGCAGATTCTCGCCGGCATCGACGTCGGCGACGAAGCGAAGCTTCAGCACCTGTTCGAGCAGGCGCTCGAGCGATTCGGCACGGTGGACTACCTGATCAACAACGCCGGCATTTCCGGCGCCGAGGAGATGGTCGTCGACATGAGCCTGGAGGCCTGGAATCGCACGCTGGAGGCCAACCTCACGTCGAACTGGTCGCTGATCCGCAAGTTCGCGCCCCATATGAAGGCCAATGGATCGGGCCGAATCCTGAACGTGTCGAGTTACTTCGGCGGCGAGAAGTACCTGGCCGTGGCCTACCCGAACCGGGCCGATTACTCGGTGTCGAAAGCCGGCCAGCGATCGCTGGCCGAGATCCTGTCGCGCCATCTCGGTCCGGAAATCCAGATCAACGCGATGGCGCCCGGCCCGGTCGACGGCGCCCGACTCCGCGGCCTCGGCGGCGCGCCCGGCCTGTTCGCCCGGCGCGGCCGCCTGATCCTCGAGAACAAGCGACTCAATCGCGTCCACGCCGCGCTGCTGGCGACTCTCGACGAGCTGGATGGGAACCAGCTCGAGGACGGTCTCGATCGGCTCGCCCGCAACGATCTCGACGGGCTCGCGGGCTGGGAGACCGCGCCGGACGCGCTGCGCCGCCTGATCGCCCAGGTCGCTGAAGGATCGCCTGTGGCGACGGCCACGCGCTATCTGCTGTCGCGTCCGCTGGCCGAGAAGCTAATGGATCGGCTGGTCGGCGGCGGCGCGCTCGACCGCGAGCGCGCGGCACGATTCCTCGAGCGCTTCGAGCCGCCCCCGGGCGGCGGTTTCTTCGACACGCGCGACATCGAGCGAACCGCCCAGAAGATCGAGGCCGGCATTCTCGATCGCCTGCACCTCCACAGGATGCCGACCGACGAGCAGGTCGCCCTGTCCACGGTGTTCAGCCTGGCCGACGACATCATCAGCGGCGAAACCTTCCACCCGTCCGGCGGACTGAAGTTCGACCGGTCGGTTACCGAAGGCGAAATGATGCTGCCTCCGGGCGCCGAGGACCTGCGACAGCTCGAGGGCCGCCACGTCGTGCTGTTCGGCGAAGCGCTGCGCGACGAGCTGATCGCCATTGCCGTGGGCCTCCTGCGGCAGAACGTCGAGAGCCTCACGCTGCTGACCGAGCGCGAAGAGACAGCCCGCGCGGTCCGGGCCGGGATCGACGCGAGCCATGCCGACGCGCCGTGCTCGGTTCGAGCGGTCGGCGGCGAACTGGAGGCGGCCCTCGACGCGGTTCGGCAGGAGACCGGCCGGATCGATGCGGTCGTTTCAACGCCGTTCGCGCGGCTGCCGATGAATCCGCTGGCCGCCGAAAGCGACGGTCGATGGGAGCGCGTCCTGTCGCGCGACGATTTCTCCCGGCTGCTCGACCAGCAGCTGACCCATCACTTCCGGATCGCGCGCAAGTGCGCCCTGATGCCGCGTTGCCAGATCGTGCTGGTTACGCCGGAGACCTCTCGCGCGTCGACCCGCGAAGAATTCGCGCTGGCCTTGTTCGTAAAGAACTCGCTGCACGCCTTCACGGTCACCCTCGGCGTCGAGGGTGAGCGGCTACCGACCGAACCGGCGGTCAACCAGGTCCAGCTCACCCGCCGGGCGCGGGCCGAAGAACCGAACAACGACCAGGAGGCGGCCGAAGAGATGGAACGCATCGTCCAGGCGGTGCTGCTGTGCTGCGTGCCGGCGCCGAGCCCGGGTCAGAGCCGCTACCTGGCCCGGATCTTCCGCGGCAACGCGGTGACCGTCTGATCGACGCCGGCGCGACGTTGCGTGCCGACTGCAAAAAAAACGCCGGCCGCAAGGCGACCGGCGATCAGGAATGGAGAGGTGCCGCGCGGCCGCGGCGTTTGTTATTGGTGGTGCTTCAGAGGAACCGGACTTCGCCGGTCGCCAGGTCGTGGACCGCGCCGACGACCGTGACCTTGCCTTCTTCGACCAGGCCGCGAACCACGTCGCTGCGGCGCAGCAGCTCGTTGACCTGCATGTTGACGTTGGTCTCGATGACGCGATTGACGAACTCGGTGTTCGCCGAACTGCGATCGGTGCCGACCGGCGTGCTGACCGCGTCGATGGCCGGCTCGATCTCGTCGAGCAACGCGGTGAGGTTACCGAGCTCGACGCCATCGCAGGCACCCTTGACCGCGCCGCAGGCAGTGTGACCCATGACCACGATCACCTTGGAACCGGCCGCGGCGGTGGCGAACTCGAAGCTGCCGAGCAGGTTGGTGTCGACGACATTGCCGGCCACGCGGCCGACGAAGATGTCACCGACGCCCTGGTCGAACACGATTTCCGGTGCGGAGCGCGAGTCCAGGCACGACAGCACCACCGCAAACGGGTACTGGCCGCCGGCCGTCGCTTTCTGTTCATCGAGCAGTTCACGGTTGGTGGACTCGCCGGCGACGAACCGAGCATTGCCGTCCTTCAGCAGCTGCAGGGCCTGGTCCGGCGTCAGTGCGGTCTGCGCGTCCTGGTCCATGACGTCGGCGAAGGAGACCGAGGATGCGAGCAGGGCGGCCGCGGCGAGAGAGGAAACGATCAAAGTTTTCATAGCTTTTACCTAATGTTATAAAGTAACAGGGGGGTGTATTTCCTATTGAATATTGTCTTCCCCGTGTGGAGGTTTTGTCAACACGGGCGGAACCCGCGCCGCACGGAGGCCCCGGCGCGGCATTCGCGACGGGTGAACGAATCTGCGAGCCGGTCTGGCATCATCGTTAGTGGGGATTGCGTGCGCAGAGACCGCCGTCGGCCATCGGGTCGATGAGCGCTGGTCTTTTGCCGCGTTCGACACCATCTACAGACCGAACCACGAGTGCGCGCAGGCCACTGCGCCCGGAGTTCTTCGATGCCCGATCGATCCACGCTTCCATCGCCGCGCGACTGGCCCGAGGCCGCTGCGCTCGACTGGACCCCCGAGGTGCGGGAGCGCACCGAGGATGTCCGCCTGCGGGTGCAGGACGTGGTGCCCGAGGCCGAATGGCCGCTGCATGCGCCGCTGATCGACGCGATCCGGCGGCTCGCCGAGGAACGCAACGCGGTGATCCTGGCTCACAACTACATGACGCCGGAAATCTTCCACGGCGTCGGCCACGAGACCGGCGACTCGCTGAAGCTGGCCCAGCTGGCGGCCGAGTCCGATGCCGAGGTGATCGTCCAGGCCGGCGTGCACTTCATGGCCGAGACGGCAAAGATCCTCTGTCCGGACAAGACCGTGCTGATCCCGGACCTGCGCGCGGGCTGCTCGCTGGCCGCCAGCATCACCGGGCCCGACGTCGAGCGGATCAAGCGGGCCCACCCGGGCGTACCGGTGGTGACTTATGTCAACACCACCGCCGACGTGAAGGCCGCCTCGGACATCTGCTGCACGTCGTCGAACGCGGTCCAGGTCGTCGAAGCCGTGGCCGAGCAGTGGAACAGCGACACGGTGATCCTGATCCCCGACGAGTACCTGGCGAAGAACGTCGCCAGCCAGACCGAGGTCCGCATCCTGACCTGGCAGGGCGCCTGCGAGGTCCACGAGCGCTTCACCGCCGCGGAGATCGAGCAGCTGCGCATCGAACACCCCGACGCGACGATCATCACCCACCCCGAGTGCCCGCCCGACGTGCTGAAAGCCGCCGATTTCGCCGGCTCCACCGGCGCGATGGCCGCGTTCGTGCGCGACCGCAAGCCAGCCAAGGCGATCCTGATCACAGAGTGCTCGATGAGTGACAACGTTGCGGTCGACAACCCTTCCACCCGCTTCGTGCGGCCCTGCAACCTGTGCCCGCACATGAAGCGGATCACGCTGGAAAGCGTCTACGACGCACTGCGCTTCAACCGCTACGAAGTCGACGTCGATCCGGCCGTGGCCGTGGCCGCGCGGGCCAGCGTGCAGGCCATGCTCGATCTGCCGGCGAGCTCGAAGCCACCGGCCTTCGATACCTCGCGGCCGGCGGTCTCGATTCCCTACGTCCAGGCCTGAGGGCCGCATGCGACGCCGGAACGCACGACCCATCGTCATCATCGGGGCCGGCCTGGCCGGGCTGTGGTGTGCCCTGAACCTGGCGCCGCGCCGGGTCATCCTGCTGGCCGGCGCAGCCCAGACGCCATCGTCGTCGGCCTGGGCGCAGGGCGGTCTCGCCGCGGCGCTGGACCCGGACGACTCGCCGGCCCAGCATGCCGGCGACACGGTGGCCGCCGGCGCGGGCCTGAGCGATCCCGGCACGGCCCGGGCGCTGGCCGAAGCGGCACCGGGCGAAGTCGAGCGGCTGGCCGCGGCCGGCGTGCCGTTCGAACGCACCGCCGACGGACACTGGGCACTGTCGCGCGAGGCCGCTCACGGCCGCGCTCGGGTCGCGCGGATCGACGGCGACCGGGCCGGCGCGGCGATGGTCGAGGCGCTGCTTCACCGCGCCCTGGCGGCCGATCACGTCGAATTGCGCTACGACGCCTGGGGCGCCGGCCTGCTGCAGGCGCCGAACGGCCGCTGCGCCGGCGTGCTGATCACCGACGGCCAGGGTCACCGGAGCTCGCTTCGCGCCGCCGGGGTCGTGCTTGCCGCCGGCGGCCTCGGCGGGCTGTACGCCGTCCGCACCGTGCCGGGCGGCAACCGGGGCCAGGCGCTGGCCTGGGCGGCGCGAACCGGGGCGACGATCCGCGATGCCGAGTTCGTCCAGTTCCATCCGACCGCGATGAACATCGGTCGCGCGCCGGCGCCGCTGGCCACCGAGGCGCTGCGCGGCGACGGCGCGACGCTGATCGACGTCCGCGGCCATCGGTTCCTGCTCGACCGCCATCCCGATGCCGAACTCGCCCCGCGCGACATCGTCGCCCGGGCCGTGCACCGGCAGCACCTGGCCGGCGGCGCCTGGCTGGACGCGCGGTGCATCGGCGCAGCGTTCCCGGAGCGCTATCCGACCGTGTTCGCGGCCTGCCGCGCGGTCGGCATCGATCCGCGCGAAGCGCCGATTCCGGTCGCCCCGGCCGCGCATTACCACATGGGCGGCGTGGCCACCGACCTGGCCGGGCGAACCGGCATCGACGGCCTTCACGTGATCGGCGAAGCGGCCTGCACCGGCGTGCACGGCGCCAACCGGCTGGCCTCGAACTCGCTGCTCGAGGCCGCGGTCATGGCGCGCCTCGCCGCCGAGCTCCTCGTCGGCGAGGCATCACTCGAAGCTGGCGGCGCGCTGGAACCGCAATCCGCGCGCGCTCTGCCCGACGACGCGCTCGAGACCCTGCGCCAAGCCATGCAGACCCACGCCGGCGTCGAGCGTGACGCGACCGGGCTTGGCCGACTTGCCGAGCAACTGGACGCGCTGACCGATCGCCACGGACCGGCCGACGCGCTGCTGGCCGCACGGGTGGTCTGCGAGGCTGCGCTGGCCCGGACCGAGACTCGGGGCGCCCACGTCCGCAGCGATTGTTTCGGGACCACGGCCGAGGCCCGCCATTCCGAATGGCGATTGCCCTTCGACACCCGACCTCGATCACCCGAATCCACGTCCCTCGAAGCCCGACCGGAGCCTCTGGCATGAACTACGATCTCCCCTCGCACCTGGTCACCGACGTCGTCCGCCGGGCACTGTCCGAGGACCTCGGCGGCCGCGGCGACCTGACCAGCCAGGCGACCCTGCCGGTCGACCTGCAGGCCGAGTACGTGCTGCGCGCCCGCGCCGAAGGCCGGCTGGCCGGGACACAGGCGGCGCGTTGCGCCTTCCTCGAGATCGATCCGGCTCTTGCGCTCGACAACTGGCGGGCAGACGGGGAGGCACTGGCGCCCGGCACCGTGGTCGGCCGGGTCCACGGCCCCGTCCGCGGCATCCTGACCGCCGAACGCGTCGCGCTGAACCTGCTCGGCCGGCTGTCCGGCATCGCGACGCTGACGCATCGTTTCGTCGGTGCGATCGACGGCACCGGCGCCCGGATCACGCACACCCGCAAGACCACCCCGGGCCTGCGGGCGCTGGAGCTGGCCGCGGTCGCGGCCGGCGGCGGCGCGATGCATCGCTTCGGGCTGGGCGATGCGATCCTGATCAAGGACAACCACGTCGCGGCCTGCGGCGGCGTGGCCGAGGCGGTGCGCCGGGCACGTGAATTCGCCGGGCACATGACTCGCATCGCGGTCGAGGTCGATCGACTCGACCAGCTCGACGCAGCGCTCGAGGCCGGCGCAGAGAGCGTGCTGCTCGACAACTTCAGCCTCGCCGATCTCGAGGCCGCCGCGGCCCGCGCCTCGGGCAGCGGCGTCACGCTGGAGGCTTCCGGCAACGTCACGCTGGAGACCGTGCGCCCGGTCGCCGAGACCGGCGTCGACGTAATCTCGATCGGCGCGCTCACGCACTCGGCGCCGAATCTCGACCTGGGACTGGATGCCGGCTGAGGGGCCCGCCCGGGTCAACCGAACGGCCGGCCGGCGCGTTGATCCGGGCACCATTCAACGGAGCGCGACCATGAGCCGCACCCGCATCCCCACCCTTGCCCTGATCGTGGCCAGCGCCCTGATCAGTGGCTGCGCGGTCCATCACCATCACCCGCGCGCCTACCCGACCTGGCAGGCCTACCAGACCGCGCACCCGCAGGCCCGCTTCGTCGTCGTGGACACCCGACCAGCGCGCGACCGGACCTGCTGGAAGGCTCGCCGCGGCTGGCGCTGCGTGGTGCGATGAGGCCACCGGCCGATCGGCGTGCGGTCTTCCAGCCTACCCGGGCAATGAACGACGCCGATCGGCCCGCCCAGCACCGGAAAGAACCGGCCGCCATGCTATCGTTGCCGCAGTTTCCCGCAACGGAATGCAGGCATGGCCGAACGCGAATTCGACCTGGTGCTGATGGGCGCCACGGGCTTCACCGGACAGCTGGTCGCCGAACATCTTCTCAAGCGTCACGGCGCTGGCAGCGCGCTGAACTGGGCGCTGGCCGGCCGCAACCTCGAAAAGCTCGAGGCCGTCCGCAAACGGCTCGGTGACTCCGCCGCCGACCTGCCGCTGATCCAGGCCGACAGCTTCGACCGCGCCTCGCTGGACGCGATGACCACGCGAACACGGGTCGTCCTCACCACGGTCGGCCCGTACGCGCTGTACGGCAAGGCGCTGGTCGCCTCCTGCGCCGAGAACGGCACCGACTACTGCGACCTGACCGGCGAAGTGCCGTTCATGCGGGACGTGATCGATGCCCATGAAGAGGCCGCAAAGAACAGCGGGGCGCGCATCGTGCACTGCTGCGGCTTCGATTCCATTCCTTCCGATCTCGGCGTCTACGTGCTGCAGCAGGCCGCGCAGGAACGCTTCGGCGGGCCACTGACCCGAGTCGGCCTGCGCGTGAAAGCGGCCAAGGGAGGACTGAGCGGCGGCACCTTCGCCAGCATGCTGAACATCGTCGAGGCCGCGCGTGCCGATTCCGAAATCGCGCGCTATCTCAAGAACCCCTATGCGATCTGCCCGCCGGACCAGCGCGAGGGCCCGCGTCAGCCTTACATCAATGGCCCGAAGCTCGACGAAGAACTCGACTGCTGGATGGCGCCGTTCATCATGGCCGCGATCAACACGCGCGTGGTTCACCGCGCCAACGCATTGCAGGACCACGCCTACGGCCAGGACTTCCTGTACGACGAGGCGGTGCTCACCGGCCGGGGCTTCGGCGGCCGCATGAAGGCCACGACCGTTTCGCTGGGCATGGGCGCGTTCGCGCTGGGCGCCGGCCTCGGTCCTACCCGGGCGCTGCTGAAGAAGCTGGTGCTGCCGAAGCCGGGCGAAGGCCCCAGCGCCGAGCAGCGCGAGGCCGGCTTCTTCAATATCGTGATCCACGGGCGCGACGATGCAGGACATTCACTGCAGGTCCGCGTGCGCGGCGATCGCGACCCGGGCTACGGCTCGACGTCGAAGATGATCGGCGAGGCCGCCGTGTGTCTCGCGCGCGACATCGGGCCGGACGTTCCGGGCGGATTCTGGACGCCGGCCACGGCGCTCGGCGAGGCACTGCGAACTCGCCTGGCCGAACACGCCGGCGTGACCTTCGACGTCGAAGACGCCTGACCGCCGGCCGCGGCCGAACCAGGGAGACCGGGGCCATGCAGACCGAACCGGCCGAGCTCGACACCGACCGCGAGGGTACCGGCCAGGCGCTGGACAGCGAGCGCGTGCGCGCGGCGCAGGAGGCAATCGCGGCCGAGGATGCCGGGCGACTCTCGGAGTTGCTCGAGCCGCTGCACGCCGCCGACGTCGCCGACCTCCTCGAACAGATTTCCGCCAACGACCGTGAAGCGCTGGTGCGACTGTGGGGCCGGCGGATCGACGGCGAAATCCTGTCGGAACTCGACGAATCGGTGCGCGAGCCACTGATCCAGTCGCTGCCTTCGGACGTGCTGGCCGAGGCCATCCGCGAACTCGATTCCGATGACGTCGTCGATCTGGTCGAGGACCTGGAGGAAGCGCAGCAGACCCGCATCCTCGGCGCGCTGGAAACCATCGATCGGATCGGCGTCGAAAGCGCGCTGTCGTACCCCGAGTTCTCGGCCGGCCGCCTCATGCAGCGCGAGCTGGTCGCCTTGCCGGAGGACTGGACCGTCGGCCAGGCGATCGATTACGTGCGAAGCGCCGACGAGCTGCCCGACCAGTTCTATCACGCGATCCTGGTCTCGCCTGCGATGAAACCGATCGGCTACGTCGCGCTGGGCCGGCTGCTGTCGTCGCGCCGCGACCAGCCGCTGGTCGACATCCTCGAAGACAGCTACCGGACGGTCACCGTCACCGACCCGGAATCGGACGTGGCCTACCTGTTCAACCACTACCACCTGATCTCCACGCCGGTGGTCGACGAGAACGGCCGGCTGGTCGGCATGATCACCATCGACGACGCGATGGCCGTTCTCGATGAAGAGCATGAAGAGGACCTGCTGCGACTGGCCGGGGTCGACGAGGATTCATCGCTGACCGACACCGTGCTGCGCACGACCCGCGGACGAGCGGTCTGGCTGTTCGTCAACCTGCTGACCGCGATCCTCGCCTCGCTGGTCATCGATGCCTTCGCCGAGACCATCGACCAGATGGTGGCGCTGGCGGTGCTGATGCCGATCGTCGCGTCGATGGGCGGTAACGCCGGGACCCAGACGATGACGGTCGCGGTGCGCGCGATCGCCACCCGGGAACTGACCGCGAGCAACGCGCTTCGGGTGAGCTGGCGCGAGATCATGGTCGGCGCGATCAACGGCCTGCTGTTCGGCCTGATCATGGCCGGCGTGGCAGCGTTCTGGTTCGGCGTGCCGAAGCTGGCGCTGGTCATCGGCGTGGCCATGGTGCTGACACTCTCCGCCGCCGCGCTGGGCGGCATCGTGATCCCGATCCTGCTGGAGAAGCTGAAGATCGATCCGGCGCTGGCCTCCGGGCCGTTCGTGACCACTGTGACCGACGTGGTCGGCTTCTTCGCCTTCCTCGGCCTGGCCTCGGCGCTGCTGCTCTGAACCGATCCGTCCTGCGCCCTCGCTTGGGCCTCTAACGAAAAAACGCCGCCGGAAGACCGGCGGCGTTTGCCTGATCACGGAGGGCCAACGCGATCAGCCTTCGAACGAGTCGCGGAACAGCACGTCCGCCTCCTGCTCGACGGTAATGTCCAATGTGACGGTTTCGCCGTCGATGGTACCGGTCAGCGTATCGACCCCCGGCGCGGACGGCGCCGTGTACAGCGCCGGCGCTGCGCCCCCGACCGTATCGGTCGCGGTCGGCGTGACGCTGCCGAGCGTGGCAGCCAGCGTGACCGGCGTGCCGGGCAGGCTGCAGTCGGTGACTATGCTGCCGTCGGAATTGCCGCGCACATCGAGCGTGACATCGGTCAGCGCGGTGGTCTGCAGGATGGTCGAGGCAGCGGTCAGTTCGGCCACCAGCCAGCGATCGGCCGTCAAGCCGATGTCGAAGCCGTCGCAGTTACCGGCGTTCGGCCCCGCATTGCAGCCCCACCAGTTGTTGTCGGCCAGCGATACGCGCCCGGACTGGGTGATGTTGCTGACGCCCAGATCGTTGCCGTAGAACCGGTTGCAGCTGAAGTTGGCGGCGCCATTGGAGTCGAGCAGTACGCCCGTGGCATTGCCCACGGCGGTGTTGGCCACGAACTCGATCGGCGCCTCGTCGGTGAAGTCCGCGCCGAAGCTGTCGAAGGACAGCCAGGCGTATCCGACGTTCGCGCCTTCGACGTGGTTGCCCTCGAAGCGCATCGTGGACATTGCCGACGAATGCGAGGTAAGCCGGAAACCCTGCTGGGCGTTCAGCGACGGATCGTTGCCTGGATCCAGGTTCACGAAGCGGTTGTTACGCACTGCGATGTTGCTGGTGTGCGAATTCCCGTTCTCCCAGATGCCGGTGATCCGTTCCGGGTTGTCGGCCTGCGCGAACAGCACCCGGACCTCGTTGTCTTCGATCACGAGCCCCTCGTAGGCGTTGATCGAAGTGTTCGACTGCATGGCCACCGAAGCCGCGCGAAGGCTTGGCGTCGATTCGGCATCACCCGGAATCTCGATCACGTTCCGGGCAATCAGGATGTTGTCACCGAAGGCGTAGTGGATACCGATGTTCTGGAACGCTTCGCCGGCGGCCGAGGATCCCGCGATGTCGCTGGCCATCGAGATGTGGTTGTCGACCAGCGTCAGGTCATCGTAGACGTTGAGCCCGCCGCCGGCGTAGTAGATGCCCAACGCGACGTCGAAGTCGTTGATCACCAGGTTGGAGACCTGCAGGCCCGGGTTGGTCCCGAACACCAGCAGGAACCCTTCGAGATCGACGCCCGGCAGGTCGCCCGGACCCTGGATGGTCGCGTCGCCCTTGACCAGCGCGGTCAAGGTCAGGTCCGACAGGCCGTCGGGAACGTAGATCGTCCAGTCGTCCAGGTTGCCGGACACGCCGTCGGAACCGAGCGACCACGCGTTGAAGGCGTTGGATTCGTTCCAGTCGAAGGTTCCGCGCAGCACGATCACGTCGCCCGGCGCGGCGGCCTGGACCACGTCGTTGATGCGGGTGTAGTCGTTGTCGGTCGGCGTCGGCACGTCGCCGGTCAGGCCAACCGATTCGATGACGCCGAGCAACCGGACGGTGGCGTCGTTGTTCGTCGCGTCGGCGTCGTTGTCGGCCGATACCGCTGCGGTGTTCACGATGACGCCGCTTGCCGATACGACCGTGTCCAGCGTGCAGGTCACGGTTTCGCCGCTCGGCAAGTCGCCGATCGGGAATGTCACCGTCTGGCCGGCGGCCGAAGCGGCGGTGCCGTCATCACAGGAACCGGCCACGAAATCCAGATTGTCGGGCAGCACGTCTTCGATCATGACGTTGGTCGCCAGCGCCAGGTCCGTATTGCTGACTTCCAGGACATACTGGATCGAGTCGCCCACGAACTGCGTGCCGATGGACGTCGTGCTCTTTGCCAGCTCCACGTCGGCCAGCGTACCGCTCTGGGCGCCGCCGACCAGGATCTCGATGTCGCTGCGCGCGACCTCGATGCCTTCAGCGTTGAAGGCGACCAGGTAGATACGATAGTTGCCATCGACGGTCGGATCGAAGTCCGCGATCGGACCCTGCGGGAAGAACTCGTAGCGCCACGATTGCTGGGCCACGTTGTTGTCGCCGATCAGGGTCTGGTAGGTCGCCGCATCGGTGGCCTCGACCCCCGCGCCGTTGCCGGTGGTGTTGTCACCGATGGAATGATCCCAGAACGGCACTTCAGTGGTCGGGGTGATCGGGTCGAAGACCAGGAAGTCGGTACCCAGCGACGGGTCTCCGTCGAGACCGAGTTCATAGGTATACCCGTCGATGTTCGGACCCGGGCCTCCCTGGTAGTTGGTGTTGACGGACCACTCGAAGCTCCATTCGGCACGCAGCGCGCTGCCGCCCGAGATCAGCCCGGGCTGGAAGGAATAGGTCCCGTCACCGTTGGAATTGAAAGTGTTCTCGGCCTGACCCATCGCGTTGAAGCGGAGCTTGCCGCGCAGGCCCAGCTCGATGTCGTTGCGGCGGTCGGTGGTGAACGCGCCGTTGGCGTTCCCGCCCCCAAAGATCGCGTCGGGCGTCACGTCCTGGTCGAAGGCCAACGGCGGATCGACTACTTCGACGGTGATCTCGGTGCGCGCGACCTCGATGCCGTCTGCATCGAAGGCCGTCAGGTAGATCGAGTATGTCCCCGGCACGCGCGGATCGTAGTCCGCCAGTTCGTCGACCGCGAAGAACCCGTATTGCCACGACTGGTGTGCCACGCTGTTGTTGGCGAGCGCGTCGGCATAGGCGACGTCCGCACCGGCGGCGGCGCAGTCCAGGACGGTGCCACCGCCGTTCGGCGTCGTATTGTCGCCGAAGGCATGATCGAAACACGGCGTCCCGGCCGACGGCGTGATCGGATCGAAGGTCAGGAAATTCGTGCCCGGACCCGGATCGCCGTCCAGGCCCAGCTCGAAGGTGTACGCATCCAGGTTCGGGCCGGGGCCGCCGTTGTAGTTGGAGTTCACGCCCCAGTCGAAGGCCCACTCACCACGCTGGCCATCGGGGAAGTCCGGGCGGCTGCGGGTGAAGAAGGTGTAGCTGCCATCGCCGTTGGACCGGAATTCGTTCTGCGGCTGGCCGTTTTCGTCGTACCGGAGCTTGGCCCGGATCGCCAGCTCGATGTCGTTGCGCCGATCGGTCGTGAACCCGTCGTCGGCATTGCCCGATCCGTTGATATAGGCCGGCGTGATCGTCTGATCGAACTCCAGTTCGGGATCGACGACGATCACGTCGATCTCGCTGCGCGCGATCACCCCGCCGGCATTGGAAGCCTGCAGGTAGATTGTGTAGGTGCCGGGCAGTCGTGGATCGTAGCCGGTCGGATTGGCGATGAATCCGAAGCCGTACTGCCACGAATTCTGGGCGACGTTGTTGTCGCTGAGCAGGCCCTGGTAACTCGGGCCGTCGGTCGCCACGGCGCCGCCACCGTTGGGCGAGGCGTTGTCGCCGATGGCGTGGTCCCAGAACGGGACGTCGACCGTCGGCGTGATCGGATCGAACACCAGGAAGTCCGTCCCCGGGCCGGGATCGCCGTCGAGGCCGATTTCGTAGGTCAGGTCATTGAGGTTGTCGAAGGTCGAGCCGTCGTAGTCGGTGTTGACCGACCATTCGAAGCTCCACTCGCCGCGCGGACCGTCCGGAAAATCCGGGCGGCTGCGGGTGAAGAAGGTGTAGGTTCCGTCGCCGTTGCTCCGGAATTCGTTCTGCGGCTGGCCGTTCTCGTCGTAGCGGAGCTTGGCGCGCAGGCCGACTTCGACGCCGCTGGCGCGGTCGGTGGTGAACGCGCCGTTGTTGTTACCGGCGCCGAACAGGATGGTCGGTGTGACGTCCTGATCGAATTGCACTACAGCCGATACGGTCCCGGAAATGGCCAGGGACGCAGCCACGACGAAGATGCGAGTAACGCTCACATAGTCTTGCATTATTGATTCCCCAAAAAGAAACAGCCAAAAATCGACATGAACGCGCAAGGCGCGGTTTTTTTGATATCGACGCAAGTTTTTATATCGACTTCAGTCAAAATAACATGCTCGCTGCGCCGTTGCAGTCCCACGTGTGCGGCTCCGATCTTCGGTTCACTCCAGGACACGCAGGCCCGAACCACCGGATCCAGACCTCCGGCTCAGGCGCAGCAGACGCGACGGAATTCGCTCGGCTATGCTGCAGTTCACCTTCCAGGCCCGCCGTCTGCCATGACCGATACGCAAGACATCCTCGGCTTCTGGTTCGGCGCCGGTAGCGACGACGCCACGACCGCAGTCCGTCAGGCCTCCCTCTGGTGGCGCAAGGACCCGGACACCGACGCCGGACTCCGCGAGCGGTTCGGACCGTGGGTCGAAGCGGCCGGCGAAGGCAGGCTGGACGACTGGGGCGAGACGCCGCCGGGACGGCTGGCGCTGATCCTGTTGACCGATCAGCTGCCGCGAAACATCCACCGCGAAACGCCGGGCATGTACCGCTACGACGGGATCGCTCGCCGGCTCTGCATCGACGGTGTTTCGAACGGGATGGATACAGTGCTACGGCCGATCGAGCGAGTGTTCTTCTACCTGCCGCTGGAACACTCGGAGAACGCCGACCACCAGGCCTGGTGCGTCGATCTGATGCGCGGCCTGGTCCGCGACGCGCCGTCCGAGTGGGCCTCGACCTTCAAGGAATTCGTCGACCATGCCGAGGCGCATCAGCGCATCATCGACCGCTTCGGCCGCTTCCCGCACCGCAACGCGATTCTCGGACGGGAATCCAGCGACGAGGAACGAGCCTTCCTGGCCGAGCCGGGTTCGTCGTTCTGATTCCGCCGCGAGTCAGGGCGCCGCTTCGAATCCATCGACCAGGATCTCGATCTGCGGTGTGTAGACGATCGAAACCCGCTGATCGATTTCGTTGATCGACCGGTGAGTCGTGGTGCCGTCCGGCCAGACGATCGTCAGGTCGCTCGGGAGCCGGTCGTCGAGCCCGAAATGGAGCATGCGTTCGTGCGAGGCGCCGATGCTCTCTCCGATCCGGAGTTCGCGCTCGAGGCGACGTCCGTCGTCCAGCGTCAGGATGACGCGGCTGCCGACCGCGTTGCGGTTGACGGGACCGCCGCCGACCAGCTCCACCTGCAGCCAGCCGCTCGATGCCTCGGTGGCATTGCGCAGCAGCCGGTAGGATTCACCGAAGTTGCCGACGACCAGGTCCATCGCACCGTCACGATCGTAATCGGCCTTTGCGACGCCCACGGTCATGAACGAATCCGACGCCCCGGCAACGGCACTGATGTCGGTGAACGGCAGCGGATAGTCGTTGCGGTAGACCCGGTCGTTCGCGCTCGGCGAACTTTCAACGGTTGCGGCGTAGAGATCGAGATCGAAGTCGTTGTCGAAATCCTCGAAGATCACGCCCCAACCGATCACGTCGGCGTCGCAGCGCATGGCCGGCGCGACGTCGAGCCAGGACCCGCTGCCCTGGACCTGCGGATTCTCGAGCAGCACCATCTCGCCGATGCTCGAATAGTAGAAGTCGAAATCGCCGTCGCGGTCGTAGTCGCCGACCGCCAGCCCCATGCCCCAGGCCGGGCGATCCGCGCCGGTCGCAACCGAGACGTCGACGAAACACCAGCCCCCGCAGCCCGGTCCGTCGTTGCGCCACAGTGGATTGCCGAAGTGCTTGTCGTTGACGACGTAGAGATCGGGATCGCCATCGTTGTCGTAGTCGGTGAAGGCGGCTGCGAAGCCCGGGCCCGACATGCGCGCCGTATCCAGCCAGCCGCTGACGTCCTCGAAGCCCTGGCCCTGCAGGTTGCGGTACAGCCGGTCCTGGGCGCGAGGATCCGATTCGTCCTCGTCGTACAACCAATGCACGATGTACAGGTCGAGGAACCCGTCGCCGTCGAAATCCGCCCAGGCGGCCGATTCGCCCTGGCCCTCTGCGGTGAGCCCCATCGCTGCAGTCACGTCCTCGAAGCCGGTCGCCGTGTTCCGCAACAGTACCGGCAGCCCCAGGCCCAGCACCAGCAGGTCGTCGCGGCCGTCGTTGTCGTAATCCGCCCAACTCGCGCCGCCGCTGATATGCGCGGCGAGCGCGACGTCGGCGTTGTGTGCCGACACCTCGAACGTCCCGTCGCCCCGGTTGCGATACAGCGTGTTGGGTCCGCCGCTATCGGTCAGGTAAAGATCGACCCAGCCGTCGCCATCGTAATCGGCCCAGGCCTGGCCGGAAATGAAGTAACGCGCCGTATGATTCTGGGAGATACCGGCCTCGGCCGTTCGCTCCTCGAAGAGGATCTCGGCCTTGGCCATCGGAGCCATGCCGAGCGACGCGATCGCCAGGACGGAAACGGTGAACAGGCGACCTGGGACATGCTGGTGCATGATCGAACTCCCTCGGATCCGTGCCGATGTCTTCGGTAGGCTCGCTCCACGATACAACGGCGCCCACGCAGGCGCCAAGCGGAACCGCGAATGCGGTTCGTTCGGCGGTCCCGATCGGTGCCTGCTGCAAGGTTCCTCGCGCGGACTCAGCGCCCCGGGCTCGACCGTGTACTGCGGCCATGAACGACGAGGCCGATTCCGATCAGGACCAGCGCGCCGGCGCCGAGCAGCCGGGCCGAAAGTGGTTCGGCCAGCAGCAGGACGCCGCCGATCGCGGTCAGGACCGGAACCGCCAGCTGGGCGACCGCAGCGGTGTGGGTATCGATGAGACGCAGCGCCGCGTACCAGGTCGCGTAGCCGAGCCCGGACGCCAGCGCGCCCGAGGCGACGGCCAGCAGCACGCCGAGCGGGTCCCATCGAGCCTGCACCGCCCAGATCGCCAGCAGGCCCAGCGCCGGCACCGAGGCGCGCAGGAAGTTCGCGGCAGTGCGGGCGACCGGATCACCGGGTCCGGCCGCACGCAGCGTGTACACCCCCCAGGCGACGCCGGCCAGCAGCATGAGGCTCGCCGGTCCGGCAGGCGGCGCCGCCAGACCGGGCCACAGCAGCATCGCCAGCCCGGCAAGGGCGGCGGCCAGGCCCAGCCACTGCTGAACACCGGGCCGATCACCGCGTGCGGCCGCGGCCAGCAGCATGGTGACCTGCACCGCGCCGAACAGCAGCAGCGCACCGGTCGCCGCGGTCAGGCCGCGATAGGCCAGCGAGAACAGCAGGGCGTACCCGAACAGCGCCAGCGCCGAGCCCCAGCTGCCGCGCCCGTCGGCGCGTTCGGTGCGGCCCCGGACCAGGACCCAGAGCAGGATCGCGCCGGAAACCAGCCGGACCGCGGTGAAGCTGACCGGATCGATCGAAGTCAGGTCCAGCGCGGCTCGCGTCAACAGCGAATTGGCGGCGAAAGCGACCAGGGCGAGCACCGTCAATGCCGTGGCTCGAATCGGGGCGTCCATCTTGAGTGGCCGGAAGCAGGGGTTGCGACGATGCTAGCCTGTTCGAGTCCTCGTTACGGGAGTCGCGTCATGGAAACGGAATTGCCGTTGGTCGACATGGTCATCCGGCTGGCCGCAGCGGCCGGTCTGGCGGCACTGATCGGCTTCGAACGCGAGTTGCGCGATCGGCCGGCCGGTCTGCGAACGCACATGCTGGTCTCGCTGGGCGCGGCCGGCTTCCTGCTGGTCGGCTACGAAATCCTGTTCGCCACCGCAGCCGGTGACCCCTCGGCCCGCATCGATCCGACCCGGATCGTCGAAGGCGTGATCGCCGGAATCGGTTTCCTCGGCGCCGGCAGCATCATCCAGTCACGCGGATCGGTGCAGGGTTTGACCACCGGCGCCGCGATCTGGATCGCCGGCGCCATCGGCGTGGCCTGCGCCACCGGCAACCTCGTCCTGGCCGGCCTGCTGACCGGGTTCGCTCTGCTGATCGTCGTCATACTCGGCAGGTTCGAGAAGAAACTCGACATCGATTGAGCCGAGCTGGAACACGGCGGCCTCGGCCCTTCGCTTCGAGGCGGAGGCAGACCGGCCCTGCGCGAACTCCTGCCGCCGTGTGCAGCCTCCAGCCGACCGGAGGCTGCCTGAATTCGGTCGAGGTGCTGTCGACGCTGGACCGTTTTCGAACGAGGCCGCCGGCACGCGAGACTCAGGCCGTGGTCGGGGCCGGATCGGTGTCCTCGGACGAGGCCTTGTGCCGGCGCCGACCGGTCAGGAACCTGGACAGCGCAGCGCTGGCATTCTGGACCACCACGTACAGGCAGGGCACCAGGAACAGCGTCAGCAGCATCGCCGACAGCAGGCCGCCGACCACGGCGATGGCCAGCGGCTGCATCAGCAAGGCGCCGGCACCTGCGCCGATGGCCAGCGGCAGCATGCCGACCACGGTCGTCAGGGTGGTCATCAGGATCGGTCGCAGGCGGATCCCGCCGGCCTCGACCACGGCATCCGTCAGGTCCTGACCGGCGCGGCGCTGGCGCTCGATGTATTCGACCAGCAGGATCGCGTTGTTGACGACGATGCCGACCAGCAGCACCGTGCCGAGAAACACCGGTGCACTGATCGGCGTGCCGCTCAACCACAGCGCGACGGCCGACCCGGCCGTGGCCAGCGGCGCAGCGGTCATGATCACCAGCGGGTTGGAGATCTTCTCGTACTGGACGGCCAGCACGACGAAGACCAGGAACACCGCCAGCGCCAGCACGATCGCCATCTCGCGGTTGGTCTCGCGGATCGTCTCGAACTGCCCGCCGAGCACCACGCCGTACTGCTCCGGCATTTCGATCGCGGCAATCCGCCGCTGGACCTCTTCCATGATCGTGCCGACGTCGTTCTGCGCAGTATCGAAGTTGCCCACGATGCGCTGGATACGCACCTGGTTCTCGCGTCCGATCTCGGCCGGCCCCTCTTCCAGCGTGAACGAAGCGACCTGACGCGCCTGGATCGGCCCGTTGACGCCGTTGGCGACGATCACCTGGCCGAGAGTGTCGATGTCGCGAACCTCGTCGCGCGGCAGCCGGACTCGGACGTCGTATTCGTTGACCCCGGTCGAGTAGCGGGTCGGAACGTAGCCCGAAACGGCGTAGCGCAGCGACTGTGCGACGCTGCCGATATCGAGGCCGAGCGCAGCCGCGCGCTCCCGATCGATGTCGATCGACAGCAACGGCGTGCGATCCTCGTCCTGCATCTCGACACCGCTGAGGCCCGGGATGGAGCCGATCGACGCGATGATCTCGCGCGCCAGGTCCTGCAGCAGACCGATGTCCTCGCCCACGACCTTCAGTTCCATGTCTTCGCCCGACACGCCGAAGGTCAGCCCGCGGATGCCCGGCGACCAGACGTACATCCGGGCGCCCGCGATATCGAGCGCGTTCAGCCGCTGCTGCATCTCGCCGACCCAGCGGCTGGCCGGCCAGGCCGGTCGCGCTTCGGCATCGTCGAGCTTGACCAGCACGTAGCCGCGGCCCGGCCGCTCGTTGGCCGTGCCGCCCCAGACGTTGCCGCCGGCCAGCGCGAAGACGCTTCGAACGTGCGGCATCCCGGCGACTTCGGCTTCGATCAGACGAGTCGCGGCATCGGTTTCCTGCGGTGTGGTGCCGGCCGGCAGCGCCAGCCGGATGCCCAGCTCGCCGTCGTCGAGCTGCGGCAGGAATTCATTGCCCAGCTGCTGGGCCAGACTCAGGCTGCCGACGAACACGGCGACGCCGGCGGCGATCATGCCCCAGCGCCAGCGCAACACGACCCGCAGGGCCCGGCGATAGCGCGCGGACAGCCATTCGATAAACCCGTTGAATGCCCGGTACGGCGCGAGCCGATTGAAACCGGACTCGAAGCGGATCTTCGCGAATTGCGCAGCCAGCATCGGGACCAGCGTCAGGGCCACGGCCAGCGAGGCGACGACCGCGAACGAGATCGTGACCAACAGCTCGCGGAAGACCAGCGTGGCCAGGCCGGTGACCAGCAGGAACGGCACCACGGCGGCCAGGTTGGTCAGGGTACCGGCGGTGATTGCCGACATCACCTCGTCGGCGCCTTCATGCGCGGCCTGGTCGGCTGACTTTCCCAGCTTCTCGCGATGCCGGGCGATGTTCTCGAGCATCACGATCGCGTTGTCGAGCAGCAGTCCGACGCCGAGTGCCAGACCACCGAGGCTCATGACGTTGAGGGTCAGGCCGGCCGCGCCCATCAGGG
>CAZJSH010000016.1:0-34909 GCA_964548715.1 uncultured Halomonas sp. | reverse complement strand
TTCAGCGACAGCAATCCCCCAGCAGGACCGCCCGTGAGTCCCGACGGCATTGCGTGGAACGGCAGCGCGTTCATTGCGCTCGCAGCCCCTCCCCTCGACGGGTCGCCGACGCCTCTGCAGATCGTTCAACGAACGCCCGACGGCAACAGCGATGTTTTCGAGCATCCGGACCGGGTCGGACGGTTTCGCACCCTGCGCGGAGGGCCGGACGGTCTCCTTGTTCAGCAACTGGATGACGATGCGCGTCGATTGTGGACGAGCCGGGACGGAACCGACTGGTTCGAGGAGCCGATCGTTCCCAGCGGCACGTTTCTCGACTTCGCTCGTTGGAAGGGCGGCTGGGTCGGGGTCGGCACGACGACGATTCGCGGCGTACCGCAGCAGGCGCTCCCGGTCCCGGCCCTGCCGCTGGGCGGGCTGATCGTGCTGGCGTTGGGGATGGCGCTGGCCGGCGCCGTCGCGGCCGCCCGGCAGGTCGCGACGCAACGCGCGCGGTGCCGCCCTACTTCGCCATCCGGTTCTTCAACGCCTGGCGGATGATCGCCTCGGCGCTCTCGGCGCCGTCGATGCCCTTGACCATCTTCAGCGCCTCGGCCGGTGAGTACCCCAGCGCCACCAGGCCGGCGCGCGCCTCGGAACTCGCGTCGGGCGCGGCCGCCTCTCCGCCGCCCAGCCCGGTCGCCTCCAGCCCGAGGTCGTCCAGCCGCGACTTCATTTCCAGCACCAGCCGTTCGGCCGTCTTCTTGCCGATTCCCGGCAGTCGGGTCAGCGACTGGCTGTCGCCGGACTCGATCATCAGCGCAAAATCGTTGGCCGATACGCTGGACAGGATGGCCAGCGCCAGCTTCGGCCCGACCCCGGAGATCTTCAGCAGCGTACGAAACAGCTGCCGATCCGATGCGCGGGCGAAGCCGAACAGCAGGTGGGCGTCCTCGCGGATCACGGTGTGGATGCGAAGCGTCACGTTCTTGCCGGTCTCGGGCAGGCCGTCGAACACCGTCATCGGGCACTCGACCTCGTAGCCGACGCCGTGGCAGTCGATGACCACGAACGGAGGCTGGCGCTCGACCAGCGTGCCGGTGAGCCGAGCGATCATGCAATCGTCCTCATCGGAGCCGGACCCCGGCCGGCATCCGCGCCGCGGTCTGGGCGGTGTGCAGGTGACACAGCGCCACGGCCAGCGCGTCGGCGGCGTCGGCGCCGAACGGCTCCTTGGTCTTCAGCAGCATGCGCACCATGTGCTGGACCTGCTCCTTGTCGGCGCCGCCCCGCCCGACCAGCGCCTGCTTGATCAGCCGGGGGGCGTATTCGTGGACCTCGAGACCGCCCTGCACGGCCGCGCAGATTGCCGCGCCCCGGGCCTGGCCGAGCTTGATCGCGGCCTGCGGATTGCGGCTCATGAACGCGGTCTCGATCGCGACGATGTCCGGGCGATGGGCGTCGATCGCGTCGCGGATGCCGTCGAAGATCGCCGACAGCCGGCCGGGCATGTCGCCGCCACCGAGCTTGAGGTCGAAGGCGGCGACCAGCCGGTGGCCGTCGACGATGCCGATGCCGGTGACCCGCGAGCCGGGATCGATTCCGAGAATCCGCATCAGCCCCGTCGCTCCGCGCCGACGACGATCATTCGTCGTAGGCTTCGGCCGGAATCTCGGCGTTGTGCCAGACGTTCTGGGTGTCGTCGATGTCTTCGAGCACGTCGAGGAAATTCACCAGCTTCTTTCCGCCCTCGGCATCCTGCGGCACGGTCGTGCTCGCGCGCATCGTGACCTCGGCCTCGTCGGGCTCCAGCCCGGCGGCCTGGAGCGCCTGGACGACGTCGGCGAACTGCTCCGGCGTGGTCAGCACCTCGACGCTGCCGTCGTCGGCCGTCTCGATGTCCTCGGCGCCGGCCTCCAGCGCGGCCTCCATGATGGCGTCCTCGTCGGCCCCGGGCCCGAAGCTGATCACCCCCGTCTTCTCGAACAGGTAGGCCACCGAGCCGTCGGTGCCGAGGTTGCCGCCGTGCTTGCTGAACGCGTGGCGGACCGCGGCAACGGTGCGGTTGCGGTTGTCGGTCACCGTCTCGACCATCACCGCCACGCCGCCCGGCGCGTAGCCTTCGTAGGTGATTTCCTCGTAGTCGACCCCCTCGAGCTCCCCGGTGGCCTTCTTGATCGCCCGCTCGATGTTGTCTTTCGGCACGTTGGCCGCGTTGGCCTTGTCCCAGGCCAGGCGCAGCCGCGGATTGGTGTCCGGGTCACCGCCGCCCTCGCGTGCCGCGACGGTGATTTCGCGCACCAGGCGCGTGAAGACCTTGCCCCGCTTGGCGTCCTGCGCCTTCTTGCGGTGCTGGATGTTGGCCCACTTGGAATGCCCTGCCATGGGTCGGAAAATCCCGCGATTGAACAGGCCGAAAAGTCTATCACGCAGGCGCCGCGCGGCCCGGTTCAGGTTCGAGTCATCCTCGGGGGCTAGAATCGCGTTGTATTCAGGATCGAAACCCGGAGCCACGACCATGACGAACAGAATTCGCCGCCTTCTCGCGCCCGCCGCCCTGCTCGGCGGCCTGTTCCCGGCCCTGGCGCTGGGCCAGGCCGGCGAGCTGAACCTGCTGACCGACCTCGGCACCCCGTTCCCGCCGGGCTGCCTGTCGATCGACCTTCCGGAACAACCGTCCGATCCGGACAGCCTGCTGGTCGACAACGACATCGCCGTTCCCTCGGCACTCAGCGACTTCAACGATGCCAGCGTGAACGTGCGAGTCTGGCGCGTGGCCTGCGCCGACGAAGGCTATTCCGTGGTGCTGGTTCGCCTCGAGCAGATCGCGGGCAATCCCGTGGTCATCCCGCAGGTCTACGCGGAGGCCGGCGACGTCGATCGGCCGTTCCACGAAGCCCAGTTGCTGACCATTCCGGCCGCCGGCAACGTCGGCGCCACCGGTGGCATCGTGACCAACTCGGGCACCACGTTCATGCTGGCCGTGGAACCGGTTTCGATCGACGGTCAGACCACGTTCCTGCCCGAGGACTACAACGAGCAGTTCACCGTCGAGTTCACCTGGGAGGCCTTTTCCGGCGCCGAGACCGTCAACTTCCCGGTGCTGCTCGACCGCTTCGAGCCCAGCCTCGACCCGCCGCAGTTCGAGGACACCGTGCTGAACGGCCGGTACAGCGGGCAATGGGAGCTGCCGGCGGCACCGAAGACCGGACTCGTGCTCCAGATCGCCGAGCGAGGCGACCAGAACTTCGTGTTCGCGATCTTCTTCACCTACCGCGACGGCGCGCCGTTCTGGATCGTCGGAAACACCGAGGCCAGCACGACCGAGCCCGGTCCGGTGACGATCGACATGCTGGAAACCGCCGACGGCGAATTCATCAGCCGGCCCAACCAGCCCGCCGACGCCGACGTGCCGTTTGCCGACGCCGGACAGATCACGATCCGGGCGAAGGACTGCAACACGATCGAGGTCGACTACGACTTCACTCCGCTGGGCGAAGGGGCCGGCAGCTTCGACATGGAGCGGCTGATCCGCATCGCCGGCTACGACTGCAACCCGTGGGAGTGAGCGGCGCCCCGAACGGGCCCTGATCACCGATCCGACGCGGCCCGGTCTCCCGGGCCGCTGTCGTTAGCGGCACCGGTGACGGGCGCCCCGAAGGCCGGCGCCAGCGCGAACAGCGCAAGGCACAGCGCGTAGACGGTGCCGGAGACCGGGTCGCGGCCGGCCACGTAGGCCAGCGGCCCGAGACCCTCGAGCGCATAGGCCAGACCCAGCTCCGCGGTCAGCAGCAGCGCCAGCGCCAGCAGGCCGGCCGCGAGGCGCGTCGATCGACGGCCGTCGGTCCAGCGCCGGGCGACGCGGCGCGACGACCACAGGATCACCAGCAGCATCAGCGGCATCTCGACCAGTTCAGCCGGCCGCGCGCCGATCCGCGGCTCCAGCCACGGTATGCGGACCAGGGCGAAGAGAAACCCGGCGCCGAACACCACCGCGAAATGGCGGACCGCCGCGGTCGCGACGGTACCTTCCGATCCTCGGCCCCGTCGAGTTCGCGACGAAAGCGGCAAGCGGGTCTCCCGGCGTTCGATCGACGTTCAAGGTACATCGCGCGAAGACACAGCGAAAGAAAAACGGCGCGGGGCCGGTATCCTCTCCCGATCCTTCCACGAGCCTGCCGATGAACCGCACCCTGTCCCGCCTGCTGCTGCTGACGGCGCTAGCCGCGCTGATCGGCGCGTTCTTCTGGTTCGACCTGGGCCGGTATTTCAGCCTCGCCGAGCTGCGCGAGCGCCGCGACGAGTTGCTGACGCTGATCGACCGCAACTTCGCACTGGCCCTGGCCATCTACATCGGCGCCTACATCGTCATGGCCGCGCTGTCGCTGCCGGGCGCGGCGATCCTGACGCTGGCCGGCGGCGCGCTGTTCGGGCTGGTGGCCGGCACGATCGCGGTGTCGTTCGCCTCGACGATCGGCGCGACGCTGGTGTTCCTGGCCGCCCGCTTCCTGTTCCGGGACACGGTCCAGAAGCGCTTCGGCAAGCGCCTGAAGCGCATCAACGAAGGCGTGGAAAAGGACGGGGCGTTCTACCTGCTGGCGCTGCGGCTGGTGCCGATCTTCCCGTTCTGGGTGATCAACCTGGTCATGGCGCTGACGCCGATCCGGACCTGGACCTACTACTGGGTCAGCCAGCTCGGCATGCTGCCGGCCACCGTCGTCTACGTGAACGCAGGCACCCAGCTGGCGCAGGTCGACTCGGTCGGCGACGTGCTGTCGCCGGGCCTGATCGGCGCCTTCGTGCTGCTGGGCCTGCTGCCGCTGATTACCCGCTGGATCCTCCGCCTGCTCAAGCACCGCAAGGTCTACGCCGGCCACGACCGGCCGAAATCCTTTGACTACAACCTGGTCGTGATCGGCGCCGGCTCGGCCGGGCTGGTCTCGTCGCTGATCGGGTCGACCGTCAAGGCGAAGGTGGCGCTGATCGAGAAACACCGGATGGGCGGCGACTGCCTGAACACCGGCTGCGTGCCCTCCAAAGCGCTGCTGCGCACCGCACGGCTGGTCCAGGACGCCCGCGACAGCCAGGAGTTCGGCATCCGCTCGATGACCGCCGAGTTCGACTGGAAGGAGGTCATGCAGCGCGTGCACTCGGTGATCGAGACCATCGAACCGCACGACTCGCCGGAGCGCTACCGCGGTCTCGGCGTCGATGTGATGCTGGCCGAGGGCCGGCTGGTCTCGCCGTGGGCGGTCGAAGTCACCGACGACGACGGAACGCGCACGATCACCGCACGCAGCATCGTGCTGGCCACCGGCGCCGAGCCGCTGGTGCCGCCGATCGACGGCCTGGACGAGGTTCCGATCTGCACCAGCGACACGCTGTGGGAGCTGGAACGCCAGCCGGAGCGGCTGCTGGTGCTCGGCGGCGGTCCGATCGGCTGCGAGCTGGGCCAGGCTTTCGCCCGGCTCGGGTCCGAGGTCACGATCGTCGAGATGGGCGAACGACTGCTGCAGAAGGAAGACGTCGAAGCCTCCGAGGCGCTGACGCGGCGACTCGAGCACGAAGGCGTCCGCGTGGCCACGCAGCACCGGGCGGTGCGGTTCGAAACGTCGGGCGACGGCGGCATCGCGGTCTGCGAGCGCACCGTTGACGGGAGCGGCGACGAGGTCCGCTTCGAATTCGACAGGGTCCTGGTCGCGCTGGGCCGCAAGGCGCGCACGAAGGGCTTCGGGCTCGAGGAGCTGGGCGTCGAGATCGCCGACAACGGAACGATCGCGACCGACGAGTTCCTGCGCACGACCTTCCCGAACGTCTACGTCTGCGGCGACGCCGCCGGGCCGTACCAGTTCACGCACGTTGCGTCGCACCAGGCCTGGTTCGCCAGCGTCAACGGGCTGCTGGCGCCGTTCTGGTCGTTCCGGGCGGACTACCGGGTCATCCCCTGGGCCACCTTCACCGACCCGGAGGTCGCGCACGTGGGCCTGAACGAGCAGCAGGCCGCCGAGCAGGACGTCGAAGTCGAGGTCACGACCTACGGGATCGACGACCTCGACCGCGCGATCGCCGATTCGGCCGCCCACGGCTTCGTCAAGGTCCTGACCGAGCCCGGCAAGGACCGGATTCTCGGCGCCACCATCGTCGGACCGCACGCCAGCGAGTTGATCGCCGAGTTCGTGCTGGCGATGAAGCACGGCCTGGGCCTGAACAAGATCCTGTCGACCATCCACATCTACCCCACCCTGAACGAGGCCAACAAGTTCGCCGCCGGCGAATGGAAGAAGGCGCGCAAGCCCGAGGGCGTACTGCGCTGGGCCGAGCGGTTCTTCCGCTGGCGTCGGGGATGAACCCGGCTCAGTCGTCGGGCGACTGGAATCCGGGCTGGCCGACCTGTTCCGGGAACTGCGGCACCTTGAGGAACTCGGCGGGATCGTAGCCGTTGGTCTCGAACACGGTCATCAGGCGCGCGTACTCGGTCTCGTCGATCCTGGGCTCGCGCGCCATGACCCAGCCGTAGTTGCGGCTCGGGTGGCCGACCGCGACGTGCCGGTAGTCGTCGTCGACGTCGAGGATCACGTAGTCGAAGGTCAGTGGCCAGACGAAGCGGACCTTCCAGCGCGCGTTGCTCCGCTCGTCGACGACCCAGGCCACGCCCTCCATCGATTCTTCCTCGGCGCCGAAGTCGTCCCGGTAGTAGTAGAGATCGTCCATCCGGCCGTCGTCGCGCTTCCGGTACACCGCGCGCGACGCGACATTGCCGCGTTCGGCGAAATACGGGATGTTGGCGATCACGTACCAGGTGCCGAGGTAGCGGTCCAGGTCGACCGAGGCCTCGGCGACCAGCGGCGGCTGGTCCCCGCCGCGCGGGAACAACAGTGCCACGGCGCCGGCGACCACCAGCACCGCAAGAAGAATCCAGCGTTTCGTTCCTTTCATGAGTCCACCATACCGCGTCGTCGGCCGTACCCGGTGTCGAGTCCGGTTCGGCTATTCTCGCCGGGACGTTCCAGCACGCGGACCCCAACCATCGCCACCTCGACCTCGCCCACCGGCCGCGACCGTGCCTCACCGCCGATCAGCATCGTCATCCCTTGCGGGCCCGGCGAGACGGCCTGGCGTGGGCTGCTGGCGACGCTGGGCGACGCGCCGTTCCCGCACGAATCCATTCTGGCTGGCTGCGAACCGCCGCCCGACGCTCTGCCGGACGCCCACGGCATTCGCTGGATCGAAGGGCCGCCGAACCGCGCCGCCCAGCTGAATGCTGGCATCGCCGCCGCCCGGTACGAGCAGCTCTGGCTGCTGCACGCCGACAGCCGGCCTTCATCGGACGTGATGCGCGCGGCGGCCGAATTCGTCGAACACGATCGGCTGGCGTGGTTTCCGTTGCGCTTCGAGCCGGCCCGGCCGGTCGCCGTACGCCTCAACGCGCTGGGCGCGAACCTGCGCTCGCGCTGGCTGGACCTGCCGTTCGGTGACCAGGGCTTCCGTCTGCAGCGAGCCACCGTCGACCGCCTGGGCGGTTTCGACCCCGGCGTCCGCCCGGGCGAGGACCTCGACTTCGTCGTTCGGGCCCGGGCCGCCGGCGTCCGGCTCGAGCGCCGCCGACCGTCGCTGGCAACCTCGCCGAGACGCTACGCGGACGCCGGCTGGTGGCGGACGACCGCCCGCTACGTCGGACTGACCTGGACGCTGTGGCGCGACAGCCGACGGAGGCTTGCGTCATGAACGACTGGACGCGCCCGGTCGTCGCGATCTTCGTCAAGACCCCCGGACGATCCCCGATCAAGACCCGACTGGCCCGCGACCTGGGCGCAGAACGGGCCGAATCGCTGTACCGCGACGCGGTGGACTGCGTACGCGAATCGGTCGACCGGGCCGGCCTGCCTCGGGCCTGGGCCGTGACCGAGCCGAAGGCCGCCGACCGCGCCCCGTGGACCGATGCACCCTGCCAGCCGCAGCCGCCCGGCGATCTCGGTACCCGCATGGCCGGGGTGTTCGTGGCACTGCGCGCCCGCGCACCGGCCGTGCTGCTGATCGGCGGCGACCTGCCGCAGATCGAACCGGCCCTGCTCGTCCGCGCCGCCGACTGGCTCGGAGTTCCCGACCGCCACGTCCTCGGTCCGGCGGCCGACGGCGGCTTCTGGCTGTACGGCAGCTCGGCGACAGACCCGACGTCCGGCTGGCCCGACCTGCGCTACAGCCGACCGGACACCGCCGCGCATTTCCGCGCAGCGATCGGCGGTGCTGCCAAAGCCTGGCTGGAACTGCCGACGCGGACCGACCTGGATGAAGCGACCGACCTGGCCGCCGTCGACGACGAACTGGCCGCGCTGACGGATCCGGGCCCCGCGCAGCGACGGTTTCGTGACCGGCTGCAGGGCATCATCCGCAAATGAGCGACATCCTCGCCGACGACGGACTGATCCGGCTGATCGCCTTCCTGGCGGTCGGCGGCCTGCTGCTGGTGCTGCAGTGGCGTTTCGCGCTGCGCGGCGACGGCCGGCCGACCCGGCGGCAGGGCGTCAACCTGGCCATCGGCGTCATCGACACGCTGGTGCTGCGCTTCGGCTTTCCGGTGCTGGCCGTGGCCTACGCCATCGACGTCGCCGGCCGCGACGCCGGACTGCTCGGCCGGCTGGACCTGCACCCGGTGCTCGGCTTCGTGCTGGCGATCCTGGTGCTGGACCTGGTGATCTACTGGCAGCACCGACTGATGCATCGGATCCCCCTGCTGTGGCGGCTGCATCGCGTCCATCACGCCGACCGCGGCTTCGACGTGACCACCGCCGTCCGCTTCCACCCGATCGAAATCGCGCTGTCGATGGGCCTGAAACTCGTAGTGATCCGCGTCCTTGGCCCCGACCCGCTGGCCGTGCTGACCTTCGAACTGATGCTGAGCCTCGGCTCGCTGTGGACCCACACCGACATCGCCCTGCCGAAGCCTGTCGACCGCGCCGCCCGCTGGCTGTTCGTCACCCCGAGCATGCATCGCATCCACCACTCGACCTGGCAGCCGGAAACCGACAGCAACTACGGCTTCCACCTTTCGATCTGGGACCGCCTGTTCCGCAGCTACCGCAACGAACCGAAGCAGCCCGAACGCACCATGCAGATCGGCCTGGACGAGTACATGGACGACCGCGATCAAGGGCTGCTTTCGCTGCTGATCAATCCATTCCGTTCACCGAGCCGGCGGTAAGGCCGGACGGCCTGCCACGCCGACGAGATTCCGGATCTTCGTTGACGCGTCGTCCGGAATGACCCACGGAGGGGGGCAAGCGGTCCGGTCGGAGTAGCCGCGTCGCGAGGCAATCGATGGTGATGAGATCGGGGTGATTTGGGACCGAGACGAGCGCAGTCGTAGCAGCGCTGCGGCGAGCATCGTCGACCGAGCAAAGCGCGTCACACAGAACCTGACAGAGGGAGCAAAGGCCCCTCGCTTGGGGCGCGGCGCGTCACGAGGCGGTTCCGGGTGAGTCGATTTCGGCAATCCGCGACCGAGCGCCCCGCAGGCGTGGCAGCGTCACGTCGAAAACGCGCGACGGAGTCGAACGAACCTCGACCAACGTCCGACAAGAAGAACCAAGCGGTTCGGTCGGGGGCTGGTGCGTCGCGAGGTGGTCTCCGGTGACGTGATTGCGGCGTTTCGCGACCAGAGCCGACCGCAGGCGTGGCAGCGCCACGTCGAGGATCGGCGACCGAGCGAAACGCCGCAAGCGCGTTATCGGAGGCCACCGCAGTAGCACCAGCCCCCGACCGGACCGCTCACAAAAACTGCTCGGCCAGGATGCGTTCGTCCAGCGAATGCTCGGGGTCGAACAGCAGCACGTGCTCGGCGTCATCGGCCTGTTCGACCTCGACCTTCACGACGTCGCGTACCTCGTCGTAATCGGCGGTGGCGCTGACCGGACGGCGCTCCGGATTCAGCACCTCGAATTCGATCTTCGCCGCCGACGGCAGGACCGCACCGCGCCAGCGCCGGGGACGGAAGGGGCTGATCGGAGTCAGGACCACGGCGTCGGTGCCCAGCGGCAGGATCGGGCCGTGGGCCGACAGGTTGTAGGCGGTGGAGCCGGCCGCGGTGGCGACCAGCGCGCCGTCGGCGATCAGGCGCGCGACGCGCTGGCGACCGTTGACGCTGATCGCCAGGTGCGCGGCCTGGCTGGACTGGCGCAGCAGCGCGACTTCGTTGATCGCCAGGCCGGTCCGGACCGATCCGTCGAGCGTGGTCACGCGCATCCGGAGCGGCTTGAGCGTGAATGAAGCCGCGTTGTGGATGCGATCGACCAGGTCGTCCTCGCTGAAGCGGTTCATCAGGAAGCCGACCTCACCGAAGTGCAGGCCGAACACCGGCACGTTGCGATCGCTGTTCTCGTGCAGCGTGTGCAGCATGAAGCCGTCGCCGCCGAGCACGACCAGGACGTCGGCCTCGTGCGGATCGGAGGCGCCGTAGCGATCGGCCAGCCGGCGGGCCGCCTCGCGCGCGGCCGGCCGCTCGCTGTTCAGAAAGGCGATCTTCGGCGGCCGGTCGGACATCATCAGGCGTCAATCCGTGGCATTGAGCAGCTGGCCGAGGCCGTGAATCGCGACCTGCATGGTCGGGTAATCCTGGACCGACGTGGCGCGCATTTCTTCCAGCATCAGGCGGGTCCGGCCCACGGCCGCATCGTGACGGGCGAACCAGGCGGCGATCGGGTCGTCCTCGTCGCGGTGTTCGGTCAGGATCCGCCGGGCCAGGATGCGGTGATGACTGAACAGCTCGTCGCGCAGGTTGCCCCGAGCGTGGGCGTGCCACTGCTTCTCGACCGACAGGTCCTCGACGCTGTCACGGAGCCAGCGCAGACAAAGCTCGTCGAACAGGCTGAAATAGATGCGCCCCACTCGTTCGACGTCCAGGTCGAGGTTGCGCGCCTCGTCGACGACGTCGAGCGATGAGTACATCCAGCCGAGGGACGCGCAGCGGCGCGCGAACGTCGGCTCGAAGCCCTCGGTCTCGTACTCGGCCGTGCGCGTGCGCATGGCGTCGAGTTCTTCCTCGGTCAGCATCCGTTCGAGCGCCGTGCGGAAATCGGCCATGCCGGGCGCGAACCGGTTGACCTTGCTGGAAATGTCCAGGTCGTACCCGCCCGGCAGCATGATCAGGCGACGGGTGGTCTGACGCAGCAGGTTCCAGAGTTCGAGATAGACGCGGTTCTGGACCTCGGCGTCGACGTCGTTGTCGAGCTTCTCAAGGGCGTGCCAGATCGGGCGGGCCTCGAAGATCTCGCGGGCAACGGTGAAGGCCTTGGCGACCGCAGCCGAACTCGCCCCGGTGTCTTCCTTGATGCGGGAGGCAAAATACGCACCCATCCGGTTGACCAGGTTGTTGGTCACGCGCGTGGCGATGATTTCACGCTTCAGCCGATGCTCCTGCATCAGCTCCGCGTAGGGCCCGCGCAACGGCTCGGGGAAGTAATCCTCCAGCTCACGCGACAGATAGGGATCCTCCGGCACTTCCGAATCGACCAGGTCCTGGTAGAGCGTGATCTTGCTGAACGAGAACAGCACCGCCAGTTCGGGCCGGGTCAGACCGAGGCCGCGCGCCACCCGCTCGCGCAGTTCTTCCTCGTCGGGCAGGTCCTCGAGATCGCGATCGATGACGCCCTGGTGCTCGAACATGGTGATGAAGTGCGCCTCGGCGCCGAGCCGCTTCGAGGTCATCGACTCCATCATGCTCAACGCCTGGGTCTGCAGATAATTCGAGCGCAGCACCAGCGCCTCGACCTCGTCGGTCATCTGCCGCAGCAGGTCGTTGCGCTGGCCGACCGTCAGGTGGCCGGCGCCGACCGCCTGGTTCAGCAGGATCTTGATGTTGACCTCGTGATCGGAGCAAGCCACGCCAGCGGAATTGTCGATGAAGTCGGTGTTGATCCGCCCGCCGTTCAGCGCGAACTCGATGCGGCCGCGCTGGGTCAGGCCGAGGTTGCCGCCCTCGCCGACGACCCGGCAGCGGAGGTCCCGACCGTCGACCCGGACCGGATTGTTGGCGAGGTCACCGACGTCGGAATGCGACTCCGAGGCCGCCTTGACGTACGTGCCGATGCCACCGTTCCAGAGCAGGTCGTACTCGGCGGTCAACAGCAGCCGGATCAATGCCTGCGGCGCCAGCTCCTCGTCGTCCACGCCGAGCCACTCGCGGACCTGCGGCGACAGCGGAATGGTCTTCGACAGGCGGGAAAACACGCCGCCGCCCTCGGAGATCCTCGAGGTGTCGTAATCACTCCAGCTCGACCGCGGCAGCGCGAACATCCGCTCGCGCTCGGCGAACGACGCTTCGGGGTCCGGGTCCGGGTCGAGGAAGATGTGCATGTGGTTGAAGGCAGCCTTCATTCGGATGTGCTTCGACAGCAGCATGCCGTTGCCGAACACGTCGCCGGACAAGTCGCCGATACCGACCACGTCGAAGGCCTCGCGCTGGGTATCCAGGCCGAGTTCACGGAAATGGCGCTTGACCGACTCCCAGGCGCCCTTCGCGGTGATGCCCATGCCCTTGTGGTCATAGCCGTTCGAGCCCCCCGACGCGAACGCGTCGCCGAGCCAGAATTCATGCTCGGTGGAAATCGCGTTGGCGATGTCCGAGAACGTCGCGGTGCCCTTGTCGGCGGCCACGACCAGGTAGGGATCGTCGTCGTCGTGGCGGACGACGCGGTCGGGCGGCACGACGCGGTCGCCGTCCAGGTTGTCGGTGATGTCGAGCAGACCGTTGATGAACGAGCGATAGCAGTACACGACTTCGGCCATCACCGCATCGCGGTCGTCGGTGTCCGGCAGGCGCTTGGGAAAGAAGCCGCCCTTGGCGCCGACCGGGACGATCATCGTGTTCTTGACCGTCTGCGCCTTCATCAGCCCCAGCACCTCGGTGCGGAAGTCCTCGCGCCGGTCCGACCAGCGCAGCCCGCCGCGCGCGACCAGCCCGCCGCGCAGGTGCACGCCCTCGACGCGAGGCGAGTAGACCCAGACCTCGCGGAACGGGCGCGGCTTCGGCAGGTCCGGCAGCCGGGCGGAGTCGAACTTGAAGCTCATGTAGGCAGGCGGCTGGCCGCGCAGGTCGCGCTGGAACACGTTGGTCCGGAGCATCGCCCGGATGACGTCGGCGAAGCTGCGCAGGATGCGGTCCTGGTCGGCGCTGGAAATCGAATCCATCACGCGCAGGATGGTGCGCCGCACAGTCAGGGCGTCATCGTCCGGATCCGGCGTCTCGCGGGCGACGAAGACCTCCTCGAGGTACTCATCGAGCACCGGGTCTTCGACGCCCTCGGCCAGTTCGCGGCACTGGCTCTCCAGCGCGCGACGGGCGGCCGCGCGGCGCTTCAGCGATTCGTCCAACCGACCCGGATCGAAGCGGGCCTCGAAATATTCGACCAGCAGCCGGGCCGCCAGCGGCCAGGCCGCCAGGGTCTGCTCCATGTAGGCCTGTGAGAAGGGCGTTCCAGTCTGCAGCAGGTACTTCGCACAGGCCCGCAGCACGCTGGCCTGGCGCCAGCTCAGCCGGGCCAGCAGAACCAGCCGGTTGAAGCCGTCGTCCTCGTTGTGGCCGCGCCAGGTCTGCTCGAAGGCTTCCTGGAAATGATCCCGGATTCGGTCCATGCTGATCGACGCCGAGCCGGGCGGCTGCATATCGAAGTCCTGGATCCAGATCGTGTTGCCGTCGTCCAGCTCCATCTCGTAGGGCCGTTCGGAAACGATGCGCATGCCCAGGTTCTCGAGCATCGGCAGCACGTCGGACAGCGGAATCGGTTCGTCGTACTTGAAGATCTTGAAGCGCAGGATACCCTGGGCCCGGCGTCGCGGCCGGTACAGGCTCATCTGCAGGTCCTCGACGCTCTTGAGGCCGGAGGCGGCCATGACGTCGAAGCTGGCAACGTGCGGGGCAACGTCGCCCTGGTAGCTCAGCGGAAAGGCACGACCGAATCGACGCAACAATTCCAGGCCCTTCTCCTCGCCGCACTGGCGAACCAGGATTTCGCCGAGCTCATCATCCCAGCTGCGTATGGCCTGCTTGATGCGGTCCTCGATCTCGGCCGGATCGAAGGCCGCGACCCGGTCGGCGCGCGGCCGGACGATCACGTGCATCCGGGCCAGCTTGGATTCCCCGACCTGGACCGAGAAGTCCAGCCGCTCGCCCTTCAGGGCACGCTTGAGAATGGCCTGGACCTTCTGCCGGTTCTCGGTGTTGAAGCGGTCGCGCGGGATGAACACCATGCACGAATAGAAGCGACCGAAACGCTCGCGACGCACGAACAGACGGGTCTGGGCCCGTTCCTGCAGATCGAGAATCCCGGTACCGAGCTCGAGCAGATCGGCGCTGCCGGCCTGGAACAGTTCGTCGCGCGGCAGCGTCTCGAGAATGTGCAGCAGCGCCTTGCCGGCGTGGCTGCCCGGCCGGAGACCGGACGCCTTCAGGACCTTCTCGACCTTGCGCCGGACCAGCGGCGTGTCCTGACAGCGGCGGATGTAGGCGCCGGAAGTGAACAGGCCGATGATGCGCTTCTCGCCGGTCACCCGGCCCTCTTCGTCGAAACGAAGAATGGAGATGTAGTCCATGTAGCCGTCGCGATGGACGGTCGACCGGCCGTTGGTCTTGGTGATGATGATCGGGTGGATCTTGGACTGGCCGTCTTCGAGGGCGCGGACCTCGCGGGTCGGCGACGCGCGATGTTCGTCGCGCATCAGGCCCAGCCCGCTGCCCGGAACGGCCTCCAGCACTCGACCGTCATCGGTCGAGCGGATCGCGTATTCGCGGTAGCCGAGAAACGTGAAGTGATCGTCAGCCAGCCACTGGAAGAACTCGCGGGCCTCGTCGACCTCGTCGACATCCAGTCCCGACCGGCTTTCGGCCAGCTCGTCGGCGATCTCGGTCGACTTCGCGGTCATCGCACGCCAGTCCTCGACGGCGCGGCGGACATCGCCGAGCGTCGAGCGCACCCGCCGCTCGATCCGGGCCAGCATGTCCGGCGACGTCTGGCGATCGACCTGCAGGTGCATCAGCGACTCGGGCCGACCGCTCTCGCCGTCGGTGACGACGTCGAGCACGTGACCGCCGGGATCGCGCTGCAGCCGGATGACCGGATGGATGATCAGGTGAACCGAAAGGTCGAGCGCGGCCAGTGCTATGACGACCGAATCGACCAGGAACGGCATGTCGTCGTTGACCAGCTCGATGACGGTGTGGCTGGACGCCCAGCCGTGCTCGTCCTCGGTCGGGTTATAGACCCGGAACTTGACCTCGCCGGCGCGCCGCTCCCGGCAGAACGCCTGGAATCCGGCCGCGATCCGAGCCAGCGCCGCCGGCGGCAGTTCCTCCGGATCGGTCGCTGGCAAGTTGCGGAAGAAGGCCCCGGCGAAGATCGGATCGACCTTGCCGGGGACTTCGTTCACCGCTTCAATAATTTTATCGAGATCATTGGTTTTTTTAGGTTTTCTATGCGCTGACTCCGACATCTCGTCTACCCCGACGTGTGTCTCTGGCTCCCATGGTGCCCGGCCCGCTCAGCGCAGGCCGGTCTCGGTCCGGCCGATCACCATCCGCTGGATTTCGCTGGTGCCTTCATAGATTTCGGTAATCTTGGCATCGCGGAAGTAGCGCTCGACCGGCATTTCCTTGCTGTAGCCCATGCCGCCGTGAATCTGAACGGCCTGGTGCGTAATGTACATGCAGGCCTCCGATGCGACCAGCTTGGCCATCGAACCGTCAACCGTGAAGCGCGCGCCGGTCTTCTGGGCCTGCATCTTGGCCCAGGCCGCGCGCAGCGTCAGCAGGCGAGCGGCCTCGAGCCTGCACTTCATATCGGCGATCTTGGCCTGGATCATCTGGAAGGTGCCGATTTCACGACCGAAGGCCTTACGGTCGCGCGACCACGCGAGACTGGCGTCGTAGGCCGCCTGGGCGATGCCGACCGCCTGGGCTGCGATCCCGATGCGACCGGCATCGAGCACGCCCATAGCGATCTTGAACCCCTGACCTTCCTCACCCAGCAGGCAGTCGGCCGGGCAATTGTAGTCGTCGAGCTCCACCTCGCAGGTCGCCGAGGCACGGATGCCGAGCTTCGGCTCGGTCTTACCGCGCGAGAACCCGTCGGCACCGGTGTCGATGATGAACGCCGACACGCCTTTTGCGCCGGCGTCGGGATCGGTCATCGCGAACAGGACCAGGTAGTCCGCGTGCGGCCCGGAGGTGATCCAGGACTTGCGCGCATTGATCACGTAGTGACTTCCGTCGGCGGCCTTGACCGCGCGGGACTTCATGTTCGATGCGTCCGAACCGGACTGCGGTTCGGTCAACGCATAGGCGCCGATCGCCTCGCCGCTGGCTACGCCACGAACGTATTTCTGCTTCTGCTCTTCGGTGCCGTGCTTGAGGATGCCGTTGCAGAACAGCGAGTTGTTCACGCTCATGATCGTGCCGTGGGCGGCGTCGGCCTCGCAGATTTCCATCAGGGCGACGGCGTAGCCGATCGTGTCCAGGCCGGCGCCGCCGTATTCTTCCGGCACCTCGATGCCCATCAGGCCCAGCTCGCCCATCGCTCGGATGTTGTCGAGCGGAAATTCGCCGGACTGGTCGAAATCGGCGGCAACGGGGGCGATCCGCTCACGGGCGAAGTCGCGCGCGGCGGCCTGGATCATCTGCTGTTCTTCGGTGAGGTTGAAATCCATGGTCAGTGCAATCCTCGGACGTCGGACGGAAAGCGCAGCGCGTCGCCGAAAAGACCCGCTCAGGCCCCCTGCGAACGCCACGAAACAAAGCAGACGAGTATATCATCGAGCGCCGTTCGGCCCCGTGCACGAACGCCGCAGCGCGCCCGTCCCGCCGAGCGTGGCGCCGGCCGACGGATGGCCTGAAATGTGACGCGATTCGCTTGACATGCAGGCACGACACTGTAGAATTTTGCACTCCGGTCTGGGGTTCCCCCCTTCCCCGAGCCGGATTGTGGCCGAGGTTCCCCCCTTGCCTCGGCCACTTCTTTTTGCCGAGGTGGCGGAATTGGTAGACGCGCTAGCTTCAGGTGCTAGTGTCCGTTAGGACGTGGGAGTTCGAGTCTCCCCCTCGGCACCATCTCGCTGTATGGGATCGGTGCAGAACGATCGGCAACCCCCTGTTGAAATCGACCGCCGGGCCCTGCGCTGCGGCGAGTGGTCGCGTGGCCTGCGCGCAACGGGGCGCGCTAGAATGGGGTCCGTGCCGAGGTGGCGGAACTGGTAGACGCGCCAGATTTAGGTTCTGGTGGGGCATCCCGTGGAGGTTCGAGTCCTCTCCTCGGCACCATTCGATTTCCTGACCCGCGGATGGCAAGGTTCTGCCGCGACCCCAGGGTGTTCGCACCCTCGGCGAAGCCGGATGGTTGTCGGCGCGCTGTTCCTCGCACGCAGCGCCGTTCCGGACGGTGATTGCCGCTGGGACGTGACTTCGGTTTTGCGTGATTGCCTTGCCGGGCTACAGCACCGGCGCGACCGTAATCATGTACCCGGGAAGCGCCGCACCCGTTCTGCGCACCGGCCGCGGCGGAGCGATCCGGCAGTCGCACTGCACGAAGGGCGCCGCAGCCGCGCGCACCCTGCCCTCAGAATGCATTCACGCCGGTCAGTTCCCGCCCGACCACCAGCTGGTGGATCGTCTCGGTGCCTTCATAGGTGATCACCGATTCCAGGTTCAGCATGTGCCGGATCGGCACGTACTCCAGGGTGATGCCGGAGCCGCCGAGCAGGTCGCGGCATTCCCTAGCGATGTCCAGCGCCATGCGCACGTTGTTCCATTTCGCCAGGCTGACCTGGGTCGGATGCATCTTTCCGGCGTCCTTCAGGCGGCCGAGACGCAGCGAGATCAGCTGGGCGGCGGTAATTCGACGCGCCATGTCGGCCAGGCGCAGCTGGACGGCCTGGTTGGCCGCCAGCGGGCGCTTGAACAGTTCTCGGTCGGCGGTATAGCGCAGGGTCTCGTCGAGACAGGCCTGGGCGGCGCCGATCGGCCCCCAGGTGATGCCGTAGCGCGCCTGGTTCAGGCACGACAGCGGCCCCTTCAGGCCTTTGACGTTCGGCAGGCGGTTGGCCTCCGGCACTCGGACGTTGTCGAAATAGAGTTCGGAGGTGACCGACGCCCGCAGCGACATCTTCGCCTTGATGTCGCGTGCCTCGAAACCTTTCGAATCGGTCTCCACGATGAATCCCTGGATGCCGTCTTCGGTGCGCGCCCATACGATCGCGATCCGGGCCAGTGAACCGTTGGTGATCCACATCTTCGCGCCGTTGAGAATCCAATCGTCGCCGTCCTTCTTCGCGTGGGTCTTCATGTTGGCCGGATCGGAGCCGCCATGCGGCTCGGTCAGCCCGAAGCAGCCGATCACCTCGCCGGCCGCCATCCTGGGCAGCCAGGTTTCCTTCTGCTCGTCGGAGCCGAACGCGTGGATTGGATACATGCACAGCGAGGACTGGACCGACACGAAACTGCGCAGACCGGAATCGCCGCGTTCGAGCTCCTGGCAGATCAGGCCGTAGCTGACGCCGTTCAGCCCGGCGCAGCCGTAGCCTTCGAGACTGGAGCCGAGCAGTCCGAGATCGGCAATCTCGGGAATCAGTTCGTGCGGGAAACGTCCCTCGTCGAAGCATTCGCCGATGATCGGCAGTGCCTTCTGGTCGACGAACCGGGCCACCGATTCACGGATCATCCGCTCCTCGTCGGTCAGTTCGTCGGCGATGGAATACAGGTCGAGGGGGTCGAGTGAATGCATGGGTCGGAACGCTCCGATGGCGTGCGGATTTCGGGTCGGGATTCGCGCTGGGCCGAAGCACGGGCACACCCCGTACGAGGCACCGCGATCCATGACCGAATTGTACACGCAGCGCCTGCAGGCAAGGTGCACGGAGGCTATAATGCGGGGCTCGCTCCATCATCCGGAAATCACACAGATGCGACGCTCATTGACCGCCCTCGTGCTGCTGCTGGGGGCCCCGCTGACCGCATTCGCCGAAGGCGATACGGAACGCGGCAGGATCCTGGCCTATACGTGCACCGGCTGCCACGGCATTCCGTTCTACAAGAACACCTATCCGACCTACACCGTGCCCAAGCTCGGCGGCCAGAACGAGGGCTACATCATCAGCGCCCTGAAATCGTACCGGTCCGGTGAGCGCCAGCATCCCAGCATGCGGGCGCAGGCCAACACGTTGTCGGATCAGGACATCGCCGACATCGCCGCTTACCTGAAGGCACTGGGAGAAGGCGCATGACGAAGATGCACTTCACGCGGACGACGTCCGCTTCGGCAAGCGCGAAGGGTGCCGCAATGATCGCCGCCCTGTTCCTGGCCTGCACGGCCTCGAACGCACTGGCCGGCAATCCGCAGCGCGGCCTCGAGAAATCCCAGGTCTGCCAGTCCTGCCATGGTCGCAACGGCGACGAAGCCCTGCAGGACGACTATCCGATCCTCGCCGGCCAGCATGCCGATTACCTCGAACACGCCCTGCGCAGTTATCGGGACGGTAGCCGTCAGAACGCCATCATGGCCGGGTTCGCGGCCAACCTCAGCGACGAGGACATCGCCGACCTCGCCGCTTGGTATTCCCGTCAGGACGGGCTGAAGGATCTTTCGTTCGAATAACGACGGATCGATCCCGTCGCGAGACAACGCCCCGGAACTCCCGGGGCGTTGTCGTTTCAGTAGTACGGGTTGCTGCCGGCGGAGTGGTCGGTGGCGTCGACCACGTTCCGGATCTCGGGCACCGCTTCCCGCAGCTGGGTCTCGATGCCCTGCCTCAGCGTGACGTCGACCATGCCGCAGCCATGGCAGCCGCCGCCGAACTGGAGCACCACGTCGCGCCCTTCGGTGACTTCGACCAGGCCCACGCGCCCACCGTGGCTGGCGACCATCGGATTGATGCGAGTATCCAGCACCCAGGCCACGCGCTCGTCGAGCGGCGAGTCGTCGTTCGGCGCCTCGCCTTTCAGACCCGGTGCCCGGATGCTCAGCTCGCCACCGGTCTCGTTGCTCTCGAAATCGATCATGGCGCCACGCAGCGATTCCCCGCTCCGGCGCTCGACGAACAGACTGAATTCACCGCAGTCGATGACCACATCGCCCTCGGCCTGCCCGCCTTCCGGACAGTAGTTCAGTTCAACATCGGCCTGCGGTGTGCCGGGATGATGCACGACCAGCCGGAGGCCGGTCCCGGGCGGCTGCTCGCGGAGCAGGTGATTGAAGTAATCGCGGGCGCTGGGGGTGACGGTCAGCATCGGCATACGCGGAGTGGGAACACCTGCGCAGTATATCGCACCGATTCAGTCCTGTTTGAGTCGGGCCGTGATCCAGGGCAGCGAATGATCGAAACGCCAATCGAGACCGCTGTGCGTGCCGTCGAATTCCTGGTGACAGTGGTCGATACCCGCGGCCGTCAGCCGCTGGTGCAACTCCCGCGTCCCGTAATGGATGAAGTACTGGTCGCGCCGGCCGGCGTCGATCCAGAGTCCGCGCAGTTCGCCGAACGCCTGCAGGTCCCGGCTCATCCACTGCACCGGATCGAATTCCAGCCAGCGCGACCAGACCGCCTCGTCGAGTTTCGCGGTATGGAGGTCGAACGGCAGCACCAGTCCCAGCGGGCGTCCGGACGCCGGCGAATAACTGGCCGCTAGGCAGAGCGTCATCAGCGTATGGAACGACCGGCCCGAGGGGCGTCGCGCGCGCCAGAAGGCGCGGACGAAGGCCTCGAGATCGCCGTCGTAGAGAGCCAGCTCGTCGCAGACCGAGGGAAAGTCGCGCAGGTAGACGCGATCGAAGCCGGCATCTCCGGCATGGCTGGCCACCGCGCCGAACAGTCCGGGCCGCGTACGGGCCAGGTGGAGCGCGCCGAATCCGCCGGACGACTTTCCGAAGGCGCCGCGACCCTCAGCCTCGGCCACGGTGCGATACCGCTGATCGATGGCCGGGACCAGCTCCTCGGCGATATGGCTCGCGTAGGCGCCGATCGCCGGGGAATCGACGAACTGGTTTCCGCCCAGCGCCGTGTAGCTATCGGGCATCACGCAGATCACCGGAGGCAGAAGCTCTTCGGCAATCAGGCGGTCCAGCCGCTCGGGCAGCGATTCACCGTGATTCTTCCAGGCCACCTGGGCCTGTCCGGAGCTGGTGTAGGCGGCCAGCGAGTACAGCACCGGATAGTGGCGCTGGGCGCCGTCATAGTCCGGCGGCAGGTAGACGTGGACCTCGCGCGCCGCCGGATCGCCGAGCGGGTTGTCGGCGAGACGGGTCGATTCGAGCGTGAATCCGTCGATCCGCCCTCTGGCGGCGGTGCGCGCCGGGCGAAGCGGCACATGATTCGCAACGTCCGGCGACGTCATCCCAGCGGAATGACCTTGCGCTGCCGCGCGGGAACCCGCTCGAGTTCCGGCACCAGCGACATCAGCACGTCGCGGATCACCTCGGAATCATATTCACGCACCGCCCGCTCGCCCCGCTTGAGCTGCTGCTCGAGGCCGGTCACGCCATTGTGGGCATTGCGCGCCAGCAGGATCTTCTCGTGACCGGTCTTGGCGTAGGCCTCGTGTTCATGGAACAGCTCCTCGAACAGCTTCTCGCCGGGCCGCAGGCCGGTGTAGACGATGTCGATATCGCGACCGGGTTCCTTGCCGGCCAGCCGGATCAACTGCTCGGCAAGGTAGCTGATACGAACCGGTTCGCCCATGTCCAGCACGAACACTTCGCCGCCCTCGCCCAGCACAGCGGCCTGCAGGATCAACTGCCCGGCCTCGGCGATGGTCATGAAATAGCGCGAGATTTCGGGGTGCGTGACCGTCACCGGCCCGCCGCCGCGGATCTGCTCGTTGAACAGCGGCACGACCGAGCCGGTCGAGTTCAGCACGTTGCCGAAGCGGACCGTGATGAACCGGGTCGACGATGCGCGATTCGCCGACTGGCAATACAACTCCGCGACCCGCTTGGTCGCTCCCATCACGTTGCAGGGATTGACCGCCTTGTCGGTGGAGATGAGAACGAAGGTGGATACATTGTGCCGCTGGGCCGCATCGGCCATCCGGACCGTGCCGAGAACGTTGTTGCGGAAGGCCTCGCGGACCTGGTTCTGCAGCATCGGCAGGTGCTTGTAGGCGGCTGCGTGGAACACCACTTCGGGCTTGTGGCGCGAAACCACCCGCTCGACCGTGGCCGGATCGCAGACATCGCCGAGCACGGTATCGACCACCAGGTCGCGGAATTCCTTGCGCAGCCGATAGTCGATCCGGTAGAGGTTGTATTCGGAACTATCGAGCACGACCAGACCGGCCGGATCGAGCCGCGCGATCTGGCGGCAGAGTTCCGCGCCGATCGAGCCACCGCCCCCGGTCACCAGCACGCGCTTGCCGGCCAGCCCGGAGCGGATCGCGTTCCAGTCCAGGGATACCGGATCGCGGCCCAGCAGGTCGTCGATGGCAACCGGCTTGAGGTCCTCGAAGCGGGTGATGCTGGCTCCCAGCTCCTTGAGTGTCGGCAGGGTCTTGAACTCCACGCCGGCCTTTTCGCAGCGCTCGACGATGCGCTGCATCTGGGTATTGGTCGCCGAGGGGATAGCGATCACCGCCAGGTCGATAGCGGCTTCGCGGACCACGCGCGGCAGGCGGTCGATGCTGCCGATCACCGGCACGCCGTCGATCTCGGCGTTGTGCAGCCGCGTGCTGTCGTCGAGAAAACCGACCACTTCAAAACCGCCCCGGCGGCGCAGCTCCGGCAGCAGCAGCCGGGCCGAGCGCCCCGCCCCCAGGATCAGCGTCCGCTGGCTGGCGCGCCGCCAGCGCACCTCGGTGCGCATGTCCTTGATGGTTCGAAACACCAGCCGCGGCAGTCCGAGGGCCAGGAGCAGAAGCGTTGGATACAGCCAGAGCAGCGGCGCCAGCTCGCGGACCGCAACGTCCATCGTCAACAGCACGGCCGCTGCGGCCACGGCGCCGAGCAGGGAAGCGCGAACCAGGTTGCCGAGATCGGGCAGGCTCGCGAACCGCCACAGGCCGCGGTACAGGCCGACCCGCCAGTAGATCAGGGCCTGGAGCCCCAGCAGAAGCGCGAGTTCGGCGCCGAGCCGCAGCACCGATGGCCAGGCGACGTCGAGCGCCGCAGAGGCGACCCAGCGAGCAGCCAGCCAGGCGACGACCAGGGCGGCCAGGTCGTGGACGATCACGAAGGCTCGGATGTTCTGGTATCGGGGCGCGCGCTTCAGTGCACGAAGATTCATCCGTCTTCCCTCTCCGCCTGTGCTCGCGATCCGGCAGCAGCCCAGAGCGCGAGCAGGATGACCCCTGTCGTCAACGCGATCCACCCGTCCGATTCCGGTCGCAACACGGCAAGCACGAAGGCCGGCACGACAACGCAGGCGTTGAGGACCGCCAGCGCGGCCAGTACCTGAGCGTGGGTCCAGCCCGACCGGATCAGGCATTGATACGCGTGTTCGCGGTGCGGAGTATACCATCCGGCCCCGCAAACCAGCCGCCGGACCAGGGTCGCCGTCGCGTCGATCACGAACGGCGACACCGCGATGAACGCCACGGCGACCGGCAGCGTGGCGGTGGCGCTGCCGACCAGGGCCAGCGCGCCGAGGACGAAGCCCAGCGTCAGCGAACCGGCGTCGCCGAGAAAGATCCGGGCCGGCGGACGGTTCCAGGCCAGGAATCCGGCGGCGCTGCCGGCCACGGCGAACGCCACGGCGGCCGGCAGGTCGGCGCCACCCCACTCGAATGCCCAGCCCAGCAGCGCACCGGCCACGACGGCTTCGAGCGCGGCCAGTCCGTCGCTACCGTCCATGAAATTGAACAGGTTCATCATCCAGACCACCGCTGGGACGGCCAGCAGCGACCACAGCGCCCACCCGGGCAGCGCCTGGGCGCCGATCGAAATCGACGCCACGCCGCCAAGGGCGATGACCAGCCCGGCCGCAACGGCCAGCTGGACCGGAAGACGGACCCGGACGGGCAGCGGCCGATGATCATCCCAGGCGCCCAGCAGCCCGACGATCCCGACGCCGGCAGCGAATGCCGCCAGGATACCGAGACCCGCCACCGCGCTTTCGTCCGGGGCGCGCTGGAGCCAGATGGCGCCGAAGGCGGCGAGCAACCCGATCACTACGGCAATGCCGCCGCCGCGCGCGACCGGACGGTCATGACTGCGCCGGGGACCGGGGTGATCGATCAGCCCACGCGAGTGCGCGTAACGACGCGCAATCGGCACCAGCACCAGCGTCAGGACCGCGGCCAGCGTGGCGGGCCAGAGCAGGCTCATTCGCCGAGTACCCCACTGACCGGTCGGGTCGTTTCCCACTGCCGGCAGCTCGGACACTGCCAGTGCCAGGTCTGTCCGCTGAAACCGCATTGGTCGCAGCGGAAGCGAGGCTGCCCCTGCATCAGCCGGTCCATCAAACGGGTCAACAAGTCGGGCTCGATGGCGTCCAGCCGGTGACCGTGCCGGTTGAGCACATCGACCAGGTAGTGCAGACCGCGGACGCTCGGCCGCTGCTCGAGGCGCTGCAGCAGGAGCTCGATCACCCGGCCCGGCTCATGGTCGACGTCCAGTCGGGCCAGGCCCAGCAACGGCGCGATGATCGAGGTCCGTTCGGCAATCGAGGTCAGCCAGTCGCGCAATTCGTCGAGGCGGCCTGCGCGCTCGTGGGCCTCGATCAGCCGGTCGAGCACCAGCGCGATCAGCTCGGGATCGCGCTCGCAGGCAGCTCGATCGGCACGGATCGCATCGTCGAGGCGGTCCTCGTCGAACGCCAGCCGCGCCTCGATCAACGCCGCACGGGTGCAGTCGGACACGTAACGACGCGCAGAGGCCAGTTGGCTGATCGCGGTCTCGCGATCGCCGGCAGCGCGTGCCGCCTCGGCCAGTTCGCAGTGGAACTGGGCGATCAGCGCGTCGCTGGACTCGCCGGTGACCCGGGCCAGCGTGCGGGCCTGGACGATGGCGCGCGGCCAGTCCTTCTCCTGCTGGTAGATCGCCAGCAGGTTGCGCACCGCCGTCTCGGAGAATCGCCCCTGGTCGGCCAGCTCCGTGTAGAGTTTTTCAGCCCGGTCGAGCAGGCCTGCGCGCATGTAGTCCTCGGCGAGTTCCAGCAGCGCCTGGGTTCGATGCTGCTCGGACAGTTGCGGACGGCTCATGATGTGCCGGTGGAACCGGATTGCCTTGTCGGTCTCGCCCCGGCGGCGGAACAGGTTGCCCAACGCAAGATGCGTTTCGACCGTATCGGCATTGATTTCGGCCAGCCGCACGAAGACCTCGATGGCCTTGTCCGGCTGTTCGTTCAGGAGGTAATTGAGCCCGCGAAAGTAATTCGTCGACAGGTCGCTGGTCTGCCGTCGCTCACCGCGGCGCAGGTTCCGATGCGCCAGCCACCACCCGCATCCGGCTGCAACGGGCAGCAGGGCGAGCGCGGCCCATGTCAGTTCACTCATCCGGCGACGGGGTCACGCGCAGATCGCTGAGTCCACTGCGACCGGACGGTGCACGGCGTCCCCATCGCACCACCACGGCGCCGAGCAGCAGGCCGGCGAAGAGGCCGGCGCCGGCAGCCGCCGCCACGACGGCGCCCAGCGAAGTGGTCCAGCGGACCATACCGAGGTCCAGCGTGACGGGGTCGGCATTGAGAACGCCCAGCGTCAGGCCGAGCGCGACGCCGGCCAGGACGATCAGCGCGAAGAGCCAGCGGATCATGGCTCAGTCCTGTGGGGCCTGGACGGCGGCGTTGACCCGCTCGCGGAGTTCCTTGCCGGGCTTGAAATGCGGCACGTGCTTGCCCGGAAGGGCCACTGCGTCGCCGGTCTTGGGGTTGCGGCCCATGCGCGGCGGACGGAAATGCAGGGAGAAGCTGCCGAACCCGCGGATCTCGATCCGGTCGCCGCTCGACAGCGAGGCACTCATCTGCTCGATGATCGTGCGCACGGCCATGTCGACGTCGGCCTGGCTCAGGTGCCGTTGCTCGGCGGCAAGCTTTTCGATGAGTTCCGACTTGGTCATGGTCGAAGACGACTCCCTCGTGCGGTTCCCTCAACCGCGAAGACGAACGGGCCGCCGCATGGCGACGGCCCGATGATTGCAACGGAGGATCAGTCCTTGCCGAGCTGCTCGCGCAGCAATTCGCCCAGCTTGGTTCCGCTGGCCTTCGGCGCCTGGTACTGATCGACCGCCTCGGCGAGTTCGTCCTCGTCCTTGGCCCGGATCGACAACGTCAGATTGCGGGACTTGCGGTCCAGCGCGACGAACTTCGCTTCGACTTCGTCGCCGACCTTGTAGATCTTGGTCGCATCGTCGACGCGTTCCTTGGCCATGTCGTTGGCCTTCAGATAGCCATCGACGCCATCGGCCAGTTCGACCACGGCACCGCGCTCGTCGATTTCACGAACCCGGCCGTTGACGATCGAACCGCGCGGATGTTCAGCCATGAAGGTCGCGAACGGATCCTGGTCGAGCTGCTTGATGCCGAGCGAGATGCGCTCCCGCTCGGGATCCACGGCCAGCACCACGGCCTCGAGTTCCTCGCCCTTGCGGAAGTTGCGGATGGCTTCTTCGCCCGGGGTCATCCAGGAGATGTCCGACAGGTGAACCAGGCCGTCGATGTCGCCTTCCAGGCCGATGAAGATGCCGAAGTCGGTGATCGACTTGATCGTGCCGGACACCTTGTCGCCCTTGTTGTGCAGAGCGGCGAACGCTTCCCAGGGGTTCGGCTTGACCTGCTTCATGCCCATCGAAATGCGGCGGCGCTCCGGATCGACGTCGAGCACCATGACTTCGACTTCTTCGCCGATGTGCACGACCTTGTTCGGATTCACGTTCTTGTTGGTCCAGTCCATTTCGGACACGTGGACCAGGCCTTCCACCCCATCCTCGATTTCGACGAAGCAGCCGTAGTCGGTGATGTTGGTGACGCGGCCGAACAGGCGCGAACTCGGCGGGTAACGCCGATCGATGTTGTCCCACGGATCCTCGCCCAACTGCTTGAGGCCCAGCGAGACGCGCATGCGCTCACGGTCGAAGCGCAGAACGCGGACTTCCAGCTCGTCGCCGACTTCGACCACTTCGGACGGGTGACGGACTCGCTTCCAGGACATGTCGGTGATGTGCAGCAGACCGTCGATGCCGCCGAGGTCGAGAAACGCACCGTAATCGGTGAGGTTCTTCACGACGCCCTTGACGACCGCGCCCTCATCCAGGCGCTCGATCAGGTCTTCGCGCTCGGCGGCGAACTCGTGTTCGACCACGGCGCGGCGCGACACCACGAGGTTGTTGCGACGGCGATCCAGCTTGATGATCTTGAATTCGAGGTCCTTGCCTTCGAGGTAGCTCGGATCGCGGACCGGCCGAACGTCGACCAGGGAGCCCGGCAGGAAGGCGCGGATGCCGTCGATGCTGACGGTGAAGCCGCCCTTGACCTTGCCCGTGATCTGGCCGATGACGTTCTGCTCGTCCTCGGAGGCAAGCTCCAGCTTGTCCCAGATCCGCGCACGCTTGGCCTTCTCGCGCGACAGGCGGGTCTCGCCGAAACCGTCCTCGACGGCGTCCAGCGAAACTTCCACATCGTCGCCCACTTCCACTTCCAGCTCGCCATCGGGCTTGCGGAACTGGTGGATCGGGACGATGCCCTCGGACTTCAGTCCGGCGTTGATGACCACAACGTCGTTGCGGATTTCGACCACGCGTCCGTTGACGATAGCGCCCGGACGGAGGTGGGCTTCATTCAGGCTCTCTTCGAAGAGTTCGGCAAAAGTTTCAGTCATGTGTAGGTACGGTGTTCCTGCAGGATGCCGGCGCAAGGGGTTCCAGGTTCAGAGGGTCGGGCCCGGCGTCCTGTCGTCTGCGCCCCATCGGGCGCTCGTTTGAAAAAAAACGCGCGCGGAGCCGTTACCCGGCGGCCGCGGCGCACTCGTCTTGGTACGGTCGGACGACCCGGACGGGCAACGTCGTTCCGATCATCCTTTCCGGGCAGGCCACTGGATCCGCGAACGAACCCGCTCGAGAATGGTCGCAACGACATCGTCCAGCGTCAGCGCGGTGGTATCGATCACTTCCGCGTCGTCGGCCGGAACCGTCGGAGCGACCGCTCGCTCGCGATCGCGGCGATCCCGCTCCTGCATGTCCCGAAAAAGACGCGCAAGAATAACAGGTTCCCCTTTTTCCTTCAACTGCTTATACCGTCTCTGTGCCCGTTCCTCGACGCTGGCTTCGAGGAACACCTTGACCGGCGCATCCGGAAAGACCACGGTCCCCATGTCTCGCCCGTCGGCGACCAGCCCCGGCGGCTGGCGGCAATCCCGCTGCAGGTCCAGCAGCGCGGCCCGGATCTCGGGTATTGCCGCCACTTTCGACGCCATGACGCTGACCGGTTCGCTGCGCAGCGTTTCGCCGACCGGTCGCCCGTCGAGCAGCACCTCGATGCCGTCGGCGCCCGGCCGGAACGACAGCGGAAGCCGGCGACTCAGCGCGATCAGGCCGTCGCGGTCGGTTTCGTCGACGCCCTGCTCCAGCGCCGCGAGACCGACTGCTCGGTACACCGCACCGGAATCCAGCACCCGCCAGCCCAGCGCCGCGGCGACTTGCGCCGAGACCGCGCCCTTGCCGACGCCGGAGGGCCCGTCAATGGTCAGGACCGGTGGCGGGCCGCTCATTGCAGTACCTCGATCTCGGCGCCGAGCGTGCGCAGGTCCTCGACGAAGCCCGGATAGCTGGTCGCGATCCAGTCAGCGCCGTCGATATCGACCGGCGCATCGGCGACCAGCGCCAGCACCGCGAGACTCATCGCGACGCGATGATCACCTCCGGCGTCGACCCGGCCACCGCGGACCGCGCCCCCGGCGATGCGTGCTCCATCGGGCCGCTCCTCGATCGAAACCCCCAATCGGCGGAGCTGCTCGGTCATCACGGCAATCCGGTCCGACTCCTTCACGCGCAACTCCTCGGCACCGCGAATCACGGTTTCTCCTTCGGCCACGGCCGCCAGCGCCATCAACATCGGGAATTCGTCGATCGCCAGCGGCACCCACTCGACCGGGACGTCGATGCCCAGGGGGCGACCGACATGGCAGGCGGCAAGATCGGCGACCGGCTCATCGCCGGCGCCGCAATCAATGGTGCCGGCCTGCCGTTCGACGCTGCCCGGCGCCATGCGTTCGAGGATGCGCAGCACGCCGTCGCGGGTCGGGTTCAGGCCCACCCCGTTCAGCCGGATCGCCGAGCCGGGCACCAGCAGCGCGGCGGCCAGCGGGAACGTGGCCGACGAGAGATCGCCGGGCACCGTCAACCGGCCGCCCCGCAGGCGAACCGGCCCGTCGACCTCGACGCGCAGCCCGTCGACACGGACCGGGACGCCGAAGGCCGGCAGCAGTCGCTCGGTGTGGTCCCGCGACGGTGCGGGCGAAACCACCCGGGTCCGGCCGTCGGCATTGAGGCCGGCCAGGAGAATCGCCGACTTGACCTGGGCGCTGGCGATGGACAGTTCGATATCGATCGGCTGCAGGGGCCGCGGGTGAAGAACAAGCGGCGCGCGGCCGTCGTTGCTTCCGATGCGAGCGCCCATGCGTTCGAGCGGCTCGATGATGCGGTCCATCGGCCGCCGCGACAACGATCCGTCGCCGGTCAGCGTGATCGTGCGGCCGCGCAGGTCGGGATGACCGGCCAGCGCACCGGCCAGCAGCCGGATTCCGGTGCCGGCGTTGCCGAGATCCAGCGGCTCGTCGGGCGCGCGCAACGGGCCGCCGTGAATGCGGATCGTCTCGCCGTCGCGCTCCACGATTGCCCCGAGCGCAGCGACCGCAGCCAGCGTCGCCCGCGTGTCCTCGCCCTCGAGGAAGCCGCGGATCTCGGTCGTGCCTCGGGCCAGACCGCCGAACAACGCCGCACGATGGGAGATCGACTTGTCCCCGGGCGCCCGGATGCTGCCGGAAAGCGCAGACCGCGCCGGATGAACCCGAAGCTGCATGCCCGTCAGCCCTCGAGAATCTCGCCGAGGGCGTCGAGCAGGCGCCGGTTCTGACGCTCGGTTCCGACCGTGATCCGCAGGTCGTGGTCCAGCCCGTAGTTGCCGACCGGCCGCACGATGTTGCCGCGCCGCAGCAGCGCCTCGTTGAGCTCGGCGCCGCTGCGGTCGAACCGGGCCAGCACGAAATTGGCCGCCGAGGGCACCACGCCGACGCCGAGCGCTTGCAGCCCGTCACGCAGCTGGACCAGGCCTGCAGCGTTCATCCGGCGCGACTCGTCGATGAACGCCCGGTCCTTCAGCGCCGCCTCGGCCGCGGCCAGCGCCAGAGAATTGACGTTGAAGGCCGGACGGACCCGATTCAGCAGATCGGCGACCCCGGGGTTCGACAGCGCGTAGCCGACACGCAGCCCGGCCAGACCGTAGGCCTTCGAGAACGTGCGGGTGACGACCAGGTTCGGAAACTGCTCCAGCCAGGTCGAGGCCTCGCCGAGTTCGTCGGATTCGGCGTATTCGGTATAGGCCTCATCGACCACGCAGATCACGTGCCCCGGTAGCGAGGCCAGGAAATCACGGATCCGTTCACCGGGCAGCCAGGTGCCGGTCGGGTTGTTCGGGTTGGCGATGAAGACCAACCGGGTGTCGGCGTCGACCCGCTGGTAGAGCCCGCGCAGATCGTGGCCGAGCGCCATCGGATGGTCGTCCGGCAGGGCCGGCGCCACCGAGGCCTCGGCGCCGACCATCTGGGTCGCGATGGGATAGACCGCGAAGCAGTACTGCGAGAACACTGCCTTCAGGCCAGGGCCAAGGAACGCCTGGGCAAGGAACACCAGCACGTCGTTCGAACCGTTGCCCAGGGTGATGCAGGCCGGATCGACTCCGTGCTTCTCGGCCAGCGCGGCCTTCAGGTGATATCCATTGGCGTCCGGGTAGAGCCAGAGCTCGTCGACCGCCTTGCGAACGGCGTCCAGCGCCAGCGGGCTGGCGCCCAGCGGATTCTCGTTCGAGGCCAGCTTGATCGAGTCGCGGACGCCGTATTCGCGCTCCAGTTCGTCGATCGGCTTGCCCGGCGTGTACGGCTTGAGTTGCCGAACACCGGGCACGGCGAGTTCGTTGTAGTCCAGCGTTTCCATGGTTCGTCCTGAAGTCTTCGCGGATGGTGATCGCGGATCGCGTCAGTCGGTTTCGGCCTTCGGTTCGCGCTCCATCAGCACGCGCACGCCCTTTGCCGCGTTCCAGCCCTTGAACAGGATGCCGTGCACCTGTTCGGAAATCGGCATTTCGACGCCGGCCCGTTCCGCCGCGCGCATGACTTCCTCGGCCGCATCGACGCCTTCGACCACCTGACCGATCTCGGCGCGGGCCTGGTCGGCGCTTCCGCCACGCCCCAGCGCAAGGCCGAAGCGGCGATTTCGCGAGGCATTGCCGGTGCAGGTCAGCACCAGGTCGCCCATCCCGGCCAGCCCCATCAGGGTCCGGTCCCGGCAGCCCAGCGCCTCGCCCAGCCGCATCATTTCGGCCAGCCCACGCGTGATCAGGGCCGCACGGGTGTTGTCGCCCAGGCCCAGGCCGTCGGCCATACCGCAGGCGATCGCCAGCACGTTCTTGACCGCCCCGCCGAGCTGGGCGCCGTTCAGGTCTGCCGTGTAATAGGCCCGGAAGCTCGAACCGTGCAGCAGCTCGGCCCAGTCGCGGCCGAATTCAGGCGTCGAGGCACCGACCGTCACTGCGGTGGGCAGGCCGCGAGCGACCTCGCCGGCGAACGACGGGCCCGACACCGCGGCCAGCGGAATCGAATCGCCGAGCCGATCGCGCGCCAGCTCGCTGAGGAACCGCCCGGTACCGGGTTCGAACCCCTTCGTCGCCCAGGCCAGGCCGGTCTCTGCGGTCACCCGGTCGGCGACGGCGTCGAGCGTTTCGCCGAAGGCATGGCTGGGCGTGACGACCAGGATGCGGCTCGCGCCCTGCAGCGCAGCCGCCACATCGGCCACCGGCTCGATCGAAGGGTCGAGCTCGATGTCCGGAAGATAGCGCGCGTTGCAGCGCTCGCGCCGCATCGCCTCGACGTGCTCGGCATCCCGGCTCCACAAGCGGACCCGGTGGCCGACCCGCGCCAGCTGCATTGCCAGCGCGGTGCCCCAGGAGCCGGCCCCTAGAACGGCAACCGGCCCGGTCTCGAGGCCGTCGTTCGTTGCCGACGACGCGCTCACGTGATCGGGCTCTCGGTGGTCACTCGGCCGCGCCGTTCGGCGCCTGACCCGCCTGGGCCTGCTGCACGCGCTGCGCGTAGATCTGCTCGAAGTTGATCGGCTGCAGCGGCGGCGCGACGAACCCGCCGGCGGCGATCATCTGGCCGATCTGGGTCCGGGCGTACGGGAACAGCAGGTTCGGGCACAGCACGTTGATCACGTAGGGCAACTGCTGCTCGCTGAAGCCGGCGATCTGGAAGATGCCGGCGTAGTGCACCTCGGCGATGAACGCCGTCTTGTCGCCCTGCTTCGCGGTCACGGTCACCGTCAGGATCACCTCGTACCGGTTGTCCTCCAGCGTGTTGACCCGCTGGGACAGGTTCAGGTTCATGTCCGGCTGGCCTTCGGCCCCGTCGAGACCCAGGGCCCCGGGCGCCTCGAAGGAGCAATCCTTCAGGTAGACGTGCTGAACGGCCATGCTGGCCTGCTGCTGGTTCTCACCGCCGGCGGCGGCTTCATTCGGTTGTTCTTCCATGTCGTATGCGTTCCCTGTTCGATGTTCGAGAGTATGTCGGAATCCGGGACGGATCGTCCGGGACGGTCCGTCGGGCCGGCGTCGGGACCTCAGTCGGCGGACTTGTCCGCCCGGGGCTCGTCGGACCGGCCGTTCGAAGGATCGTTCGACGGTTGAGCGTCCGCGTTCGACGCTTCGGCCGATTTCTTCGATTTCTTCGATTGCTGCGATTTCGGCTTGTCGCGGTGCTTCTTCTTGCCCTTGCCGCGGGTCACCGGCTGGTTGTCGGCGCGCCACTGGCTCAGACCGCCCTTGAGCACATGGACCTGCTCGAAGCCGAGCTTGGTCAGACGCGTGGCCATTTGCGGCGCGACCTGGTTGTTCTTGCAGTAGATGAGGATCGGCCGGTCCTTGGCCTTCATCAGCGTCTGGTTGCCGGCCTCGATCCGCGACGGCGGCATGTGCTGCGCGTTCAGGATGTGCGCCTCGGCGTGATCGGTGCTGTTCGACACATCGAGGATCAGCGGATCCTGCCGGTTGATCAGAAGAATGGCCTGGTGCGTCTCGAGTTCCTTCCAACGACGCGACAGACGACCCAATTCGGTGGCGATCAAGGCGGCCAGTACGACCGCGAAAGCGCCGGTGAGCAGCGGGTGGTTGCCGATGAAGCCGAGGACCTGTTCCATGCGAGAGCGTCCGTCCGTGCAAAACGCCCATTATCTCGCATTCCCGCCTGCCCTGCTACCTCGTCGGCCCTGTGGGATAATCCGGCCCCGAAGCCTACCCGACCGGTTTTCGGATGACTGCCAAGACGCCGCTCCTGCTTTTGATTCTCGATGGCTGGGGGATTCGCGACCCCGCGCCCGACAACGCCATAAGCACCGCCGACACGCCGCACTGGGACCGGCTCTGGGCGAGCTGTCCGCACGCGCTGCTCGAGACCTCGGGCGAAGCGGTCGGGCTGCCGGCCGGCCAGATGGGCAACTCCGAGGTCGGCCACATGAACATCGGTGCCGGCCGCATCGTCTACCAGGACTTCACCCGGATCACTCGCGCTATCGCCGACGGCAACTTCGCCGAAAACCCGGCGCTGCGTGGCGCGATGACTGCCGCACCCGAGAGCACGCTGCACCTGATCGGCCTGCTCTCGCCCGGTGGCGTCCACAGCCACGAGGAACACCTGTTCGCGCTGCTGGCCATGGCCGACGAATATCACCCCGGACCGATCGTCGTCCACGCGATTCTCGACGGTCGCGACATGCCACCGCGGTCGGCGACCGCATCGCTGGGCCGCCTGCAGCAGATCATCGACGGAATCGACCGGGCGCGCATCGCCACGGTCGGCGGACGCTATTTCGCGATGGACCGCGACAATCGCTGGGATCGGGTCCGACGCGCCTGGGACGCCATCGTCGATGCGCGTTCCGAACGCCGGGCAGCCAATGCCCTCGAGGCGCTGGAAGCCGGCTACGAACGCGACGAGAACGACGAGTTCGTCCAGCCGACGATCATCGTCGACGGCGCGCCGATCGAGGACGGCGACGCCGTGATCTGGTTCAACTTCCGCGCCGACCGGGCCCGCCAGTTCTGCCGCGCGCTGGCCGAACCCGGGTTCGACTCCTTCGAAGCCCGCCGGCCGGCGCTTGCGGCGATGACCACGATGACGGCCTATCTCGACGGCTTACCGGTCGACGTCGCGTTTCCGCCCCAGCGCATGGACCACCTGCTCGGCGAAGAGCTCGCGCGTGCCGGCCTGCACCAGCTTCGCATCGCGGAGACCGAGAAGTACGCCCACGTGACCTACTTCTTCAACGGCGGTGAAGAGCAGGTCTTCGACGGCGAAAGCCGCGTTCTGGTGCCCTCGCCCGACGTCGCGACCTACGACCTCCAGCCCGAGATGAGTGCGCCGGAACTGACCGACCGACTGGTCGACGCGATCCGGGGCGGCGACTATTCCGTCATCGTCTGCAACGTCGCCAACCCCGATATGGTCGGCCACAGCGGCATCTTCGACGCTGCGGTCCAGGCGGCCGAGGCCGTCGACCGACTGCTCGGCCGGGTCGTCGAGGCGATTGACGACATCGGCGGAGAGATGCTGGTCACCGCCGATCACGGCAACGTCGAGCAGATGACAGACCCCGAGACCGGTCAGCCGCACACCGCCCACACGGTCAACCCGGTGCCGCTGGTCCACTTCGGTCGGCCGGCCCGGATGGAGGCGCGTGGAAGCCTGCGCGACATCGCACCGACCATGCTC
>CAZJSH010000015.1:0-38240 GCA_964548715.1 uncultured Halomonas sp. | reverse complement strand
CGCTCAGAATTCCGAGAGAGCAAAGGGTCCGGCGAACCGGTTATGACGTTGCCCGCCGTCAGCGCCGCCGAGAAGCGGAGGGGCGAGCGGAAAGAGGCAAAAAGGTGTCTGAGCGAAGCGAGTTCTTTTTGCCCCGCTCGCACCGAGCATCGCAGGGAACCCGCGCAGCGGGCGGCGATGTTCGCGCAGCCATTTTGGGTACTTTTGGGGCCTCAAAAGTACCTCGCAACAGCCTGCGAAGCAGGCGTGCGAAACGCCTTTGACTCCGGGCGAAGAACAGGAAAAGTCGCTGGACCCCGGCTCGAGGCCGGGGCGACGGATTCGGAGAAAATGGCAATACAAATGGGGCCCGGGGCAGCGCCCCGGAAAAAAACCTACTTAACCCGCATGCCCGGCTGCGCATCCGAATCCGGCGCCAGCAGGTACGGCCCGCCGTCATCGCCACCGGCCGCCAGCACCATGCCCTCGGACATCCCGAACCGCATCTTGCGCGGCTTGAGGTTGGCGACCATGACGGTCAACCGGCCTTCGAGCTCGGACGGCTCGTAGGCGCCGCGGATGCCGGCGAAGACCTGGCGAGTCTCGGAACCGAGGTCGAGGACCAGGCGGAGCAGCTTGTCGGCACCTTCGACGAAGCCGGCCTCGGCGATGCGAGCCACGCGCAGGTCGAGCTTCATGAAGTCGTCGATGGTGATCTCGGGGGCCAGGTCCAGCTTCGGCGCGGCGGCCGGTTCGCTAGCGGCGGTCTCTGTGGATTCCAGGGATTCCTTGGCGTCGTTCATCAGGGCCTCGATCTGTTTTGCTTCGACCCGGCGGGCCAGCGGCTGGAAGGTCTCGATCTCGTGATCGAGCAGTGGTGTCTCAAGACCGGACCAGGTCATCAGGTCGTCGTTCAGGAAGTCGCCGGCGTTCTGCGCGATGGTCGGGATCACCGGCGACAGCCAGGTGGTCAGCACGCGGAACAGGTTCAGCGCCTGGGTGCAGACGGCGACGACCTCGGCCTCGCGGCCGTCTTCCTTCGCCATCTTCCACGGTTTGTGTTCGTCGACGTACTGGTTGGCGCGGTCGGCCAGCGCCATGATCCGGCGGATGGCCGAGGCGAAGTTGCGCTGTTCGTAATCCTCGGCAATCGCCTCGGTCGCGTCGGTGAACTCGCGGTACAGGTCGGCGTCGGGGAGCGTCGCGGCCAGCGAGCCGCCGCCGGACTTGTGGATGAAGCCCGCGGCCCGGCTGGCGATATTGACCAGCTTGCCGACCAGGTCCGAGTTGACCCGGTTGGTGAAGTCGTCGAAGTTCAGGTCCAGGTCCGACAGGCCGGGCCCGAGCTTGGCGGCGAAGTAGTAGCGCAGCACGTCCGGCGGCAGGTGGTCCAGCCAGGTCCTGGCCATGATGAAGGTGCCCCGTGACTTCGACATCTTGGTCCCGTTGACGGTCAGGAAACCGTGCGCGTGGACGGTGTCGGGGCGCTTGAAGCCTGCGCCTTCGAGCATCGCCGGCCAGAACAGGCAGTGGAAGTAGATGATGTCCTTGCCGATGAAGTGATGCATCTCGGCATCCGAGCCGGGCCGGACCCATGCGTCGAAATCCAGGCCGCGCTGGTCACAGACTTCCTTGAAGCTCGACAGATAACCGACCGGCGCGTCGAGCCAGACATAGAAGTACTTGTCCTCGGTGCCCGGAATCCGGAAGCCGAAGTACGGCGCGTCGCGGGTCACGTCCCAGTCGCGGAGGCCACCTTCGAACCACTCGTCGAGCTTGTTGGCAACCTCGTCCTGCAGCGGTCCGGAGCGCATCCAGGTCTTCAGGCCTTCCTCGAAGGGCTTCAGCGTCACGAAATGATGCTCGGTGCGCTTCATGACCGGCGTCGAGCCCGACAACACCGAGCGCGGCTCGACCAGGTCGGTCGGCTCGTACGTGGCGCCGCAGGCCTCGCAGGAGTCGCCGTACTGCTCGGCCGCGCCGCAGCGCGGACAGGACCCGCGGATGAAGCGGTCGGGCAGGAACATGTTCTTCTCGGTGTCGAAGAACTGCTCGATCGTCCGGGTGACGACGCTGCCGCCGTCGACCAGCTTCTGCCAGATCTCCTCGACCAGCACGCGGTTGGTGTCGGTGTGGGTCGAGGAGAAGTTGTCGTAGGCAATGCCGAACTCGCGGAAATCGCGTTCGTGCTCTTCGCCGAAATGCTCGATCAGCTGCTCGGGCGTGACGCCCCGTTTCTCGGCGTTGAGCATGATCGGCGTGCCGTGCGCATCGTCGGCCCAGGCGAACACCACCTCGTGGCCGCGGGCGCGCTGGAACCGGGCCCAGATGTCGGTCTGGACGTACTCCAGCATGTGGCCGAGGTGGATCGGGCCGTTGGCGTAGGGCAGCGCGGCGGTGACGAGAATGCGGCGACTCATCGGCGTCTCGGTAGCAGTCGAAAGCCGGTCATTATCGCACGCGGCCCGAATGCGATAATGATAGGTGGATTCGACGACGACATGCCGCTTCGATGAGCTCCAACCGCTGGAAAGCGCGCCAGGAAAAGGACCCGTACGTGAAGCAGGCCCGGGCGGCCGGCTACCGTGCGCGGGCAGCGTACAAGCTGCTGGAGCTCGACGAGAAGGACCGCCTGTTGCGGCCCGGACTGAAGGTCGTCGATCTCGGGGCGGCACCCGGTAGCTGGGCCCAGGTCGCGGCCGGGAAGGTCGGGGAATCCGGTCGGGTCGTTGCCCTGGACATCCTGCCGATGGACGCCCTGCCCGGCGTCGAGATCATCGAGGGCGATTTCCGCGAGCAGGACGTGCTCGATCAGCTCGAGGCCCGGGTCGGCGAACGGGTCGACCTTGTTCTTTCCGACATGGCCCCCAATCTTTCCGGCATCGCAGTGGCGGATCAGGCCCGAAGCATGCACCTGGCCGAGCTGGCGCTGGACTTCGCGCGCCAGTGGCTGGAACCGAACGGACGGTTCGTGGTCAAGCTGTTTCAGGGTGAAGGCTTTGACGCGTTCGTTCGCGAAGCGCGTGCTACATTCAAGGCCGTACGGATTCGCAAACCGAAGTCTTCCCGGCGCGAGAGCCGCGAGGCCTACCTGGTCGGCGACGGTCTGAAGCCGTCCTGATCCGACGAGAACACCCAGAATCGGCACCGGGCGGCCCGCCGTCCGGCGCAATCGACGAGACAGTCAGGAGCAACGACCTTGAGCCAGCTCGCCAAGAACCTGTTGATGTGGATCATCATCGCGATGGTCCTGATGAGCGTTTTCCAGCACTACGCCGAGACCGAGAGTCCGGCCCAGGCCGTCGAGTATTCGACGTTCCTCGAGCAGGTCCGCAACGGCCAGATCGAGACAGCGGTCATCCAGGCCCAGAACGGGGGCCAGCAGATCACCGGCCAGACCACTGCCGGCCGCGCCTACGAGACCTTCGCCCCGCCGAACGATTCGGGCCTGATCGCCGATCTCGAGAACAACGGGGTCCAGCACTCGGCCGTGCCGCCGGAAGGTCGCTCGGTGCTCGTCGATATCCTGATCAGCCTGCTGCCGGTGCTGCTGCTGGTGTTCCTGTTCGTTTACTTCATGCGCCAGATGCAGGGCGGCGCGGGCGGCCGGGGCGGCGCGATGAGCTTCGGCAAGTCGCGCGCCAAGCTGCAGGGCGAGGACCAGGTCAAGGTCACGTTCAACGACGTCGCCGGCGTCGAAGAGGCCAAGGACGAAGTGGTCGAACTGGTCGAGTTCCTGCGCAACCCGGCCAAGTTCCAGCGGCTCGGCGGCCAGATTCCGAAGGGCGTGCTGATGGTCGGCCCGCCCGGCACCGGCAAGACCCTGCTGGCGCGCGCCATCGCCGGCGAGGCGAAGGTGCCCTTCTTCTCCATTTCCGGTTCCGATTTCGTCGAGATGTTCGTCGGCGTAGGCGCATCCCGTGTCCGCGACATGTTCGAGACGGCCAAGAAGCATGCGCCGTGCATCATCTTCATCGATGAAATCGACGCCGTCGGCCGCCACCGCGGCGCCGGCCTCGGCGGCGGGCACGACGAACGCGAGCAGACGCTGAACCAGCTGCTCGTCGAAATGGACGGCTTCGACGGCCATGAGGGCATCATCCTGATCGCCGCGACCAACCGGCCCGACGTGCTCGACCCGGCGCTGCTGCGGCCGGGCCGTTTCGACCGCCAGGTCGTGGTCCCGCTGCCGGACCTGAAGGGCCGCGAACAGATTCTCACCGTGCACATGCGCAAGGTGCCGATCCACGACGACGTCAACGCCCGGAACATCGCGCGGGGTACGCCCGGCTTCTCCGGTGCCGACCTGGCCAACCTCGTCAACGAAGCGGCCCTGTTCGCCGCGCGCGAGAACTCCAAGACGGTCCACCAGGATCACTTCGAGCGCGCCAAGGACAAGATCATGATGGGCGCGGAGCGCAAGTCCATGGTCATGAACGAGGACGACAAGCGGCTGACCGCCTACCACGAGGCCGGTCACGCGATCGTCGGTCGGATCGTGCCCGAGCACGACCCGGTCTACAAGGTCTCGATCATTCCGCGCGGACGGGCGTTGGGCGTCACGATGTTCCTGCCCGAAGAAGACAAGTACAGCCAGAACAAGACCCAGCTCGAATCGCAGCTGGCCAGCCTGTTCGGCGGCCGCGTCGCCGAGGAACTGATCTACGGTAAGGAAAAGGTCACCACCGGCGCCAGCAACGACATCGAGCGGGCCACGGCGATCGCCCGCAACATGGTCTCCAAGTGGGGCCTGTCCGACGTGCTCGGCCCGCTGTCCTATGACGAAAACGAAGACGAGGTCTTCCTCGGCCGTTCGGTGACCCAGCACAAGAACATCTCCGACGAGACGCATCGCCAGATCGACAAGGAAGTGCGCACGATCATCAACAAGGAATACGAGCGCGCCAAGGACATCCTGACCGAACACGATCGCCAGCTTCACCTGATGGCCGATGCGCTGATGCGCTACGAAACCATCGACGCCAGGCAGATCGACCAGATCATGGACGGCCACGAGCCCGATCCGCCCGAGGGCTGGGACGACAGCGGCAATCCGCCGACCGGGTCCAGCGACGACGACGCGCCGGAGCCCGCCGGCCGGCCGGCCGAGCAGACCTGACCCGCTCCGGTCGAACGAACCGCATGCGCAATGCCCCCGCCTCGCCGCGGGGGCATTTCGTTCCGGCCCTCGACCGCGCGTTCGCAGTGGGCAGCATCGATGCGCCGATGGCACAATCCCGGGTGTCATGGACCTCCTGCTCATCGTCGTCAGCGCCGCGCTGGTCAACAATTTCGTGCTGGTGCAGTTCCTCGGACTGTGCCCGTTTCTCGGCGTCTCCGGGCGGGTGGAAGGCGCGGCCGGCATGGCGATGGCTACCGCCTTCGTGCTGACGCTGTCGGCGGTCGCCAGTTACGTGCTGACCGCCTGGGTGCTGGAACCGCTGGGTCTGGAATACCTGCGCATCGTCGCCTTCATCGTGGTCATCGCCGGGCTGGTCCAGCTGACCGAGCTCACGCTGCGCCATGTCGCGCCGCTGCTGCATCGCGTGCTCGGCATCTATCTGCCGCTGATCACCAGCAACTGTGCGGTGCTGGGTGTGGCGCTGCTGAACGTGCGCGAACAGCATTCGCTGGTCGAATCGGCCCTGTACGGCTTCGGCGCGGCGGCCGGCTTCGGGCTGGTGCTGGTACTGCTGGCCGCGGCCCGCGAGCGACTGGAGCTGGCCGACGTACCGGCCAGCTTCCGCGGCGCGCCGATCGCGCTGATCACCGCCGGATTGATGGCGCTGGCGTTCATGGGCTTCGCCGGGTTCGCAAAGCTGTGAGCGGCGTTGTCACCGCACTCGGCGTGCTGCTGGGCCTGCTGCTGGGCATCGGGCTGGTGCTGCGGATCAGCGCCCGCCGAATGGCGCCGGACGAAGATTCGGTGGTCGAGAAGATCAACGCGGTGCTGCCCCAGACCCAGTGCGCACAGTGCGGCTATCCCGGTTGCCGTCCCTACGCCGAGGCCATCGCGCGCGGCGAAGCCGACATCAACCAGTGCCCGCCCGGCGGTGAGGCCGGCGTGCGCGAACTCGCCGAACTGCTCGGCCGCGAACCGAAACCTCTGGACGCCGAACGCGGTGAGACCAAGCCGCCGCAGGTCGCCTTCATCGATGAAGATCGCTGCATCGGCTGCACCCTTTGCATCCAGGCGTGCCCGGTGGATGCGATCGTCGGGGCCGCCAAGCGGATGCACACGGTCATCGAGGCCGACTGCACCGGCTGCGAACTGTGCCTCCCGCCCTGCCCGGTGGACTGCATCGACCTGGTGCCGCGACCGGCTCCGTTCATCTGGCCCGAACCCGGCGCGCGGACCGACTCGATTCCGATCGAGGTCCGGCATGGCTGAGATCGAGATCGGGCGGCACCTGTACCGCTTTCCCGGGGGTCTGAAGCTTCGCCACCACAAGCAGATCGCCTGCCGCGATCCGCTGACGCCCGCCCCCCTGCCCGAACGGCTCTGGCTGCCGCTGGTCCAGCACCAGGGGCCGGCCGGCGAGTGCCGGGTTCAACCCGGCGACCGGGTCGTAGGTGGCCAGCCGCTGACCCGTGCGCGCAGCGACCGCGAAGTCCCGATCCATGCGCCGACCTCCGGCGTCGTCGAGGACCTGCGCGACGGGCCGGTCAGCTGGCCGCCGGGCGGTACGGCGCCGTGCCTGGTGCTGGCGCCCGACGGCGAGGACCGCTTCGAGGCGCTGGACACGCCGGACGACTGGGCGGCCGAGTCGCCCGACGCGCTGATCGAGCGGCTCCGGGCCGGCGGCCTGGCCGGGCTCGGCGGGGCGGCGTTCCCGACCGCGGCCAAGCTCCGCGGCGGATTCCCGCCGATTCGCGCGCTGATCCTGAACGGCTCGGAATGCGAGCCGTACATCTCCTGCGACGAGATGTTGATGCGCAGCCGGCCCGAGGCGATCGTCGAGGGTGCCCGGATCCTGACCCGGGCGACCGGCGCCGAAGAGGTGGTCATCGCCATCGAGGACCAGATGGGCGAGGTCCGCAAACGGCTGAATGAGGCCATCCGGACCGTCGACCCCGACGCGCCGATCCGTGTGGTGCAGGTCACCACGGTCTATCCCGAAGGCGGCGAGAAACAGCTGATCCAGGTGCTGACCGGCCTCGAGGTGCCGCACGACGGCCTGCCGCAGGATCTCGGCCTGGTCTGTCTCAACGTGGCGACGGCGGCCGCGGCCCGCGACATCCTGTTCGACGGGCGGCCGGTCATCGAGCGGATCGTCACCGTCAGTGGACCCGGTATCGTCCACCCGCGCAACCTCGTCGTCCGGCTGGGCACGCCGATCGCCGACCTCGTCGCCGCCGCCGGCGGCCCGACCGGCGATCTCGACCGGCTGGTGCTCGGCGGGCCGATGTCCGGCCTGCCGCTGGCCTCGGACCGGATTCCGATCACCAAGGGCAGCAACTGCATCCTGGCGCTCCGGCCCGAGGACACTGCGCGGACGCAACCGGTCATGCCGTGCATCAACTGCGGCGAATGCATCCGCGTCTGTCCGGCCAGCCTGCTGCCCCAGATGCTCTACAAGCACCTCGTTGCCGACGACTTCGACGCCGCGCAGGCGTTGAACCTGTTCGACTGCATCGAGTGTGGCTGCTGCGCGCATGTCTGCCCCAGCCACATTCCGCTGGTCGACCAGTACCGCCACGGCAAGGGCGTGCTGCGCGAGCGCGGCGTCGAGGATGCCCGCGCGGCGCGGGCGAAAGCCCGCTTCGAGGCCCGCGAAGAACGGCTGGCCGAGCGCGAGGCCGAGCGGCGACGCAAGCGCGAGGCGCGCGAGCGGAGGCTCAAGGATACCGGCGGCGCGAAGAGCGAGGTCCAGGCCGCGATCGAGCGCGCCCGGGCCCGGAAGGATGCCGGCGACGGCGAGGACGACGGATGAATCTTTCGCTGGCCGGCGCCCCACACCTGCCGCCGATCAGCACGGTCGGCGGCGTGATGCGCCAGGTGCTCTACGCGCTGGTCCCGGGCATCGTGGCCCATGTTGTTTACTTCGGCGTCGGGATCCTGTTCCAGATCGCGCTGGCCGTCGGCTTCGCGCTGATCCTGGAAGCGGCGATGCTGAGGCTGCGCCAGCGCCCGCTGAAGCCGTTCCTGACCGACTGCAGCGCGGTGGTCACGGCGGTGCTGTTCGCGCTGTGCATGCCGCCGCTGGCCCCGTGGTGGATCGCGCTGACCGGCATGGTGTTCGCGATCGTCGTCGCCAAGCACCTCTACGGCGGGCTGGGCTCGAACCTGTTCAACCCGACCATGGTCGGCTTCGCCGCCGTGATCATCGCGTTTCCGATCGAACTCTCGCAGTGGCTGGCGCCGCGCTCGCTGACGCCCGGCCTGCCCGGCATCGGCGAGACGGCCGTGGCGATCTTCACCGGCCAGCTGCCGGCCTCGGTCAACTGGGACGCGATCAGCCAGGCCACGCCGCTGGACGCGCTGAAGACCGGGGTGGCCGAGAACCGGCTGGTCACGGAGATTCGCGACGCTCCGATCTTCGGCGACTTCGGCGGGCTGGGCTGGGAGTGGATCGCGAACTTCTACGCGCTCGGCGGGATGTACCTGATCTGGCGCCGGGTGATCTCCTGGCACGTGCCGGTCGCGGTGATCGGCACCACGATCCTGGTCTCCACGCCGATGTGGCTGCTCGGCCCGGACATCCACCCCTCGCCGCTGCAGCACGTGTTTTCCGGCGCGCTGGTGCTGGCCGCGTTCTTCATCGCCACCGATCCGGTCTCGGGTTGTTCGACGATGCGCGGTCGACTGGTGTTCGGCGCTGGCGTGGCGATCCTGACCCTGGCGATCCGGCGCTACGGCGGCTACCCCGACGGTGTCGCCTTCGCGGTGTTGCTGATGAACATGGGCGCCCCGATGATCGACCGACTGACCCGGCCGCGAACCTACGGCCACGGCGGGGGCGGGTCGTGAGCGGGTCCCGGCAACGGCCGCTGCTGGTGCTCGGAGTGGTCGCCGCGGCCGCCGCCGTGCTGCTGGCCGGCGTCCACCAGTGGACCGCCGCGCCGATCGCCGAACAGGCCGAGCGCCGGGCACACGCCACGCTGACCCAGCTGCTGCCCGACGACAGCTACGACAATGACCCGATCCGCGACCGCTTCCCGGCCTGGATTGCCGGGCTGGAGGCGCCGTCGACGATCCACCGGGCCCGGCAGGACGGCGAACCGGCCGCGCTGCTCGCCGACGTCACGACCAGCGAGGGCTACAGCGGCCCGATCCGGCTGCTGATCGCGCTGCGACCCAACGGCGACGTCCTCGGGGTCCGGGTCCTCGAACACCGCGAGACGCCCGGTCTCGGCGACCGCATCGAGCGCGACCGCTCGGACTGGATCACCCGGTTCGACGACCGCGCGCTCGGCGATCCGCCGGTCGACGACTGGCGGCCCGACCGGCGCGGCGGCGCCTTCGATACACTGTCGAGCGCAACCATTACCTCGGCTGCGGTCATCGACGCGGTCCGCCGCGTCCTGGCCTGGCAGCACGACAACCGCGAGCGCATCTTCGACATCCCGAGCGTGACCGAATGACTCCATCGACCCGCACGCTCTGGCGCGACGGCCTCTGGTCCAACAACCCGGGCCTGGTCCAGCTGCTCGGACTGTGCCCGCTGCTGGCCGTCACAGGCACCGCGATCAATGGCCTCGGCCTCGGACTGGCCACGCTGGCGGTCCTGACGGCGAGCAACCTGCTGGTCTCGATGCTGCGCCACCAGGTGGCGCCGGAACTCCGGATTCCGGTGTTCGTGCTGATCATCGCCACGCTGGTCACCGTGGTCGACCGGATCCTCGCCGCGTTTCTCTACGACCTCTGGACCACGCTGGGCATCTTCATCCCGCTGATCGTCACCAACTGCACGCTGCTGGCACGCGCCGAGGCCTTCGCGTCGCGCCGCCCGGTCGTCGATGCGCTGCACGACGGCCTGGCCCAGGGCAGCGGCTTCCTGCTGGTGCTGGTCGTGCTCGGCGCCGTGCGCGAATTGATCGGCCACGGCTCGCTGCTGGCCGGCGCCGACCAGTTGTTCGGGCCTGCGGCGGCCGGCCTGACCCTGCAGCTGTTTCCCGAACAGCACGGCCTGCTGCTGGCCGTGCTGCCGCCGGGGGCCTTCATCGGGCTGGGGCTGCTGGTCGCGCTCCGGCAGCACCTCCAGAATCGCCAACCGGCACCCCGGACCGCGCCGGCCGCCGCCGATCCGGGCCCCGAAACTGCCTGAGCACCCGAGACTTCGATCATGCCGCGCCCGATGAACCCCGAGAAACGCACCGAATTCTTCCGGCGCCTGGCCGAACTGGATCCGGAGCCGACCACCGAACTGGAGTATTCGTCGACCTTCGAGCTGCTGATCGCCGTGATCCTCTCCGCCCAGGCCACCGACGTCGGCGTCAACAAGGCCACCCGCCGGCTGTTTCCGGTCGCCAACACGCCGCAGGCGATTCTCGATCTCGGCGAAGACGGACTGAAAGACCACATCAAGACCATTGGTTTGTTCAATTCGAAGGCCCGCAATGTCATGCGTACCTGCAAGGCTCTGGTCGAGCAGTACGACGGCGAGGTCCCACGCGAGCGCGATGCGCTGGAGGCCCTGCCCGGTGTCGGCCGGAAGACCGCCAACGTGGTCATGAACACCGCCTTCGGCGAACCGACCATGGCCGTGGACACCCACATCTTCCGAGTGGCCAACCGCACCGGCCTGGCCGCCGGCAAGACGCCGCTGGCCGTCGAGAAGGCGCTGCTGAAGCGCGTGCCGGCCGAGTACCTGCAGCACGCCCATCACTGGCTGATCCTGCACGGCCGGTACATCTGCAAGGCGCGCACGCCGGACTGCCCGCACTGCCCGGTCGCCGATCTGTGCAACTACACCCGCAAGACCCCCGGCAACCCCGATCCCGCGACCGCTGCCCATTGAGTTCCTGCCCCCTGGTGTGCTATTCCTGATCTCCCGACCGGGTCAGGCCCGGCGCCCGGAGGCCCGGGCATACCGGAATCGCCTGAAAGAAAATCGACCCGGCCTCGGTCTTGTCGGACAGGCGCGACCCATACGTGCCCGTTCAACGGATCCGGCCACGACCGGATCCATCACACTCAGAAGCTGTTGGAGGCTTTTCATGAAGAAGACACAACTCGTTAGTGCCATCGGCGCCGTCGCCGGTGTTTCGTTCGCGCTGAGCGCATTCGCAGGCGATTCGACCGGCAACCCGTTCCAGGCCGACGACCTGAACGCCTTCGGTAGCGGCCAGGTCGGCTTCGACGACCACGGCGACAAGGGCGACGACAAGGAAGGTTCCTGTGGCGAAGGCTCCTGCGGGGAAGGATCCTGTGGCGAAGGCGAAGGCGATGACAAGGAAGGATCCTGCGGTGAAGGCTCCTGCGGCGAAGGCGACGACGCCGAGGGCTCCTGTGGCGAAGGTTCCTGCGGCGAAGGCGACGATGCCGAGGGATCCTGCGGTGAAGGTTCGTGCGGCGAGGGTTCCTGCGGCGCCGCCTGAGCGCACCGCAGAACCGGAGCGAACGAACCATGAGAACCCGACCACCCCTCCGGGGCGCGGGACTCGGGCTGCGGCGGGCCCTGCTGGGCCCGCTGGAGCACGCCGACCTGGCCGACGTCGACTTCATGGAAGTCGCGCCGGAAAACTGGATCGGCGTCGGCGGCGCGCGCGGCAAGACATTCCGGCGCTACACCGAACGGCTGCCGTTCGTCTGCCACGGCCTGTCGCTGTCGCTGGGCGCCCCGGAACCGCTGGACGAGACGTTCCTGAAGCGGGTCCGGAGGTTTCTCGACGACCATGACATCCGGCTGTATTCCGAGCACCTGAGCTACTGCTCCGAACACGGCCACCTGTACGACCTGATGCCGATTCCGTTCACCGAGGAAGCGGTCGACTGGGTCGCCGACCGGATCCGCCGCACCCAGGACCTGGTCGGCCGGCGGATCGCGGTGGAGAACATCTCCTACTACGCCCAGCCGACCACCGAGCTCAGCGAGCTCGACTTCATCACCGAGGTGCTCGAGCGCGCCGATTGCGACCTGCTGCTCGACGTCAACAACATCCACGTCAACAGCGTCAATCACCGCTACGACGCCCGGGCCTTCCTCGACGGTCTGCCGGCCGAACGGGTGGCCTACATCCACGTTGCCGGCCACCACAACGAGGCCGAAGACCTGATCGTCGACACCCACGGCGCCGACGTCATCGACCCGGTCTGGGACCTGCTCGATGCGGCCTACGCAAAGCTCGGCCCGGTGCCGACGCTGCTGGAACGCGACTTCAACTTTCCGCCGGTCGAGCAGCTGCTCGACGAGGTCCGCACCATCCACCGCCTCCAGGCGCGCCACCCGGAGCGGCCCGAGCGCCATGCCCACGCCTCCTGAGCGGCTGGCGGCGCTGCAGAAGCGCTTCGCCGACCACCTCCGCGACCCCGAGACGCATCCCGCACCCGATGGCGTCGAGGCACGCCGGCTGGCGATCTACCGACGGCTGTTCTTCAACAACCTGTCCAGCCTGTTCGCGAAGAATTTCCCGGTCGTCCGCCGCGTGCTGCCCGACGAGCGCTGGCGCGAACTGATCGGCGCGTTCCTGGCCGAACACCGCGCCACCACGCCGCTGTTCCCCGAGATCGGCCGCGAGTTCGTGCGCTTCCTCACCGAGCAGCCCGAGCGATGCGGCGAATGGCCCTGGCTGGCCGAACTGGCCCACTGGCAATTCCTGAACACCACCGTGCGCAACGACGACCGCGACCCGGCCGCGCTTGCCGCGGACCCGTCCGGCAACCCGCTCGACGAACGTCCCGTTCTGAACCCCACGCTGCGGCTGGCGACCTACCGCTGGCCGGTGCATGGCATTCGTGCCGACCGCGCCGCGCCCGAGCCGGCCGCCACCGTTCTGGCCGTCTGGCGGATGCCCGACGACCGCCTCGGCCGGCTGCAGATCAACGCCGTGACCGGCCGATTGATCGAACTGCTGAAAGAAGATCCGGCACGCACCGGTCGAATGGCACTACAACGCGTTGCCGGGGAACTGGACCATGCCCATCCGGCGGCGCTGATCGACCACGGCCGGACCCTGCTGGACGACCTGCACCGACGCGGGCTCATCCTCGGCACCGCCCCCGACTGAGGGCGGCGGAAGCCTCCGGCCCCGACCTGTCTCGAACGAACCGGAGCATCGCACCATGTCTGCACTGATCGAAGCCTACGACCGCCTGACCGACCGCCTGCGCTCGGCCGGCGACTGGATCGCCCCGCTCGGCCTGCGCCTGCTGCTGGGCTACGAATTCCTGAAGGCCGGGATCGGCAAGGCCGGCGTCGACGGCGTGCCGGGCTGGTTCGCCGGCAAGGGCTTTCCGCTGCCGTTCGACTGGCTGCCGGCCGGCGTCAACTGGGCGATGGTGACCTGGACCGAGATCCTGGCCGCGATCGCGCTGATGCTCGGCCTGTTCACCCGCTTTGCCGCCTTTTCGCTGTTCGTCGTGACCACGATCGCGATCGTCTCGACGCACTGGCCGGAATCCTGGTCCAGCCTCGGCCAGCTCTGGCAAGGCTATTCGGTTTCACGGGTCATGGAGGACGGCGAGTTCCGCGGGAATTTCCGGATCGGCCTGCTGTTCCTGGCCATGCTTCTGCCGCTGGTCTTCATGGGCGGCGGCAAGCTGAGCCTGGACCATGCGCTGATCACCGCTGGACAGCGCGCCGACCTGGTCCACGCCCGGCGCGGCGACCTGCTGGCGCTGTCGCTGGCGCTGCTGGTGCCGGGTCTCGCGCTGGTCTACCTGATTCCGCTGTGGGGCATCGTGCTGCTGCTGGCCGCGGCTGCGGCGGCCGTCGTTCAGCGACTGCGGGGCTGAAGAGGCCGGCCGGCGGGTCAGTAGACCGGTTCGACGCGATATCCCATCGCCCGCAGCCGCGCAACCAGCCCCGCCTCGCCGGGCAGATGCAGGGCGCCGACCGCGACCAGCGTGCTTCCCTGGTCGAGCAGCGGCGCAGCCCGTTCGGCCATGCGGGCGTTGCGCTCGACGATCCCCTCGCGCCGGAAGCGTTCGCGGATCGCCGGGCCGATCCGCTCCAGCTCCAGCTCGGCCAGCTCGCGAAGCCGCTCGATGTCGCGCGCCAGATAGGTGGTGACCAGCGACTCGTACAGCGCCCGGCCGCCCTGCATGTCGTCGACCGCGAGCGCCAGCATCTCCACGTGCGCCTCCCGGCCCAGGCCGGTCAGGAAGGCCAGCTGTTCATCCAGGGTCTCCAGCGCCACGACTTCGGCGCCGTGCCGCGCGGCGCGGAAGGCCAGCGTCATGTCCATGAACAAGCCGGTTTCCGGCGGCGGCAGGGCCAGCGTCATGGCCACGGCCCACGGTCGCATCCGGTCGACGGCCGATGCCCGCAGGCCGTAAGAGTCGAGCAGCGCCAGCACGTCGGCATACAGCGACTCGTCGAGCAGCACGGACAGCCGTTCGTCACGCGGCAGGATCATCGCCCGGTTCAGTGCGCGGAGCATGTCGGCGTCCGGAACCAGCTCCAGCGCGACCCGCTCGGCGTCGGCCAGGGCCTGCTCGAGCACCGGCGGCAGGTCCAGCACGCGCGGATCCTCGGTGTGGATCGTGCCGAGCAACCAGCCGAACTGCCCGTCCTCGGTCTCGACGGTATAGAACACCTGCGCCGATCCGGTGCCGGTCGCCAGCAGGAGCACCAGCAGCGCCAGCGCGACCGCGCCCCGGCGCGGCCAGGACGGCGACACGCGGCGATGAGAAGACCGGCATTCTCGGCGCGATGCCATACAGGACGTCCCGACGATCTGGTAGCGTATGGTCACGCTCTCCTCGTCAATAATTCATGATCGATCTGAAGGTCCGCTTTCGCGGATTCCTGCCCGTGGTCGTCGACGTCGAGACCGGCGGCTTCAACGCCAACACCGACGCGCTGCTGGAAATCGCCGCCTGCATCATCGAAATGGACGATGACGGGCGGGTCGTTCCCGGCGATCTCGTCATGCGCCACGTCGAGCCCTTCGAGGGCGCCAACATCGAGCAGGCCGCGCTGGAGTTCACCGGCATCAAGCCCGACCATCCACTGCGCATGGCGGTGCCGGAACGCGAAGCGCTGACCGACGTGTTCCAGCCGATCCGCCGCCGACTGCGCGAGACCGGCTGCAAACGGGCGATCCTGGTCGGCCACAATCCGGCCTTCGACCTGGCCTTCCTCAACGCGGTGATCGCCCGGGTCGACTACAAGCGCAGCCCGTTCCACCCGTTTTCCAGCTTCGACACCGCCACGCTGGGCGGCCTGGCCTATGGCCAGACCGTGCTGGCCCGCGCCGTCCAGGCCGCGGGCCTGGACTGGAACTCCGACGACGCGCATTCGGCGCGCTACGACACCGAGCGCACGGCGCAGTTGTTCTGCACCATCGTGAACCGCTGGCAGGAACTCGGCGGCCTCGATCCGGCCACGCTGGCCAAGGGCTGAGCCGACGTTCAGGACGGCGGCGCCCCGTAGCCGCCGCCGCCCGGCGTGGCGATCCGCAGCCGCTGTCCGGCGCCGACCTTCACGCCGACCTTCGGCGCCAGCGGCCGGCCGTCCAGCGTGTTCTCACCGGGCCGCCCGGGTTCACCGCCCTGCAGGCCCCACGGGGCCAGCCGGCGGCGCTCGGTGATCAGCGTGACCTCGGCCGGCTCGAGAAACTCGAACGTCCGGACCAGCCCGTCCCCGCCCCGCTGCCGCCCGTTGCCGCCGCTGCCGCGCCGAATCCGGTACTCGACCAGCCGTAGCGGGAAATGCCGTTCGAGCACTTCGGCCGGCGTGTTCAGCGTGTTGGTCATGTGGCTGTGGACGGCGCTGCGGCCGGGATGGTCGACGCTCGCGCCGCAGCCTCCGGCCTGGGTCTCGTAGTAGCTCCAGCGCGCGCTGCCCAGGCCCAGGTTGTTCATCGTGCCCTGGCTGGCGGCCGGAATCCGCTCGGGAATCGCCCGGGCCAGCGCGCGTAGCAGTACGTCAACGATGCGCTGGCTGGTCTCGACGTTGCCGGCGGCGGTGGCCGAGGGCCGCTGGGCATGGACCAGGCAGCCCGGCGGGGCCTCCAGCGTCAGCCCCGCCATCGCGCCGGCGCAGGCCGGCGTCGAATCGGGCAGCAGGCAGCGGACCACGTAGAACACGCCCGCCGCGGTCACGCTCATCGGGCAGTTCAGGTTGCCCGGAACCGCCGGATCGGTGCCGGTGAAATCGACCCGCACCCGTCCATCGTCGACTTCGACGGCCACGCGAAGAACCGGGCCGGGACCGCCGGCGCCATCGTCGTCCATCGCGTCCTCGGCCCGGTACGTCCCGCCGGGAAGTGCCGCCAGCGCATTCGCGGCCAGCCGCTCGGCGTAGCCGTTCAGCCCCGCGCACAGCGCGCGGAATCGGGCCGGGCCGTACTCCTCGATCAGCGCCGCCAGGGCCCGCTCGCCGCTGGCCGAGGCCGCGACCTGGGCCTGGAAGTCGGCCGCTGCCAGCGCCGGGTCGCGCATCGGCGCGCAGATCGCCCGGAAGGCGTCCTCATTGCGGGTTCCGTCGCGGTAGAGCCAGGTCGGTTCGATCAGCAGACCCTCGTCGTGCAGCGTCCGGCTGAGCGGCATCGATCCGGGCGTTTCGGAGCCGATGTCTGCATGATGCGCGCGGTTGGCGACAAATCCCGTCATTCTGCCGTCATGAAAGACCGGCGCGATCAGCGTCACGTCAGGCAGGTGGGTGCCGCCGGCATAGGGGTCGTTGAGAACCAGGCGATCGCCCGGTTGCCAGTCGAAACGATCGACCAGGTCGCGCATGGCCCAGGCCATCGAGCCCAGGTGGACCGGGATGTGGGTGGCCTGGTTGAGCAATTCGCCGTCGGCGTCGAACAGCGCGCACGAGAAGTCCAGCCGGTCACGGATGTTCGGCGAGAACGCCGATCGGCGCAGCACGGCGCCCATGGTTTCGCACAGCGCGGCCAGCCGACTTTCGAACACCGCCAGCTCGATCCGCTCTGCGGCTTCGGAATGGGACATCGCGCGACCTCGCAGGACTCGACACCTTGATCTCGGGGTGTACGGTACCATTTCGATTGTTGTGATCCGGACGGCGACGCCGTTCCGGTCGTCATCCACGAACTCATTCCCGAGGAGACCGCCATGTCGTTTTCGCTTCCCGACCTTCCGTACGCGAAGGACGCACTGGAGCCGCACATTTCCGCCGAGACGCTGGAGTACCACTACGGCAAGCATCACCAGACCTACGTCGACAAGCTCAACGGCATGATCGACGGCACGCCCGATGCCGACAAGTCGCTCGAGGAAATCATCAAGAGCGCGTCCGGCGGTCTGTTCAACAACGCCGCCCAGGTCTGGAACCACACGTTCTACTGGCATTGCCTGAGCCCGAACGGCGGCGGCGCCCCGAGCGGCGCGCTGGCCGAGGCCATCGAGCGCGATTTCGGTTCGTTCGACACCTTCAAGGAAAACTTCACCGAAAGCGCGACCGGCAACTTCGGCTCCGGCTGGACCTGGCTGGTTCAGAACGGTGACGGCAGCCTGGCCATCGTCAATACCGACGACGCCGAAACGCCGCTGACCGGCTCGGCCACGCCGCTGCTGACCTGCGATGTCTGGGAACACGCCTACTACATCGATTACCGAAACGCCCGCCCGAAGTATCTCGAGGCGTTCTGGAACCTGGTCAACTGGGATTTCGTTGCCAGCCAGATGAACGACTGATCGATCCGTTCGATCGGCATCGATCTTCATCATGTCCCGATCGCCGGGCCGCCCCGCGGCCCGGCGATGTTCGTTTCGAGTCCACGTCCGGAGCGCACGCAACCGCGTAGAATCCACCGCGTGAGCGACCATCTGATGAATACCTATGCCCGGCTGCCCGTCGCCTTCGTGCGCGGCGAAGGCGCCTGGCTGTACGACGAGGACGGCACCCGCTACCTCGACGCGATCAGCGGCATCGCCGTGTGCAGCCTCGGCCACGCCGACCCGGCACTGGCCGACGCCCTTTGCGACCAGGCCCGCACGCTGATCCACACCGCCAACCTCGGCCACATCCGGCTCCAGGAGCAACTGGCCGAGCGGCTCTGCACGATCACCAGCATGGACCGCGCATTCATCACCAACACCGGCGCCGAGGCGATCGAGACCGTGCTGAAGCTGGCCCGCCGGTTCGGCTTCGAACGCGGCATCGAGGCGCCGAAGATCCTGGTCGTCGACGGCGCCTTTCACGGCCGCACCCTGGCTGCGATCAGCGCCTCTGCACCCGGCAAGCTCCAGCACGGCTTCGCGCCACTGGTTCAGGGCTTCGTTCGCGTACCCTACGGCGATGCCGAAGCCGCCCGCGCGGCGCTGGCCGACGACCCGTCGATCGTGGCCATGCTGCTCGAGCCGATCCAGGGCGAAGGCGGTGTAAAGCGCCCGCCGGACGGCTACCTGACCGCGCTGCGCGCGGCTTGCGACGCACATGGCGCGCTGCTGATGGTCGACGAGATCCAGACCGGGCTGTGCCGCACCGGCCGCTGGTATGCCCACCTGCACGAGCCCGAATGCCGTCCCGACGTGCTGGCCTCGGCCAAGGCGTTGGGCAACGGTGTCCCGGTGGCCGCCTGCCTGGCCCGCGGCGCGGCCGCCGACGTCCTGACCCCCGGCAGCCACGGCACGACCTACGGCGGCAATCCGCTGGCCTGCCGCGCCGCCCTGGCGGTACTCGACCGGATGGAGGCACTGGACCTGAACGGCCGCGCCGAGGCGATGGGGGCGGTGCTGGTCGATCGGCTGCGCGAGCGGCTGGCCGGCGCGGACCGGGTCGCCGAGATCCGCGGGCGCGGCCTGATGATCGGGGTCGAACTGGTCGATCCGGCCGGCGACGTTCGCGACCACGCGCTGGAGCAGCGCGTGCTGATCAACGTGACCCACGAACGCGTGGTCCGCCTGCTGCCGCCGCTGATCATCGACGACGACCAGGCCCGGACCATCGCCGACACCGTCGCCGACGGGGTGCTGGCCGGATGATGCTGGAAGTCGAGGACATCCAGCTCGGCTACGACGGTACGCCGGTCGTCTGCGGGCTGGACTTCGCGCTGGACGCCGGCGAGATCGGCTGCCTGCTCGGCGCCTCGGGCTGTGGCAAGACCACCGCGCTGCGCGCGATCGCCGGCTTCGAGCCGCTGGACCGCGGCACGATCCGGATCAATGGCCGGGTGGTCAGCGCCCGGGACGTGCGGATCGCGCCGGAACAACGCGGTGTCGGCATGGTGTTCCAGGATCACGCGCTGTTTCCGCACCTGACCGTCGAGGCCAACATCGGCTTCGGCATCCGGAAGCTGGATCGCACCGTTCGCCGGGAGCGGATTCGCGAACTGCTCGCGCTGACCGGGCTCAGCGGATTGGAAAAGCGCTACCCGCACGAACTGTCCGGCGGCCAGCAGCAGCGCATCGCCCTGGCCCGCGCGCTGGCTCCCGAACCGGCCGTACTGCTGATGGACGAGCCGTTCAGCAACCTGGACACCGGCCTGCGCCGGCAGATGGGCGATGAAATCCGCAGCCTGCTCAAGGCGCGCGGCACGGCCACGCTATTGGTGACCCACGACCAGCAGGAAGCCTTCGCGCTGGCCGATCGGATCGGCCTGATGTTCAACGGTCGGATGCTGCAGTGGGACACGCCCTACCAGCTCTACCACCGCCCGGTCTGTCGCTACGTGGCGGCGTTCACCGGCCGCGGCAGCTACATCCACGCCGAAGTCGTCGACAACGGCCGTATCCGGCACGCGCTGGGTCGTTCCCGACTGCCGGTCGAGATCCAGGCCGGACCGGGCACCGAGCTCGAACTGCTGATCCGGCCCGACGACATCCGGCCCGACGCCACCGGCTGCCGGGCGCGCGTGGTCGGCCGCCAGTTCCAGGGCGCCGACATCCTCTATCGACTGGAACTGCCCGGCGGCGAACAGGTCGGCGCGCTGTTCCCCAGCCACGACAACTTCGCCGAGGGCGAGTCGGTCGGCATCGTGCTCGACGCCGACCACCTGGTGCTGTTCGACCCGAAGCAGTCGGCGGCGATCGAGGGACGCGCCTGAGCCACCCCTGAACAACGCCCGCCGGCGCTGGACCGGCGTCTCCGGCGCAGGCGCCGGCGCGCTCGCGCAGCGTTGGTCAGCGTTTCCCTACGCTCGCCGGGGCAGGATGCCGTCCAGCGCGCCGCGCAGGTCGGACGGCAGCAGGTCTTCCAGTCCGGCGCGCGCGGCGTCCAGCGCCTCGCGATCGGGCGCGACCAGCGTGGCATGACCGACCTTGCGGCCCGGCCGGGCGGTCTTGCCGTAGTCGTGCCAGGCCAGCCCGTCGACGGCCAGCCAGCTGGCGGCCTCCGGAAGTTCGCCGATGAAGTTGAACAGCACGCTGATGCCCGACCGCGCGGCCGGATCGCCCAGCGGCCAGCCGCAGACCGCGCGCAGGTGGTTCTCGAACTGCGAGCAGCGCGCGCCCTCGATGGTCCAGTGGGCGGAATTGTGCGCACGTGGTGCGAACTCATTGGCGCGCAATTCGTTTCCGGAGGCAAACAGTTCCAGCGTCAGGCAGCCGACGTAGTCGAGATCATCAGCCAGCCGCCCGGCCATGCGCTCGGCCTCGGCCTGCAGCCGGTCGGCATTCGGACACGGCGCCACCGCGAGACGCAGGATGCCGTCGGCATGCCAGGTGCGCGACAGCGGATAGAAGCGCTTGTTTCCGTCCGCGCCCCGAACCACGGTGATCGAGCACTCGTGGTCGAAGGCCACCCACTGTTCGAGGATCAGCGGTCGGCCACTCAGGCGCTGCCAGGCCGCCTCGAGGTCCTCGCGGTCGCGCAGGACCACCTGGCCCTTGCCGTCGTAGCCCATCGTCCGGGTCTTCAGCACCGCCGGCAGGCCGATCCGGTCGATGGCGGCCAGCAGATCGGGCCGGCGGTCGACCGCGGCGAAGGCCGGCGTCGCCATGTCGAGCGACTGGAACCGGGACTTTTCGACGAAGCGGTCCTGGGCCGCGGCCAGCGCGGCGGCCGAAGGCCGGACCGGCACGCGCTCGGCCAGCGCCTCGAGCGCAGCGGCCGGCACGTTCTCGAAATCACAGGTCACCGCGTCGCAGTCGGCCAACGCGTCGCGCGCGGGCTCGCTGTCGTAGTCGGCCACGAGCTGCTCGGCGACCTGCGAGGCGCTGGCGCCGGGCTTTGGATCGACAACCAGGAACGACAGGCCCATCGGGTGGCCGGCCTCGGCCAGCATCCGCGCCAGCTGGCCGCCGCCGAGAATGCCGACCTTCACGATTCGCGCGGGTCGGGGTGGGCCAGCACCTGGTCGGTCTGGGCGGCACGCCAGGCCCGATACCGCTCGCCCAGTGCGGCATCGTCCAGCGCCAGGATGGAGGCGGCCAGCAGGCCGGCGTTGGCGGCGCCGGCCTCGCCGATCGCCAGCGTGGCGACCGGTACGCCCTTCGGCATCTGGACGATCGACAGCAGCGAATCGAGCCCGTTGAGGGTCTTCGATTTGACCGGCACGCCGAGCACCGGCAGTTCGGTGGCTGCGGCCACCATTCCGGGCAGGTGGGCCGCGCCGCCGGCCCCGGCGATGATCAGCTTCAGTCCGCGCGAGGCCGCGGTCTTCGCGTACTCGAGCATCCGGTCGGGCGTGCGGTGGGCGGAGACGACTTCGGTCTCGAACTCGACCTCGAGCGCGTCGAGCACCTCGGCGGCCTTGACCAGGGTCGGCCAGTCGCTTTTCGAGCCCATGATCAGGCCGACGCGGGCAGTCGTGGTCATGGCGGGTTCCGGTCGTGAAAAACAAGCGCCGATGGTAGCAGAAGGGGCCACGAAACCGGACCCGGGCCGGCGGGCTCGAGCGGGACGCACGCCACCGATTTCTCGGTACACTACGCCCATGACGATCCCGGACTCCCTACTCGACATCCTGTGCTGCCCGGTCAGCCACGAGCCGCTGCGGCCGCTGGAACGCAAGCGCCTGAACTTGCTGAACAAGGCCATCGAAGCCGGCGGCGTCCAGTTCGTCGACGGCTCGGCCGTCGAAGGCGCCCTGGGCGAAGCCCTGATCAGCCGCGACGGCAAGGTTCTCTATGCCGTGGACCAGGGCGTGCCCGTACTGCTGCCGGAGCGCGGCATCGGCACCACCCAGCTCGAGGACTTCTGAGCCCGCCGGCGAATCGCCGCTGCGCCCTACAGTTCTTCGACGTGGTCGCGGATCCAGTTCGCCCGCCGGGTGATCGCCGCCTTGTCGGCCGGCTTCAGCCGGGCCACGTTGCGGTACATCATCGTCATCCGACCGTTGTCGGCCAGGTCCTCCTCGTGCCGCATCAGGAAATCCCAGTACAGGGCATTGAACGGGCAGGCATCGTCCTCGGTCCGTTTGCCGACCTTGTAGCGGCAGTTGGCGCAGTGATCACCCATCCGCTGGATGTACTTGCCGCTGGCCGCATACGGCTTGGAGGCGAAGCCGCCGCCGTCGGCGAACATCACCATGCCCAGCGTATTCGGTAGCTCCACCCAGTCGTAGGCATCGGCGTAGACGGCCAGGTACCAATCGCAGATCTGCTTCGGCACCACCCCGAGCAGCAGCGCGAAGTTGCCGGTGACCATCAGGCGCTGGATGTGGTGGGCATAGGCGTTGCGCCGGGTGGCGTCGATCGCGCGCTGCAGGCAGCGCATGCCGGTCCTGCCGGTCCAGTACCAGTCCGGCAGGTCCCGGGTGTTGCCGAAGAAATTCTGCTCGGCATAGTCGGGCATCTTCAGCCAGTACACCCCTCGGATGAACTCACGCCAGCCGATGATCTGCCGGATGAAGCCCTCGACGGCGTTGATCGGCGCGTGCCCGTCGCGCCAGGCCTGCTCGGCCGCCTCGCAGACCTCGATCGGGTCGAGCAGGCCGAGATTGAGGCTGGTCGACAGCCGGCTGTGGAACAGCCAGTCCTCGTCGTCGGGCAGCGCATCCTGGAAGTCGCCGAACCACGGCAGCGCATGCTCGACGAAATGGGCCAGCGCCCGGCGGGCCTGGCCGGGGGTGACCGGGAAGTCGAAGCCATCGATTTCGCCGAACCCGTCGAACTGCTCGGCGACGAGCGCCACGACCTCGGCGGTCGTCTCGTCCGGCGTGAACCGCATCGGCCGCGACGGCGGCGGATCGCCGGACCATTTCCTGCGGTTGTCAGCGTCGAAGTTCCACTGCTCGCCGGCCGGCTTGCCGTCGTCCATCAGCAGGCCGGTGCGCTTGCGCATTTCCCGATAGAAGAACTCCATGCGAAGCGTCTTGCGCCCCTCGGCCCAGTCGGCGAACTCCGCCGGCGTGGACACGAAACGGTCGTCCTCGAGCAGGTGGACCGGGCAGCCGACGGTCTTGTCCAGGCCGCGCAACTCGTCGAGCACCCGCCACTCGCCCGGCCAGGTGACGACGATCTCGTCGATGTCGTGCTCGTTGCAGTGCGCGCGCACCGCGTCGGTGAAGCTCCGGATGGCCGAGCCGGGGTCGAAGCGTCGATAGAAGACCCGGTGGCCGGCGTCTTCGAGCCCGGTCGCGAAATGCCGCATGGCCGCGAAGATCAACGCGATCTTCTTGCGGTGGTGGCGGACGTAGCCGGCTTCCTCGGCCAGCTCCGCCATCAGCACGTGGTCGGTCCCCCGATCGATGGCACGAAGCGAGGACAGCGACGGCGACAGTTGGTCGCCGAGTACGAGGCAGAGTCGGGCCATGGAAATCGGTGCGTGGAAAGGGTCTCAGTGTGACCGAAGTCCGGTTCGATCGGCGTCAATACCGCAATTTGATCGGGATCAAAGGGTGAATTGACGCCCATCAATAGATCGAGGGCGCAAACTCCGCAAACTTCAACTGTCTTCTCAACCCGCTCAAGGAGCGCAGCCCAATGAAAACTCTTAACCCCCGTACCCTTCTGGCCACCGCGATCATCGCCTCGTCCGTGACCGCGCCGGCCATGGCCCAGGAAGCCGGCGACTTCCTGTTCCGGATCGGCGCGACCTATGTCGCCCCGAATTCCGACAGCGGCAACCTGGTCTTCGAAGGCACGGCACTCGACGGCTTCCAGGCCGAAGTTCAGGACCAGCTGGGCCTGGGCTTCAACATCACCTACTTCCTGTCGTCGAACTGGGGCGTGGAACTGCTCCTGGCCACGCCGTTCGACCACGACATCGACGGCGACCAGGCGCTGACCGCCCTCGGCAAGCTGGGCAGCACCAAGCACCTGCCGCCGGTTCTGGGCATCCAGTACCACTTCGCGCCGAACCGCACCGTGCGCCCGTACATCGGCGCCGGCATCAACTACACGCTGTTCTTCGACGAAGACACTACCCAGAGCCTGCAGGACGGCATCGTCGGCACGGCCAACGGTGCGCTGGGCACGTCGTACTCCGGCGGCGCGACCAAGCTGAGCATCGACGACTCCTTCGGCTTGGCTCTCCAGGCCGGCTTCGACGTGGATCTCGGCGAGAACTGGTTCCTGAACTTCGATGCACGCTACATCGACATCAAGGCCGATGCCTCGCTGCGGACGCGGACCTTCGATACCGACGGCTCCGAGGTGATCTTCAACAGCACGCTGGACGTCGACATCGACCCGTGGGTGCTGAGTACCGCGGTCGGCTTCCGCTTCTGATCCTCTCCATCCCGGACATCTCCCATGTCCGTTCGCCGGCACCCTCCCGGGGTGCCGGCGTTTTCTTTTCTAAACGACCTGCGCACTGGATTGCGCTGCTTCAAGTCAATCGAACCGCAGATGAACGCGGATCAACGCAGATGAAAAACCAGTCTTCGGTAGACAACCAGCCTTGGCTGAATCAACACGAGCAGACGTTTTCGCCAATTCTGCATTGCGTTCGCTGGAGCCCGGGAGCAGGCCGCGTCGAACAAGCGTGACTTATGGCCGAACCCTGCGGCATGGCCCTGTCATCTTCGCGAACCGAACTGCATCGCTGCTCGCGCCGAATGGATTCCTTTCGGCCAATGAATTTCCTCTGTTTTGAATCCGTATCATCTGCGTTGATCCGCGTTCATCTGCGGTCTGCGCGTTTTCTTGCCTTGCTGCCGCAAACGGTCATGCCGCGGGTCCACTCGGCGTGGTAGCGTCCCGACTCATGAATCCCGAAGCCATCGAAGCACTGATCGAGAAGGGCCGCGACGGCTACGAGGCGCGGTTGGCCGCTGGCCAGGCGCGGCGGGCAGCGGGGGACCTGGAGCGGGCTGCGGCGCACTTCAGGGTCGCCACCGAGCACGCGTCCTCGCGCACTGCGGCCTGGCAGGAGCTGGGCCGCTGCCTGAGCGAACTCGGCGATCCGGACGGCGCCCGGTCGGCCTGGGAGCAGGGTCGATCGGCGGCCCGGGCCAACGGCGACAAGCAGTCGGAGAAGGTCATCGGGGTGTGGTTGAAGCGACTGGACCGCGACGCCGCGCGCCGCTGACCGGGTCGAAGCGCCGATAGCGCCACAGGTACTGCTCGGGAAACGCCCGGATTTCGGCTTCCAGCGCGGCGTTCATCCGCCGGGCGGCCTCGACCGGATCGGTCTCCTCGGCCAGGCCGGGCAGCGGGAGGAACCGCGGTTGCCAGCCGGCCTCGACCCGAACCACGTGACCGAGCACGACCTCGCAGCCGGTCCGCTGCGCCAATCGCCAGGCCAGCGTCATCGTCGGTACGTCCCGCCCGAAGAACGGCGCGGCGACGAATTCGCCGCCGCGCGGCAGCTGGTCGAACAGCAGGCCGACGGCTTCCCCGGCCCGAAGGCGACGCAGCGCACGGCGCATACCAGCGCTTCCCGTGGCGACGAATTCGCCGCCGAAGCGGCTTCTGCGCTCGGTCAGCGCGCGGTCGAGCCGGGGATCGTTCGGCGGCTTGTACAGGTAGGTGATCGGCAGCTCGAGCGTGCCGTACAGGATGCTGGCTTCCCAGTGTCCGAGATGCCCGCCGACCAGCAGCAGGCCGCGGCCGGAGGCCAGGGCCTCCTCGACGACCGCCCCCTGCTCGTCGGGCGCCCAGTGCCGAGTCAGCCACGCGCGCGATCGGCCCCACAACAGCCCGGTTTCGATCAGCGTGGTCATCATGGCCTGCCGGTTCCGCCGCTCCAGCCCGGCGCGTTGGCGTTGGGTGGCCTCGGGAAAGGCCAGCGCCAGGTTCGAGGCAACGCGCCGCCGGCGCCCGCCGATCGGCAACGTGCCGAGCGCACGCCCGAGCCACCGCGCAAGCGGCAGCGGCAACCGGGCCAGCAGGCCCAGCAGCAAACGGATCGCGGCAATCTTCATGGCCCGGAATGCTACCATCCGGCCGCTGACCAACCGCCCGTCACAGGTTTGCCATGATCGGTCTCATCCAGCGCGTCCGCAGCGCCCGGGTCGTCATCGAAGACGTCGAAACCGCGAAGATCGATCGGGGCAACCTGGTGCTGGTCGGATTCCGCGCCGGCGACCGAGCGGCACGCATCCCACGCTTCGTCCAGCGCCTGCTCGATTACCGGATCTTCGCCGACGACCAGGGGCGGATGAACCTCAGCCTGCGCGAGGTCGGCGGCGGCCTGCTGCTGGTCCCGCAGTTCACGCTGGCCGCCGACACCGACTCCGGCAACCGACCCAGCTTCACGCCAGCGGCCACGCCCGACGAGGGCCGGGCGCTATTCGACGAACTGAAGATCGTGGCCGCCGAGGCCTGGCCCCGGACCGGATTCGGCACCTTCGGCGCCGACATGCAGGTTCACCTGGCCAACGACGGGCCGGTGACATTCTGGCTGGAAGTTGACTGAGCGGGGTCAGCCCGGCCGGTTGTACAACGCCGACTGCTGGCGCATGAAGAAGCTCACCGGCTCGGTCCGGGCGATGACCCGGCCATCGGCCGCACGCAGTTCGGCGCTGACCGTGTGTGGCCCGCGGAAGACTTCTTCGATCGTCACCGACCGCTCGCGGCTGGTCAGCCGCTCCTCGCCGTCGACGCGATAGACGATCTGCACGCCGCGCGGCAGCTCGGCGTCGATGTCGATCTGGACCTCGAGACGGTAGCCGGTGTTGACGATGATCTCGTCGGCCAACGGCGAGGTGATCGACATCTCGATGGACCGCGTTTCAGGTTCGTCGTCGTCGGCGGCCGAGGGGTTGCCCAGGTCCACCGGATCGACCACGGTCAGCTCCGGCAGCGGAATCGGCTCGGCGTCGTCGGTCGGCTTCTGGTCGGTGTAGACCACGTTGCCGTCCTCGTCGATGGTCTTGTAGATCTGCTGACCGTGGGCCGCCGCCGACAGGACCAGCGCGGTCAGCAGCACGACCAGCGTCGCCAGCGTTTTCGGAAGAAAGCTGATGTCGGACATCCTGTTCGTCTCCTCCGGCCTTCGGGCCCGGGTTGGGTGTTGGGGCCGCGCCGTCGAGGAGCCGCTCCCGGTTCATGGTCTTGGACGGTAGCCGGCGCCGATGGTTCCGGGAACGGCCCGAGTCCTTCCATCAAGTCTCTTTGCGAGAATCGCGGCGCCGGAGGGCCGACGCCGCTCGATCCGACCGGTCAGGCGGAGTAATACATGTCGAACTCGATCGGATGGGTGGACATCCGGAAGCGCGTCACCTCGTTCATCTTCAGCGCGATGTAGCCGTCGATGAGATCGTCGGAGAACACGTCGCCGGCCTTCAGGAAGTCGCGATCCCGGTCCAGCGCATCGAGCGCCTGGTCCAGCGCATGGCAGACGCGCGGGATGTCGCGCTCTTCTTCCGGCGGCAGGTCGTACAGGTCCTTGTCCATCGGCGAGCCGGGATCGATCTTGTTCTGGATGCCGTCCAGGCCGGCCATCATCATCGCCGCGAAGGTCAGGTACGGGTTACCGGCCGCATCACCGAAGCGGACTTCGATGCGGCGAGCCTTGGCGTTGGCTACCCAGGGCACCCGGCACGAGGCCGAGCGGTTGCGCGCCGAGTAGGCCAGCAGCACGGGCGCCTCGAAGCCGGGCACCAGGCGCTTGTAGCTGTTGGTGGCGGAATTGGAGAAGGCGTTGATCGCGCGGGCGTGCTTGAAGATTCCGCCGATGTAGTGCAGCGCCGTTTCCGAAAGCCCACCGTAGCCGTCGCCGGAGAACAGGTTGTTGCCTTCCTTGGCCAGCGACTGGTGCACGTGCATGCCCGAGCCGTTGTCGCCAACCAGCGGCTTCGGCATGAAGGTCGCCGTGCGGCCGTGCAGGTGCGCGACGTTGTGCACGATGTATTTCATCATCATCAACTCATCGGCCTTGCGGGTCAGCGAGTTGAACTTCGTGCCGATCTCGCACTGGCCGGCGGTGCCGACTTCGTGGTGATGCACCTCGACCGGAATGCCGCAGGCTTCGAGCGTCACGCACATCAGCGAACGAAGGTCGGCCAGGCTGTCGACCGGCGGCACCGGGAAATATCCGCCCTTGATCTTCGGACGGTGGCCGGTGTTGCCTTCGCCGTATTCCTTGTGGGTGTTCCAGGCTGCTTCTTCGGAATCGATCTGATACGAGCAGCCGGCCATGTCGTTCTTCCAGCGCACATCGTCGAAGACGAAGAACTCGGGCTCCGGGCCGAAGTAGGCGGCATCGGCGATCCCGGTGGCGGCCAGGTACGCTTCGGCGCGCTTGGCCAGCGAACGCGGGCAGCGGGTGTAGGCCTGCAGCGTATCCGGCTCGAGGACGTCACAGGTGATGTTCAGGGTGGCGTGTTCGGCAAACGGGTCGAGGAACGCCGCCTCGGTGTCCGGCATCAGGACCATGTCGGATTCGTTGATGCCCTTCCAGCCGGTGATCGACGAGCCGTCGAACATCTTGCCTTCTTCGAGCATTTCCGCATCGACGGCCGACGCCGGCAGCGTGACGTGCTGCTCCTTGCCGGGGGTGTCGGAAAACCGCAGGTCGACGAATTCGATTTCGTCGTCCTTGATGCGTTTCAGGATGTCATCAGCGCTCATGGGACTATCGTCCTTATTGAATGGGAGGCGAAAGTATGGTAGCGGATTGACGCGCCCTGCGCGGCACCGTCTGGGAAGAAATTCGGATTTCCCGATCGATAGGCCGGACCGGAACGGATCGGACCCTCGCCCTGCCGGCAAGACCGGCGGCGCACCGCCTCAACCGGCGTCCGGCCAGAACAGCACCAGCAGCGCCAGCCCGAGCGCCAGCCGGTAGATCACGAACGGGGCCATCCCGGCCCATCGCAACCAGGCCAGGAACGCCGCGATGGTCAGCCAGGCAAACAGCCCGGATATCGCGGCCGCGGACAAGAACCGAGCGAACTCGAAGGTACCGCCGTCGCGCAGCCCGCTGAAGAAGCCCCACCCGCCCGCCGCGGCGATGATCGGAATCGACAGCAGGAACGAATAGCGCGCCGCGGCTTCGCGGGTCAGCCCCAGCGCCAGGCCGGCAGTGATCGTCACCCCGGAGCGCGACGTCCCGGGCACCAGTGCCAGGGCCTGGGCAAGGCCGATGATCAGCCCGCGCCGCCATCCCACCGACTCGACGACATCGACACGATGCCCCCAGCGGTCGGCCGCACCCAGCAGCAGACCGAAGACGATGGTCGTGACCGCGATCAGCAGCGGATTGCGCAGCCAGGCCTCGATCCAGTCGGCCGCGAACGCCCCGACCAGCAGCGCCGGCAGCGTGGCGATGCACAGCCCGACCAGAAGCGCCCGCTGCACCGGGTCGCGGCCCGGCAAGCCGTCGCGGACCAGGCCGACCAGTTCGGGCCGGAGATGGAGCACCACGGCGGCCAGCGTTCCCACGTGCACGGCCGCGTCGAACGCCAACCCCTGGTCGGCCCAGCCGGTCAGCGGCGCGACCAGCGCCAGGTGCGCCGAACTGGAGACCGGCAGGAATTCGCTCACGCCCTGGATCAGGGCGAGCACGATGAGCTGGAAGAAGGACATGAGGGAAGGGGCTAGGAACTAGGGGCGAATGATTGACCGTGCGCGGCGCGCGGAATTCCGGCGGTCCTGCTCGTCCCTCGCCCCTGCGCTCACCCGGCCACCTCGGGATTCAGCGTGTAGGTTCCGGTCAGGCTGGCTTCGCCCAGGACGTGGCCGCGGATGGCCTCGGCGATCTCGCGGCCGTCGAAGCTCGGCGAGACTTCCAGCGATTCGACGTCCAGCGCGTAGACGATGAAGCGATAGTGGTGCAGCAGCTCGTCATTCCACGGCGGGCACGGGCCGTCATAGCCGTAGTACTGACCGGCCATCTTCTCGTCGCCGGCCATGAACGAGGTGTAGTCGTTCAGGCCCTGCCGGGTGCCGGACGGTCCCGGTGGCTGCTTCTTCCCGCCCGGGGTCACGCCGCGACCGCATTCGCCGGTTTCCAGTTCGCGCCGGTCGGCGGGCACGTCGATCATCACCCAGTGGTAGAAGTCGACCCGTTTCAGCGTGGCCGGCACGGTCCGGCCCTCCTGGTTGACGTCGTCGGCGACCGACGGAACATCGGGGTCGACGCAGAGAATCGCGAACGAACGCGTGCCGTCCGGCACGCCGTTCCAGGCCAGGTGCGGGCTGACGTTGTCGGACAATTCCATCGGCCCGTCGTCGGATGGCCGACCGAACGCGAACGTCGGATCGATCGGCTGACCGTCCTCGATGTCGTTGGAATGCAGTTTCATGGTGACCTCCTTGCGTGGACTCGGGCGAGGCGTCGCCGACGCGTCGCTTCGACGCGATGCAACCCCGGTATCCTAGCAGGCCACTTCGGCGCTGCCGATGCATCTGGTCCACTCGAACACGAGCATTTCCATGATCCCGACCCCCGTTCGCACCTCCCGACCCACTCCCCTGCTGCAGGCCATCGCGCTGCTGGTGTTGATGATACCGGCCGTCCACGCCACCGAGCTGCCCGGCCTCGACCGGGCGTCGGAGGCAAGGAACGGCCTGCCGTCCCTGACCGGACTGCTCGGCTTCGCGCCGGGCGAACGGCACCCGCGCAACGACGAACTGGTCCGTTTCTATCGCGCGCTGGCCGAGAGCTCCGATCGAATGACGGTCGAAACGATCGGCCGCTCCAGCGGCGGCCGCGAGCAGGTCCTGGCCGTGTTCGGAAGGCCGGAGACCCTGGCCCGGCTGGACGAGCTGCGCGCCGGCCGGGTCGAGGCCAGCCGGAGCGGGGACGGACCGGTCGTCGTGTGGCTGGGCTATGCGGTCCACGGCAACGAGGCCTCCGGGGCGTCTGCCGCGCCGATCGTGGCGTGGTGGCTGGCGGCCAGCGACGATCCGGCCGTCGAGCGCGTGCTGGAACACGCGGTCGTGGTCATGGAGCCGGTCATCAATCCCGACGGCGTCGATCGATTCGCGCACTGGGCCAACATGCACCGCGGCCGGAATCCCTCGGCCGACCCGAACGACCGCGAACACAACGAGGGCTGGCCGAACGGCCGGACCAGCTACTACTGGTTCGATCTCAACCGCGACTGGCTGCCGCTGACCCACCCGGTGTCGCAGAACCGGATCCGGCACTATCGCCAGTGGCGTCCCCACGTGCTGACCGACGTACACGAAATGGGCTCACGCTCGACTTACTTCTTCCAGCCCGGGATTCCGGAACGCAACAATCCGGCCACGCCCGAGCGGGTCTACGAGTTGACCGCGCGAATCGCCGAGTTCCATGCCGACCGGCTCGACGCGGCCGGTGAGCCGTACTACAGCCGCGAAAGCTTCGATGACTACTACCTCGGCAAGGGATCGACCTATCCCGACCTGACCGGTGGCATCGGCATCCTGTTCGAACAGGGCTCGTCGCGGGGCCACGTCATGGACACGCCGTACGGCCGGCGGACCTTTGCCGACGCGATCGCCAACCAGGTCCGGACCTCGCTGTCGACGCTGGACGCCAGCGTGGCCCTGCGCGACGATCTGCGCGCGCAGCAGCGTGCGTTCTTTGCCGATGCCCGGGACGACGACCGCCGCGGCGGCTGGCTGCTCGGCGACGGCAACGACCCGGTCCGCGCCGAAAGGCTGCTGGCAATGCTGGTCAGGCACGGCGTCGAAGTCCGGCCGGTCGACGGCTCGATCACCATCGACGGTGCCGAGTTCGGGACCGGCGCAGCCTGGGCGATTCCGGCCCGGCAGGACCTGGGCCGCTTCGTCGAAGCGATCTTCGACACGCCCACCGACCTGCCGATGGAAACGTTCTACGACGTCTCTGCCTGGCCGCTGCAGCACGCCTTCGACCTGCCGCTGGAGCGCGTTCGCCGGCTGCCCGCCACCGGCGGGACGCTGACCGAAGCAACGCTCCCCTCGTTCGCGCCGGCCCAACCGTCGGCCTCGGCCGTGGCCTGGGTGGTCGACTGGCGTCAGCACCGGGCGCCCGCGGTGCTGGCGGCCCTGCTGGCCGACGGCTATCGCGTCCAGGCCGCCGAAGCGCCGATGGCCCTCCGAACCGAGGACGGCCGGGTCGATTTCGGCCGAGGCAGCCTGGTGATCCATGCCGGAATCCAGCCCAGCGTCTCGCCGCCGGTCGCCGAGCGCCTGGCCGAGCTTTCCACCCGCCATGCCGTCGAGGTCCGCGCCGTGCGCTCGGGCCTGGCGATCGACGGGCTGGACCTGGGCAGCCCCAGTCTCCCGGTGATCGAAGCACCGCGCCTGGCGCTGTTGACCGGCGACGGGTTGAACCCCTACAGCGCCGGCTCGCTTTGGCGCTGGTTCGACGTCCACCTTGACCAGCCGGTGGCCATGCTGGAGGCCGACGACCTGCCGCGCGACCTCGACGACTACACCCACCTGCTGCTGCCAGGCGGCCGCTACAACACCTTCGGCGATGCCTTCGCCGAGCGGCTGGTCGAGTTCGTGCGGGCCGGCGGCCACGTGATCGCGGTGCGCGATGCCGCCGAATGGGTGGAAACCCTGGACCTGGGCTGGTCGTTCATCGAGGAGGACAGCGACACCGAGAGCGACGAATCGCCGGCCCGCTACGCCGACTACGAACTGGACCGGGCCCGCCAACTGATTGGCGGCTCGGCGCTGGCCGTGGAGCTCGATCCCACCCATCCGCTGGGCTGGGGCTACGGTACCGCGGATCGCGACGACAGCGTGCGGCCGTTGGTGCTGTTCCGCCAGGGCGCACACGTGCTCCGGACCAGCGACAATCGCTACGCGCGGCCGGCGCGCTACCGACAATCACCGCTGGTAGCCGGCTACCTGGCCGAGCCGGTGTCCGATGCGCTGGGCGGAACCACCGCCGTGGGTGCCGACCGCTTCGGCCGCGGCCTGGTCGTGCGAATCGCCGACGATGTCGTCTTCCGCGGCTACTGGGCCGGGGCCGAACACCTGCTGGCCAACGCCGTGTTCCACGGCCAGCACGTGGGCTTCACGCGGCTGCCCTGATCACGGTTCGTCAAGGGGGGTAACGCGCCCGGGCCAGGCCCGGGCCGAATCAGCCGGTGCCGGCGACCAGGTCTTCGTGTTCTCGGCCGGCCACGTCGAGCAACGCGTCGGAATCGACGATCGAGACCAGCTTGCCGCGAACGGCCAACAGGCCCTGCTTCTGCATCCAGCTCAGCGTGCGGGACACCGTCTCGATGGTCAGGCCGAGGTAGTTGGCGATGTCGCGCCGATCCATGGCCAGGCGGAACTTGCCGCCGTCCTTGCCGCGCCGGCTCAGGCGCCGCGAAAGATTCAGCAGGAAGGTCGCGACCCGCGCGCGCGCGTCCAGCCGATTGATGACCAGCATCAGTTCCCGCGCCTCGGCCATGTCCATCGACAGAAGCTTCAGCAGCAGCTGATTGAGTTCCGCGCTGTCGTCGAGAATCTTCTGGAAATCGCGGTACGGAATTTCGCAATAGCGGCTGTCTTCCAGCGCGACGGCGAATTCCGGGTGGGTCTCGTTACCGATCGCGTCGAGGCCGATCAACTCGCCGGGCAGGTGGAATCCGGTGACGATCTCGTCGCCGCCCCGGGAAATCTGGTAGGTCTTGACCGTTCCAGAGCGGACGACACAGATGCTTTTGAGTTTCTGGCCGGCATGGAACAGGTGGACGTCGCGGGCCAGCGGGCGCTGACGCCTGATGATGCGGTCGAGCTCATCGCGGCGGGACTCGGCAACATCCTGGGCGAAGCACAGATCGAACAATCCGCAGTCACGACAGGATGTCGTCGGCTGGCCGGCCTCCTTGAGGGGAATCGGATCGCTCATCGCCGGACTCCTTTCACCACAACCTTCTAATACAGCAAAGGATAGCAGACGAGGCGCCCTTCACGCACCCGTGTCGAGGCAATGATTCAGTTATGTTTTTCCGATCGAGGGCCGTCGAGGGGAATCGAAGGCGCTCGAAGCCAGGCGCGATGCGGCGTCAGACGATGCGGGAAAACCGCCGCGGTCCGTGGGAATCGCCGACCGGCTTGAGGTAGGCATCGAACGCCATCGCGATGGCGCGCAGGAACAGCAGGCCCTCGGGCGTGGCCCGGAAACCGTTCTCGGTCCACTCGAGCAGGCCGTCGTCGGCCAGCGGCTCCAGTCGCGCCAGTGCATCGGCGAAATAGCGGCGGAACGTGAATTCGTAGTGCTGCTCGAAATCCGCGAACCGGATCTCGTTGCCGCACATGATCGCGCTGATGATTTCGCCGCGCAGGCGGTCATCGGTGGTTCGAACCAGGCCGCGGGCGATCGGCAGGCGGCCGGCGCGGACATCGGCCTGCCAGTCCGGCAGCGTCCGGTGGTTCTGCGCGAAGCTGTCGCCGACCTGGCCGATGGCGCTCGGACCGAAGGCCAGCAGGTCGAGGCCGCCGTGGGTGGAATAGCCCTGGAAATTCCGCGTCATCGTGCCGTCTCGATGCGCCCGGGCCAGGTCGTCGCCGGGCATCGCGAAATGGTCCATGCCGATGAACTCGTACCCGGCATCAAGCAGGCGCGACAGGGTATTGCGGAACAGCGCCAGCTTCACCGCGGGGGTCGGCAATTCTTCGCTCTTGATCCGCTGCTGGGCCTTGAAGCGATGCGGCATGTGGGCATAGTTGAACAGCGAAATCCGGTCCGGCCGCAGCTCGGTCAGAATGTCGTCGACGGTCCGCGCGAAGGCCTCCGTGGTCTGGAGTGGCAGGCCGTAGATCAGATCGACGGAGATCGAGTCGATGCCGACGGCGCGGGCGGCCCCGAAGATCGATGCGATCCTGGCCAGGTCGTGGACGCGGTTAACGGCCCGCTGGACGTCCGGATCGAGATCCTGCACGCCCAGCGACAGTCGATTGAAGCCGACCCGGCGCAACAGCGGCAGGTCTTCCGGCTCCAGCGATCGCGGGTCGGCCTCCAGGCCGATCTCGGCGTCGGCGGCAAACCGGAACCGCGACTTGAGCATGCCGATCATCTGCTTGATCTGCGCGGGCTGCAGGAAGGTCGGCGTGCCGCCGCCCAGATGAAGCTGGCGGACTTCGCGGTCATCATCGATGTTCGGCGCCACCAGGTCGAGCTCGCGCTCCAGGTCCTTCAGGAATTCCTGGCCGGCGAACGGCGAGCGGGTGATCACGCGATTGCAGCCGCAATAGAAGCAAGGACTGAAGCAGAACGGGACGTGGACGTAGATCGAGAGATCGGCCGGGATCGGCAGGCGATTGCTTTCACCCAGCGCGCGCTTCCACGCCCGCGCGTCGAAGCCTTCGTCGAACTGGAGCGCGGTCGGATACGACGTGTAGCGCGGACCCTCGCCGCCGTAGCGGGCGATCAGGTCGGCATCGAATCGTGGTCGCATCACTTGACTCATCGCGTGTCCGATGGGATGGCTCCCCGGGGTCGGTTCCAACCGATCATTGGCAGATGGTTCCGCAGTGTAGGGAGCGGCTTCCGGTCAATCATTGACCGCAATCAAGTTTGAGAATGTTTTTCCGGCGCTCAGCCACTGACGCAATCGACCAGGAACCGGACCGCAGAATGGTCGGTCGCGTGGGCCAGCCACGGACCGGCCGCGACCAGTACGCCGGTCAGCGCGACCACGGTGGCCGCTGTGCCGCGCAGCCAGACGGCCCTGAGCCGGCTCCGGAGCCGGGCCACGGCCAGCCCGCCGCCGAGCAGCAGCGGCAGCGTGCCCAGACCGAAGCCCAGCACCAGCGCGATGGTCGCGACCGGGTCGGCCAGCAGCCAGGCGGCGGCCAGCACGCCGTAGAGCAGCCCGCACGGCAGCAGCCCCCAGAGCAGCCCCAGCCCGACCGCCTTGTCGAAGCGATCGGCCGGCAGCATGCGGCCGAACAACGGCATCACGCGCCGGGTCAGCGGCGCAGCGGCCTCGCCGAGGACGTCGCGCAGGCGGCCCGGCAGCGCGATGTAGGCCGCGATCAGCACCAGCAACAGGCCCAGTGCGACGCGCAGGACCCCCACCCCGCCGGCCGGCAGCACCTGCTCGGGCAGCATCCCCAGCGCGGTCAGCAGCAGGCCGAGGATCAGGTAGCTGGTCAGGCGGCCGACGTGGAACCCGGCCGCCAGCGCATCCCGTCCGCGCGGCACCTGGCCATGCAGGACGGCGAGGATCCCGCCGCACATCGCCACGCAATGGGGCGAACCGAACAGCCCGGCGAGCAGTCCGGTGACCAGGGCCGCGCCGGGGGTCATCCCCGGCCCTCGTCGCTCGAACCGACGTTCTCGCCACGCGACTCACGGCGGCGTCGGACGTCGTCCTCGTCCTCGAGCACGTCCAGCGCCGGGGTTTCCAGGTCGTCGAACTGGTTATTGCGAACGGCCCAGAAGAACGCCCAGACGGCCAGCGAAAGCAGCAGCAGGGACAGTGGGATCAGCAGGTAGATGATCTTCATGCCGTGCCCGGGGCAGCCTCGCCGGAGGCCGGTGCCGGGCGGCCGCGCTCGATGGTGGTCCGGCGGCCCAGTCGCTGCGCGTTGAGCACCACCGCCAGCGAACTGGCCGACATGCCGATCGCGGCCGCCCAGGGCGGAACCAGCCCGACCGCGGCCAGCGGCAGCGCAGAGATGTTGTAGGTCAGCGCCCAGGTCAGGTTCTGGCGGATCACCCGGCGCACCTTCGGCGCACGCTGGAACAGGTCGACCAGCGGGCGCAGGTCGCGACCGGTGGCGACCAGGTCGGCCTGGGTCCGCGCGATCGCCGCGCCCTCGGCCAGCGCGATGGCGATGTCGGCTCCGGCCAGGACCGGCGCATCGTTGATCCCGTCGCCGACCATCGCCACGCGCGCGCCACGTCCCTGGAGATCGGCCATCCGGGCGAGCTTGTCTTCCGGTGACATGCCGGATTCGGCGTGGACAATGCCCAGCTGCGCAGCCAGCCGGTCGACGTTCGACGCGCGATCGCCGGAGGCCAGCCGGACCTCGATGCCGGCCTGCTGAAGACCCTCGACCAGCGCTCTCGCACCACGACGGAGCCGGCTGTCGATGCCGAAGGTCGCAACCGACTCCGCCTCGTCGCTGGCCAACGCGATCCAGATTCCCTCGGCCGGAACATCGATCGAATGTCCGGTCATCCCGGCGACCCAGTCGGCCCGGCCCAGCCACCAGCGCCGGCCCTCGATCTCGGCACTGACCCCGGCCCCGGCCAGGCTGTCGGCGTCGGTCACCGGGCGCCCGTCGTCGTGGGGCCGGAACGCGCTGGCGATCGGGTGCGCGCTGGCCCGCTCCAGGGCCGCGGCGACGGCCAGCGCGCGGTCGGGCTCAGCGGCACGGACGTCGACGATGGCCATCCGCGGCTCGGTCAGCGTACCGGTCTTGTCGAGCATGACGTGGGTGATGTCGGGCAGCGACTCCAGCGCGTCGGGGTTCGCGGTCAGCACGCCCTGCTCGGCCAGGCTGCGGGTGGCGGCGGCCAGCGCGGTCGGCGTGCCCAGCGCCAGCGCGCAGGGGCAGGCCACGACCAGCATCGCCAGCGTGATCGGGATGACCCGCGACGGGTCGTGCAGACTCCAGGCAATACCCGCGACCACCGTCGAGGCCAGGATCACGGCGATGAAGATGCCGGCCGCGCGATCGGCCAACCGGGCCAGCCGTGGGCGACGCCGGCGTGCTTCGCTGAGCAGTTCGATGATGCCGCTGATCACGGTGGCCTGGCCGACCGCTTCGATCTGCACGGTCAACGAGCCGCCGGCGACCAGGCTGCCGGCCAGCACGGCATCGCCGGCGACGCGGCCGCGAGGCTCGGATTCGCCCGACAGCAGCGACTCGTCGACGCGACCGCGGCCCTCGACGACCCGACCGTCGGCCGGCACGACTTCACCGTCGCCGACCAGCACGCAGTCGCCGGCGGCCAGCTCGACGACACCGACGGTCTCGGTGCCGC
>CAZJSH010000014.1:0-38337 GCA_964548715.1 uncultured Halomonas sp. | reverse complement strand
CACTCCGGCTTCATCCCCGGCCAGCCCGAAGGCCCCTACGACCCCGAGCGCGGCGAGGGCATCGACTCGCTGGTCCAGACCGTGATCGAGAACGACCTGAAGGGCGGCAACGTCTACGCCGAACTCGGCTCGACCTGGCGCTTCCTGATGCGCGACCCCGATTCCGCGGCCCACGCGCTGGGCAAGATGCTGCTGCACATCGGCGAAGACAACATCCTCTGGGGCACCGACTCGATCTGGTACGGCTCACCCCAGGACCAGATCCAGGCCTTCCGCGCGTTCCAGATCAGCGAGGAATTCCAGGACCGCTACGGCTACCCCGCACTGACGCCCGACATCAAGCGCAAGATCCTGGGCCTCAACGCGCTGAAGCCGTATCGGCTGGAGGCCGACGTGCTGCGCCACCACCTCGGCGGCGACGAGGTCGAGATCGCGCGGGCCAACTACCGTCCGGAAGCCGATCCGCACTTCCTGACCAACGGTCCGAAGACGCGAAGGGATTTCCTGAACCTGATGAAGTGGACGGGTGGGGAGCGGGCTTGAGGGGTGCAGTCTCTTGATCCCGATCGATCTTCCCTGGGTCGAAACAGTCCACTCGGTGCGTTGCCCCAAATGTCGGGACCGAATCGGGGTGCGACGAGTCCAGCCAGACTTTCGGTGCCCACATTGCAAGGCCCGTCTCAAGGCATCGCCTGGCCGGGCGCTGTTGCTCGCGGTATTGGTGGCTGCAGCGCTTTTCTGGCTGATTGGAGAGTTGTTCGGACGGTGGACACCACCGGCCAGCATAGTTGTTCCGGCCGTGTTGGTTTCGGTGATCTGCTCGCTCTGCATCGCTGGAGCCGTATGGCGCCGAGCGCTCGGACTCGGCCACATCGAACCGGACGACGATCTTTCCTAGCCTGATTCGATTGCGATGCCGCTGGTGTTGGGGCCTTTGACGTTCCCGCCGTCAGCGACGCCGAGCATCGCAGAGCATCCACCCAGCGGGCAGTGATGTTCGCGCAGCACTTTTGGGTGCTCTTGTTGCGACAAAAGTACCTCGCATCAACTGGCGTAATCAGCGGCGAAGTACTTTTGAAGTTCAGATCGGCGAGCTACGAAGACGATTTCTTCGAATTGATCAAAGCATGAACAGATCCCCGAGTGCGTATCACTTATTCGCGCTACGAGACTGAACCGTTCTAACGGCCGACTGTCGGAACATCTGCAACGACATGGAACGAACCGATGAACCCTCTCCGAATTGTTCAGAATTCTCTGCTCGCACTTACCTTTCTCTTGCTTGTTGGCTGCGCCTCGGAGTCCGAACCGGCTGGTGGTCCTTCGAAGTTCGTGATCGATGTGATGGATGTGGATACCGGTCAGCGGTTGGCGATGGCCCGGGTCGCCGGCGACGGTGTCTTCGATGTCGTGAAGGACGGGGTCGAGTATCGCGTTGCGTTTACTCCAAGAAACGACGATCCCAACGTTCTGCAGATCACCCTCGGAAAGAGCGGAGATGCTGGCAGCGAGCATATCGATGCGACCGGCATTTCCATGGATCCATCCACCGTGTATACGAATATTCCTTCCCAACTCCAGATCTCGGCCTCGATCTGGCCGCCCCCCGGATCGTCGAGCGAGGAGTAGGGCGTAGCAAAAACCCCCGGGTGCGCTTCGCTAGCCCGGGCTACGGGAACGGCAACGTCGATTCGCGCGCAAGCGCCCTCCAACAGTCGGGGCGGCTGGTATCGCTTTTGACCTGCCCCGCCGTCAGCGCCGCCGAGAAGCGGAAGATTCGACGGATGAAGACGAAAAGGTGTTTGAGCGGAGCGCCAAAGGCGCGTAGCGAGTTCTTTTCGTCCCGTCGAATCTGAGCATCGCAGGGAACCCGCTCAGCGGGCGGCGATGTTCGCGCAGCGATTTTGGGTACTTTTGGCGCCACAAAAGTACCTCGCCATCAGCCTGCGCAGCAGGCGGGCGAAACGCAGTTGGCGTTCAGGAACTGTGACGCATAGGTTCGAGCCGCGAATAGCTCACAACAAGGGAATGCAGCGGCCCGTCACCCGCAACGCGATCAAATCTCCACCGCCACCCGAACCCCATCCTCGATCGCCCGCTTGGCATCCAGCTCGGCGGCGAGCTTGGCGCCGCCGATCAGGTGGACGGACTGGCCGGCGTCCTTCAGGGCGTTGTACAGCGCGTTCTCCGAGACCTGGCCGGTGCACAGGACGACGGTATCGACGTCGAGCAGTTGTTCGGTCTCGTTGCCGTCGGAGTCCTTGATCGTGATGTGCAGCCCCTGATCGTCGATCTTCCTGTAGTCGACGCCGGTCAGCATCTTCACGCCGTGGTTCTTCAACGTCGTTCGATGAATCCAGCCGGTGGTCTTGCCCAGGCCCTTGCCGGGCTTGCTGGTCTTGCGCTGGGTCATCCAGATCTCGCGCGCCGGTTCGTGGCGCTTCGGCTCGATGCCGTCGACGCCGCCGCGGGTCTCGAAGTCCATGTCCACGCCCCATTCGGCGAAGAAGTCCTCGATCGAGACGTCGTCGGGGTCGGGCTGGAGCGGGACGTCGTCATGGAGCAGGTATTCGGACACGTCGAAGCCGATGCCGCCGGCGCCGATGACCGCAACCTTCCTGCCGACTTCGGCGTTGCCGGCCAGCACTTCGGCGTAGCTCAGGACGTTCGGTCCGTCGTCGCCCGGGATGCCGGGGATGCGAGGCTTGACGCCGGTCGCGACGATGACTTCGTTGTAGCGCTGCCGGGCCAGTTCACCGGCGCTGAGTTTCGTGTCCAGCTTGACCTCGACGCCGGTCAGTTCGATCTGGCGCTGGAAGTAGCGGATGGTCTCGACGAACTCTTCCTTGCCTGGAATGCGCAGCGCCATGTTGAACTGGCCGCCGATCCGGTCGCTGGCCTCGTACAGCGTGACGTCGTGGCCGCGCCGGGCCGCCGTGGTCGCTGCCGACAGGCCGGCCATGCCGCCGCCGACGACCGCGACGCGCTTCTTCGTCCCCGCCTTCTCGATGATGATTTCTGTTTCGCGTCCGGCGCGCGGGTTGACCAGGCAGCTGGCTTTCTTGTTCTCGAACACGTGGTCGAGGCAGGCCTGGTTGCAGCCGATGCAGGTGTTGATCTCGTCGGCGCGTCCCTCGGTGGCCTTGAGCGCCCAGTCGGCGTCGGCCAGGAAGGGCCGGGCCATCGAGATCATGTCGGCGTCGCCGCGCGCCAGCACGGCCTCGGCGGTGTCCGGCATGTTGATGCGGTTGGTGGTCACCAGCGGGATATCGATGGCGTCGCGCATCATCCGGGTGACCCAGGTGAATGCCGCACGCGGTACCGAGGTGGCGATGGTCGGGATCCGGGTCTCGTGCCAGCCGATGCCGGTGTTGATGATGGTGGCCCCGGCCGCCTCGATCGCGCGTCCGAGCTGCACGACCTCTTCGCGGTTGTTGCCGTCGGCCAGCATGTCGAGCATCGACAGCCGGTAGATGATGATGAACTCGCGGCCGACCGCTTCGCGGATCCGGCGGACGATCTCGACCGGCAGTTTCATCCGGTTCTCGAAGCGGCCGCCCCATTCGTCGGTCCGATGGTTAGTGCGCGGGACGAGGAACTGGTTGATGAAGTAGCCCTCCGAGCCCATCACCTCGACGCCGTCGTAGCCGGCGGCCTGCGCCAGCTTCGCGCAGCGCACGAAGTCGCGGATCTGCTTCTCCACGCCGTTGCTCGACAGCGCCTTCGGCTTGAACGGGTTGATCGGCGCCTTGATCGCGCTGGGCGCGACCGAGAACGGGTGGTAGGCATAGCGCCCGGCGTGGAGGATCTGCATGCAGATCCTGCCGTCGTGCTCGTGGACGGCATCGGTGACCTTGCGGTGACGCAGCACTTCCCAGCGATTGGTCAGCTTGGAGGCCAGCGGCGCCAGGCTGCCCCGGCGATTCGGCGCGATCCCGCCGGTGACCATCAGGCCCACGCCGCCTTTCGCACGCTCGGCGAAGTAAGCGGCCAGCTTGTCGTAGTCCCAGACACGGTCTTCGAGCCCAGTGTGCATCGAACCCATCAGGAGCCGGTTCTTCAGCGTGGTGAAGCCGAGATCGAGAGGTTCGAAGATATGCGGGTAGCGCGTGGCGTGGGTCACGACCGATCCTTCTCCGCGGGACGGAAGGCAGCGAAACGACCGAGTCTAGCCTACCCCGTCACTCCGTTTGTCGGTGATGGCGAGTAACGGGGAATGCTGGCCTGATTCGGCGACCGCGACGCGAATTCCCCGCGACGGGTCAGCGCCGCCGCCGCCGGCGGCGACGCAGCGTGACCTCGGTTCGATCCGGATCGTCGCCGCGCTCGGTCGATCCGTTGTCGTCCTCGCGAATGTCGGCAGACGGTTCGTCGTCCTCGGCCGGCGATTCCGGGTTCGCTGTCAAGTCCGCGACGGACTCCGGTACCGGCTCCGGAGCCGATTCGCTGTCCGTGACTCGAGCATGGTCGACAGTGTCGGACACCATGTCCTCGGCCCAATCATCGACCGCTTCGTCGCCCCAGCCGGACGCGGACACCGGTTCGTCATCGTCGTGGGCTTCGGGCTCCGGTTCTGGTTCCTGGCCCTGTCCCGGCTCCGCCTCCGGCTCCGGCTCCGGCTCAGAGGCGGAGCTCCATCCAGCCCGGGATTCGGTCGGCGCGATCTCGTCGTCGGGGGTACCCGGATGGAGCAGGGGTCCGAGCTCGTCATCGTCGGCCTGCGGCGCCGGTGGACGAATCGAGGCGGGTTCGGGGGGCAGCTCCGGCTGCAGCAGGCTGTCGGGGTCCGGATCGCGAGGCGGCGGTGCCGGCGGCCGGGGCTCCGGCTCAAGGAACGCGTCCAGCTCGGCCTCGATGTCCTCGGCGTCCGCTGCGTCGGGCTCGGGCAGGACGAGAGCGCCGTCGGCGAACACCGGCTCGCCGTCGGATTCGATCCGGGCGACCTGACTGACCCCGCGGGCCGCGTTCATGCGTTCGGCCAGCGCTTCGATGTCACCGGGTTCGCCGACGGCATGGATATCGAGCGTGCCGCCACGTCCCTCACTGGCGCGCTTCAGTTTCTGGGTCTTGAGTTCTAGGCCCTGCTGGGCCAGGGCGGCAACGATGCCGGCCAGGACGCCGGAGGCGCGCTCCAGCTCCAGGTGCAAACGGATTTCTGCCACGGCGGGCGTTCCCCTCGGTTCGATTCATGGACCTCGCCGGGCCGGAAGAAGGAGCGCCGGGCCCGGCGGGGTGCAGGCTGCGTGAAATATAGCAACAACCGGCCGGGCCATGCCATGAACCACGTCACGGTTCGGGTTCGACGTCCTCGTAGATGTCCGGGCGGAATCGCGGCGTGCAGACGGCGAGAAACTCCAGCGTCTCGTGGCCGGCGCGAACGCGCTGAGGCACTCCCGGGGGAATGACCACGACGTCGCCGGGCCCGATGTCGCCGCAGCGCTCGCCGACCTCGACTCGGCCGCGACCGGCCAGCACCACGTAGCGTTCGGTCGTGCCGTGCAGTCGGTGCCAACGGGTCCGGGCGCCGGCGGGGACCCGGGCCCGGGCCACCGAGCAGTCGGGATCGTCGGGATGGTTGGACCACTCCTGGATCCAGCAGCCTTCGTCGAGCCAGTGTTCGTCGGCCTCGAGGCCGCGCTGGATGAATTCGTCCATCGCGCTTTCAGTTCCGGTTCAGGATCGGCTGGTAGTATTGCACTCGGCTACGAAGGTGATTGCACGGTGAGCTCATGACCACGTCCGACACCCTCCGCGGCGGTGCGTCCGCAGATGATCAAGGCCCGTTCGAGCCGTTGCCCGAACACGAGGTCACCGAACTGCTGCAGCAGATTCGCGCGGAGCCGGAGCTGTTCGACCAGGTCGTGCCGATGGTCTACGACGACCTGAAGCGGATCGGCCATAACCAGCGCAAGCAGTACGCCTCGAGCTTGACCATGCAGACCACGGCGCTGGTCCACGAAGCCTTCATCAAGCTCAAGCAGCACTCCTCCGGCGAGATCGAGAATCGCGCGCACCTGCGCCGTCTCGCCGCAATGGTGATGCGCCAGCTGATCTTCGACTACGCGCGCCGAAGGAATTCGCAGAAGCGCGGCAGCGGTCAGGTGCCGGTCGAGCTGGAGGACGATCGCGTAGCCGACGTCGGGGCTGCCGATCACGACCTGGTGCTGGCTGTCGAGCGCACCCTCGACCAGATGGAAGCGAGCAATCCCAGGATGGCCGAGATCGTTTCGGCCCGGTTCTTCGCCGGGTTCTCGATCGACGAGATCGCCGAGATGCTCGACCTGTCTGGCCGGACCGTCAGCCGCGAGCTTACGCGCGCGCGAGCCTGGATGAAGATCGAGCTCGAGGACTTCGAGCAAAGCGTCTGATCCAAGGATCGGCCGCGACGGCGAACCCCACTGGCGGCACTCGCCCCGGCGCTCACGACCCCGGTGAGAGGTCTTCGAGCACGCGGTGGAGGGTCTCGCCGCAATCGGCGTGAACATTGAACTCCAGCAGCGCGTCAGCGCGGGTGCGTCCGCGCGTGGCCGCGGCGATCGGCAGTCCGTGCCGGCGGGCCTCGCGGACGATCCGGTAGCCCGAGCCCACGACCAGCGACGACCCGACGACCAGCAGCGCGCCGGCCCGCTCCAGCATTGCGCCGATGGCCTCGAATCGCCCGGTCGGCACGGATTCGCCGAAGAACACCACGTCGGGTTTCAATCGACCGCCGCAGGCCGCGCAATCGACCACGCGGAAGCCGGGGTAGGCCGCGTCGTCGAGCTCGGCGTCGCCGTCGGGGTTGATCGACAGGACTTCCGGCGCCCAGTCGGGATTGACGGTAAGCAGCTGTTCCTGCAGCACGTCGCGATCGAGCGGCGCACCGCAGTCCAGGCAAAGCACCCGCTGCAATCCGCCGTGCAGTTCGAGCACGTTCCGGTGGCCCGCCGCCTGGTGCAGGCCGTCGACGTTCTGGGTCACCAACCCGGCGAGAAGCGCCCGGTCGTGTAGCTGCACCAGTCCATGGTGGGCCGGACCCGGCCTGGCTTCGTGCATCACCGGCCAGCCGAGGAAGCTGCGTGCCCAGTAGCGGCGGCGGACGGTGGCCGAGCTTACGAAATCGGGATACAGGATCGGTTGCCGCCGGCTCCAGCGTCCGGCGGCGTCACGGTAGGCGGGGATGCCGGAGCCGGTCGAGCAGCCCGCCCCGGTCAGGACGAGCACAGGGGCGTGACGGTTCAGGAATTCGGCCAGTTGGGCGGCCGTGCCGGCAACGGCATCGGGGCCTTCGTCGTCCCGGAATTCCGGAATGCGGATGCCGGGCGCCCGGCCGGGGAAGCTGCGGTTCATGACCGGGATCGTAGCCGGTCGGGATGAAACCCGGGCGGAGGACCGCCCGGGAAGGGGACGCTCCGGGCAACCCGGAGCGCTGCCGTCGGAACGGGGAACGATCGGACGCCGGACCCCGGTGGCCGGGGCCCGGGTCCGATCGAAATCAGAAGCGGCCGCGCAGGCCGAAGGTGATGTTGATTCCCGGCAGCGGCGCGACGTCCTTCAGGAACGAGGTGTGCACGCGCTGTTCTTCATCGAGCAGGTTGTTGCCCTTGAGGAACACCTCGAATTCACCGGCGCCCATCATCCAGCCGTAGACCAGGTTGGCGCTCAGCATGTTGTAGCTGTCGGTCGCGGTTTCGAACTCGGCGACCTCGTCGACCTCGAACACGCGCACGAACTCGACGTTGCCGCGCCAGCCGCCACGGTGCCAGTCGAGACCGGCGCCCAGGCGGGTCGGCGAGATCCGCGGCACGTTGCCGTTGCCGACGTCGATCTCGGCCTCGACCGTGTCGCCGAAGCCGCGCAGTTCGAACAGTCCGACCGACGTTTCCGGCAGCTTGACGCTGGCCTCGGCCTCGACACCCCAGAATTCCGCGTCGGCCTGGCTCCAGACCTGGACCGGCAGGCCGTCCTCGATCTCGCCGGTGTTGGCGAGGTAGACGAAGTCCTCGATGTCGTTGAAGAACACGTCGGCGCGGAAGTGGAACGGCCCGGCGTACTTGTGAAGGCCGAGATCGATGTTGTTCGAGGTTTCCTTGCCGAGCGACGGATCGCCGACTTCGAAGTTCTGCGTGGCGATGTGCGGGCCGTTGGCGTAGAGCTCTTCCTGCGTCGGCGCCCGCTCGGAGCGCTGCCAGTTGGCGCTGGCCTGCCAGTCGGCAGCGAAGCGCCAGATCGCGCCGGCCGACAGCGTCAGCAGGTCGAAATCGCGCGAGCGGGTGCCGTCGGCCAGGACCGAGTCGGTCAGGCTGATCTCGTCGTTCTGCAGACGCACGCCGGCCGACAGCGTCACCGGATCGAGATCGAATTCCTCGACCAGGAACAGGCCCTTGGACTTGGTTTCAGCGGCTGGGATGAAGGCCTCCTCGCCGATCGCCACAAGCTCGGTGTCTTCGAACTGGAAGCCGAGCACGCCGGAGAGCCGGCCGATCGGTGCGTGACGCGCCTCAAGCCGCAGTTCCTGGGCATTGATGTCGAAGGTCGTGCCGATCTCGTCGCCTTCGAGCTCGATGTGCTGGTAATCGACGCGGGCATAGTTGAAGCGGATCTCGTCGATCAGTTCGATCGGCTGCCAGAAACCGGCCCCCAGTTCATAGCGCTCCTGGTCGAGGTCGATGCTGACCGGTTCGTCGCCGCCGCCCTTGGCCAGGAATGCAGGCAGGTCGTCGTCTTCTTCCTCTTCACCGCCTTCGATCTTCGGCACGCCGTAGAGCGTTTCGAAATCCTTGTAGGCCGCGCCCACGAAGCCCCAGTCGCCGACGAAGGAGAAGCCCAGCGTGGCGCCCTTGCTTTCCTGACTGCTGCTTTCCAGCTTGCCCCTGTTTTCCTCCTGCTCTTCGCGTTCTTCGCCGTCGAGCTCGGCCAGGATAGCGTCGGTGACCGCGAAGCCTGGAATCTCGTAGTTGTCGGTTTCGCGCTGGAACCCGTCGATGTGGAACTGGAAGGCGCCGATCCCGCCGTCGAGGCGGACCACGCCGGCCCGCTCGTTCGCGGCCGTGTTGCCGCGAACCTCGGCCTGAGCGCTGAGGTCCTGGCGCTGCTCGGGGATCCGGTTGTCGATCAGGTTGATGACGCCGCCCGACGCCGTCGAGCCGTAGAGCAGGGTGGCCGGGCCGCGCAGAATCTCGATCCGGTCGACCAGCAGTGGTTCGGCCGAGACCGCGTGGTCCGGGCTCAGCGCCGAGGCATCCAGCGAATTCAGGCCGTCTTCGGTGATCCGGACCCGGTTGCCGCCGAGACCGCGGATGACCGGACGGCCGGCACCCGGTCCGAAATAGGTCGAATGGATGCCGAGTTCGAACGCCAGTGTTTCACCGAGTGTGGCTTCCTTCTGATCGTCGAGTTCTTCACCGACAATCACGTCGACCGGCTGAGTGGCGTCCAGCGCGGTGCCGCCCTGGGGCAGGACGCGGACTTCGATCGCATCGAGTTCGACAGCTTCGGGCTCGGCCGGATCGGTGTCCTGGGCCTGTGCGGTCGAGGCCAACGTGAACGCCAGCGCAAGCGAAACGGCATGGGCAAGGGGGGTGCGTCGGAGCTTCATGAGGCAGGAATTCCAGTGGGTTGGGACAATCGTGGAATGTTATAACATTTGCAGGCGTCGGGGCAACCGGCTGAACCGGGTCCACGATGCATTGCTCACGCAGGCTGGACGGGCTCGCTGCAAGCTTGCAGTCAGTTCACCGGTCCTATCCATCATGAAGCGACGACATCTGGTTACCGGCGCCCTGGCCGGCACGCTCGGTGCAGGATTCGCCGCCCGACTGATCGCGCAGGACGATCGCGCGTCCGGTCCGGCAGCCGGGTCCGGCACCGGGACCGAGGACCCGGCACCCGTGGAATACACCCTGGAGGACTGGCAACGCATTCTCCCGCAGGACCGCTACGACATCCTGTTCCGCGAGAAGACCGAGCGCGCCGGGTCCAGCCCGTTGAACGACGAAAAGCGCGACGGGACCTACATCTGCGCGGCCTGCTACCAGCCGCTGTTCTCCAGCGCCCACAAGTACGAGTCCGGTACGGGCTGGCCGAGTTTCTGGCAGCCGATGTCGGACGAGGCGATCGGCACCAAGCGCGACTACAAGCTGATCTGGCCGCGCACCGAGTACCACTGCAGCCGCTGCGGTGGCCACCAAGGCCACGTGTTCGACGATGGCCCGCCGCCGACCGGCCAGCGCTGGTGCAACAACGGGCTGGCGCTCGAATTCGTGCCCGATGGTGACCCCCTGCCGGAGTTGAGAGGATGAAGATCCGCCTGCTGTTTTCTGCCGCTCTGCTGTCCCTTGTCGCGCTGGTCCAGGCCGAAGAGCGCGTCGCCACCTTCGGCGGCGGCTGCTTCTGGTGCATGGAGCCGCCCTATGACAGGCTCGAAGGCGTGATCTCGACGACGTCGGGGTACATGGGGGGCTCCGTGGACAATCCGAGCTACGAGCAGGTCGTGCGCGGCGGGACCGGCCACGTCGAGGTCGTCCAGGTGCGCTACGACGACGAGCGGGTCAGCTACGAAGAATTGCTGCACGTGTTCTGGCGCAACATCGACCCGCTGACCGACAATCGCCAGTTCTGCGACGCCGGAGAGAGCTATCGGCCGGTGATCTTTGCCCATGGCGCCGAGCAGCGCGCCGCCGCCGAAGCGTCGAAACAGGCGCTGGTCGAAAGCAACCGGTTCGAACAGCCGATCATCGTGCCGATCGAGACCGCCGAGACCTTCTGGCCGGCAGAGACCTATCACCAGGACTACTACGAAAAGAACTCGGTCCGCTACAAGTACTACCGCTGGCGCTGCGGCCGCGACGAGCGGCTCGAGGAACTCTGGGGCGACGAGGCCGGCGGCTGAGTGCCCGCGTTGCCGGCGGTCACGGTCGGTCCCTCCATCCGATCTGCAGGAACACGCTGCGTCCCGGCCCGGGGAAGTAGCGGTAGTTGCCGAACGCGAAATCGGCGCGCTCGGCATAGCGCTCGTCGGCGAGGTTGCGCAGCTTGACGTCGACGAACCAGCCGGACGGGTCACGGTAACCGGCAAACCCGTGCCACAGCAGGTGGCCGCCGTAGCGACGTGCATTGGCCTCGTCGAGGTAGTACCGGCCGGTCGATTCGGAGGCCAGCTGCAGCACCCAGCGCGGGTCGGGACGCCAGGTCAGGTCGGCGCTGGCCAGCCGTTCCGGGGCCGAGGCGATGGTCTTGCCCGACTCGATGACCTCGCCGCGCACCGCGCGATCGAAATCCCAGGTATGCCGGGCCCAGGTGCCCCGAAGGCCGGCGGTCAGTCCCGGTGCCAGCGCCTTCTCGACGTCGAATTCCACGCCGATCGCGCGGGTCCGGCCCTCGGACACGTTGAAGCCGTCGCCGTCGCGGAAGATGAAATTGCGCTTGCGCTGCGCGAAGCCGACCAACTGCCAGTCGGCCCAGCCGCGGCCGGCGCCGCCGATCTCCAGTGCATCGAGCGTTTCGGACTCGAGGTCGGCCACGGTCTGGCCGCGCTGCAGCCGGTACAGCTCGGTGGCCTGTGGGGCGCGGTAGCCGCGCGCCAGCCGCAGCCAGGCGCGAGCGTCGTCGAACGACCGGGTCAGGGTCAGTTCCGGCGCCAGTTCGGTGAAGGTGTCGGCGCGATCGGCCGGACGGGTGAACAGACAGCCGCCGAAGCCGCATTCATTGCCCTGGTCGTCGAGGTTTCCGGGCGCCAGGTCGGTGTCGTAGTCGTACCGGATCCAGTCGCCGTGCAGGCCGGCGCGCAGCCGCCAGCGCGAGCCGAACTCCAGCGCCGCGGCGACGTAGCCGCCGGCCCGCTGGCCGAGCACGCTGTAGTCGTAGTGAACGCCGACCGGCCGGGTCTCGACCAGGAAGGCCGACCCCTCGGCCGGTTGGTCCTGGATCTCGAACAGGAAGCCGTCGAAGACTTCCGCGTCGAGGCCCCACTCCAGCGTCCATCCGTCGAGGGGCCGGACGCGGTCGAACTGTAGGCCGGCCGAGACCTGGCCGTTCTTCTCCAGCGGCTTGCCGGGCAGGAAATGCTGCAGGAAGTTCATCCGCGAGCGACGCACGAAGCCGGTCAGCCGACGCTCGCCGCCGTCGGCGTCCAGCCAGCTCAGGCGGCTGACCAGCCGGGCCGCGCTGGCTCGTCGGAACGCCTCCGGGTTGTCGTTGTCGGTCCGGCGTTCGGCGTCGCGATAGGCCTCGAAGCCGGTGATGAACCCGGCGGTGTCCTGGTCGAGCTGGGCGAAGCTCAACAGCGTTGATCCCTCGGCCTCGCCGAGCCGGAAGCGATGGTGGGCGGTCAGGAACCCGTGCTCGTAGCCCTCGTCGTCGCGGAAGCTGCCGGCGCGGGTGTAGCGTGCGTCAATGCCCAGCGCCTGGCGCTCGCCGCTGCCGGTGAATCGCAGACGTCCTTCCCGGTAGTCATCACTGCCGTACTCGAATGCAGCCGCGTTGACGGGGTCGGCCCATGGATCGCGGGGCCGTACGTCGATGACGCCGTGCAGGCCGCCGGAGGCATGGCCCAGTCCGCCCGGTCCGCGCTGCACGCGCACGCCGGCGGCATGCACGAGGTCGACCTCGAACAGGTTGTTGACGTTGCAGAAGCCGGGCGGCCGGATCGGCACGCCGAACTCCATGTACAGCAGGCCGCCGCAGCCCCCGGCGCCGGTCAGCAGCGGCGACCGGACGGCGGTCAGGTGCTCCTGGCCGCTGCCGCGCGTGACCCAGGCGCCGGGGATGCGCGCGAACAGCTCGGAGGGATGGGTCGGGGCGATCGGCTCGAGGTCCTCGCGGTCGAGTTCGGTGACCGCGCGCGGGCCCTCGACATCCAGGTCGCGACCGGTGACGGTCATCGGTTCGAGATCTTCGGGGGTGGCGGCGGCCGCGGCGGCGACCAGCGGCAGCCAGGCAAGCGTCAGGGTCATGAGGCAGTGTCGAGGTTCGAGTGAAGGTGTTGTTCGCGTCGCCGCTTTCGCGCCAGCACGCCGAAGGTCACGGCGCCGGCCAGCGTCAGCAGGGCGGGAAACAGCAGGACGTAGCGGCCCAGGCCGGGCGCGCGGCGCTCCAGGGCCTGGTACAGGGCGACGCCGAGGATCGGGGCGATCAGGCCGCGCACGCCGGTCAGGCTGACGTGGATGCCCATGTACAGTGTCGAACGGCCGTCGCTGGCGAAATCGTTGTGACCGAGGTTCCAGCCCAGCTTGCCGCCGGCGAACGCCGCGCCCAGCACCAGCGCGCCGGCCCAGAACAGTTCGATGCGGCCCAGGATGGCGCCCGGCACGAACAGCCCCAGCGCCAGCACGAACATCCACGAATGTTTCGCGCGGTAGTCGAGGATGTGGACCTTGTCGAGCCGGCGGGCCCAGAACGGCGTCAGCAGGGCCACGGCCAGCAGCGGCACGGTGGTCGTGATCAGGACCTGGACGAAGCGCGGTGCACCGAGCTGCTCGGTCAGGATCACCACCAGCAGCGCGATCACCATCAGGTTGCCGGAGCCGAACAGGAACATCGTCAGCATGTAGCGGCGATACCAGACGTCGCGCTTGAGTACGTCCAGCGCGTCGGCGAAGCGCACCCCGCCGTCGCTGCGTTCGGCCGCTTCCTCGCGCAGCAATCGGCCGTGGCCGCGCACCGTGAAATGCCGATACCGCCAGGCGGCGAGCAGGCCGAGCAGGGCCGAGGCGGGGAACAGCCAGCGCCAGGCATCGCTGCGCCACTCCATGGCCAGACCGATCAGTGCGGCGGTCACCGCCATCAGGATCGAATAGGTGACCGCGATGCGGCCGGTGATCGTGGCGCGGACGTGGCGCGGAAAGTTGGCGCGCCAGATCGCGGCGCGCAGCGTGATCACGCCGCAGTAGGCCAGGCGGGCGACGATCATCCACGCGGTCAGCCAGACGAGGCCGGCGGCCGAGACCGGCGCCAGCGCGATCATCATCGCGCCGAGCGCGGTGACCGCCATAAGCGCCGAGACCCAAGCGGTCTTGCTTCGACCGTGCGCGAGGTTGGCGAAGCCGAGGCTGGCGACGTTGGCCAGCGCCGGCGCGCCGGTGACCAGCGCCACGGCGAAATTGACGCTGGCGGCGCCGGCCACGCCGTCGAAGCCCGTCTTGACGATGACGCCCAGCAGCCCGCCCTCCAGTACGCCCAGCGTCACCGCCATCAGGGCGTTGACCTGGACTTCGCGCGGCATCAGGGTGCGCGCGATGAAGGGCAGTGCGGGCTTGGAGGACACGGAACCTCAGCGGCGGAACGAGCCGGGCATTATGCGGGATGGGTCGCGAAGTTGCGTGCAGCCGCCGACGTCGCCGCACGGAGGATCGAATATCCTGACGCGGTCGTCTGCGTTGCGACGTCGACCGACGATCAGCCATCCGGCCTATCGACCATTCTTCACGAGTTCTGCCCATGAATTTCAAGAGCGACAACGAAGCCCCGGCCCATCCGCGCATGCTGCAGGCCGTGGTCGAGGCCAACGAGGGGTTCGCCACCGCCTACGCCGACGATTGCTGGAGCAGACGGCTGGACGATGCGTTCTCCGAGTGCTTCGAAACCCGCTGCCGGGTCCTCCCGCTGGCCACCGGAACCGCCGCGAACTCGGTCACGCTGGCCGCGTTCACGCCGCCCTGGGGCGCGGTGATGTGCCATCGCCAGGCCCATATCCACAACGACGAGGGTGGCGCGCCGGAGTTCTACACCCACGCCGCCAAGCTGATTCCGCTCGACGGCGACAACGGCAAGCTTCCGCCCGAGCTGCTGGCCGCGGCGATCGACGGCGCCGGTGCTCACGGCGTCCACAACGTCCGGCCGTCGGCCGTCTCGATCACCCAGGCCACCGAGTGCGGCACCGCCTACCGGCCCGACGAGATCGCCGCGCTGGCCGAGGTCGCGCGGGCCCGGGATCTTCCGCTGCACATGGACGGGGCGCGGTTCGCCAATGCCGTGGCGCACCTGGCGATCTCGCCGGCCGACCTGACCTGGCGATCGGGCGTCGATGTGCTGGCCTTCGGTGCGACCAAGAACGGCGCGCTGACCGCCGAGGCGATCGTGGTGTTCGGCGACGACCCGGATCCGCGGATCCTCGAGGCGATGGCCCGGATGCGCAAACGCGGCGGGCACCTGCTGTCGAAGATGCGCTACGTGTCGGCGCAGCTGCTGGCCATGCTCGACGACGACCTCTGGCTAGACCTGGCGCGCGCGGCCAACCGCCACGCCGCGCGGTTGGCCGAGGCGATCGACGCCCATCCGGCCGCCCGGCTGGCCTGGCCGGTCGAGGCCAACGAGGTGTTCATGCACCTTGCGCCCGAGGCGCTGGCCGCGCTGCTGGCCCAGGGGTTCGAGTTCCATCTCTGGCCCGGCCACGAGGACCTGGCAAGGCTGGTCTGTTCGTTTGCAACCACCGACGACGATGTCGATCGCCTGGTGGCGGCCCTGAACGCTTCCGTAACGAAAGTGCCGGGCTGATTCGTTAAGGTAAGAGACCCATGACGCATCTCTACAGGGAGTTGATGATGAAGTACTGGATGATTCTGATGTTCAGCGCCGCGCTGATCCTGGCCGGTTGCCAGGGTGACGACGGCTCGAATGGCTCGACCGACGACGAGATTCCGTATCCGACGCCGGAACAGGCCGAGCGTGATGCCGCCGAGGTCATCGATGACGCGGCCGAGGAAACCGGCGAGGCGGCCGACGCGATCTACGATGAGTCGATGGAAGCCGCCGAGGACGCCGGCGACGCCATGAGCGAGGCCGCCGACGACGCCCGGGGCACGATGGACGAAATGGCCGCGAACGTGGAGGAGGGCGCGCGCGAAGCCTGGCGCACTGCCGCCGAGGCGGCCGCCGAGGCGCAGTCCCGGACCCAGGCCTTGATCGACTCCGGCCTGGAGCAGGGCAGTGAGGCCTGGAACGAGCTGCAGCGCGAGGCCGCAGAAGCCCGCGAGGAAGCGCAGGCCGCTCTTGCCGCAGCGCAGGAGTACGGCGGCGACGCCTGGTCCGACCTTCGGGAGCGCACCAACAACGCGATGAGCGACGTCCAGTCGCGCTGGAATGAGATGACCGAGGGCGAAGAGGGCGGCAACGGCGACGGCTGACCGTCCCGCGCTTCGTTTTCAGGGACCCGCCCGGCCCGGCCGCGGCGGGTCCTTTTCGTTTCCGGCCCGGTTCGTTTCCGGCCCGGTTCGATTCCGCTCGGCTCCCGGCCCGTGGCGGTCGCTTCGGTTATCCTTCCGGTTGCGTTTCCCGATATGCCGTCCCGACCGTGACCGAAGCCTACAACCCGGCGTCCCTCGAGCCCGCCGCGCGCCAGCGCTGGCAGAGCGAGGGCGCGTTCCGTTCGCCCGATCTGCCGGGCGATGATGCCTACTACTGCCTCAGCATGTTCCCGTACCCCTCGGGCAAGCTGCACATGGGGCACATGCGCAACTACACCATTTCCGACGTGATCTCGCGCTTCCACCGGATGAATGGTCGCCCGGTGCTGCAGCCGATGGGCTGGGACGCGTTCGGTCTGCCGGCCGAGAACGCGGCGATCGCCCGCGGCGTGCCGCCGGCGAAATGGACCCGCGACAACATCGATCACATGCGCGGGCAGCTGCAGGCGCTGGGCTTCGCGATCGACTGGGAGCGCGAACTGGCGACCTGCAATCCCGACTACTACCGCTGGAACCAATGGCTGTTCCTGAAGATGCTCGACAAGGGCATCGCCTACAAGAAGACCGGCACGGTCAACTGGGACCCGGTCGATCAGACGGTGCTGGCCAACGAGCAGGTCATCGACGGTCGCGGCTGGCGCACCGGCGCGCTGGTCGAGAAGCGCGAGATCCCGATGTACTACCTGCGGATCACCGGCTACGCCGACGAGCTGCTCGACGCGCTCGACGGACTGGACGGCTGGCCCGAGCGGGTTCGCGCGATGCAGGCCAATTGGATCGGCCGCAGCTACGGCATGGAGATCGAGTTCCCCTACGACGGCGGTCGGCTGAAGGTGTTCACGACCCGTCCCGACACGCTGATGGGCGCGACCTACATGGCCGTGGCGCCGGAGCATCCGCTGGCCGTGCGCGCCGCCGAGCGCGACGAGGCCGTGGCCGATTTCATCCGCTCGTGCTCTACCGGCGGCGTGTCGGAAGCCGAGCTGGCCACCCAGGAAAAGCGCGGCATCGACACCGGCTTTACGGTCGAGCACCCGTTGAGCGGGGAGGCGCTGCCGGTCTGGATCGCCAATTACGTCCTGATCGGCTATGGCGAGGGTGCGGTCATGGCCGTGCCCGGCCACGACGAGCGCGACTTCGCGTTTGCCAACAAGTACGGCCTGCCGATCATCCAGGTGATCGATTCCGACGCGTTCGACGACTACGATCCGAAGAACTGGAACGATGGCTACATCACCAAGGACGGCGTGCGCCTGGTCAACTCCGGCGAGTTCGACGGTCTCGACTACGCGGCCGCTTTCGACGCGATCGCCGCGGCGGTCGAAGCCAGGGGCCTGGGCCAGCGAAGGGTCCAGTACCGTCTGCGCGACTGGGGGATCAGCCGCCAGCGCTACTGGGGCTGTCCGATCCCGATCATTCACTGTCCCGAATGTGGTGACGTGCCGGTGCCCGAGTCCGACCTCCCGGTCGTCCTGCCCGAAAACCTGGTGCCCGACGGCAGCGGCAGCCCGCTGACCAGGCACGAGGAGTTCCTGGCCTGCAGCTGTCCGAAGTGCGGCTCGGCGGCGCGGCGCGAAACCGACACCATGGACACCTTCGTCGATTCATCGTGGTACTTCATGCGCTACCCCTGCGCCGACAATGACGAGGCGATGGTCGATGCGCGGACCCGGGCCTGGATGCCGGTCGACCAGTACATCGGCGGCATCGAGCACGCGATCCTGCATCTGCTCTACGCTCGCTTCTGGACCCGGGTCATGCGCGATCTCGGACTGGTCGACGTCGATGAACCCTTCGCCAACCTGCTGACCCAGGGTATGGTGCTGGCCGAGACCTGGTACCGCGAGGACGAAGCCGGCCGGAAGACCTGGTTCAACCCGGCCGACGTCGACGTCAAGCGCGACGGCAAGGGCCGGATCGAGGCCGCAGTGCTGGCCGACGATGGCGCTCCGGTGCGCTTCGGCGGAATCGAGAAGATGGCCAAGTCGAAGAACAACGGCGTCGATCCAGCGGCCCTGGTCGAGCAGTACGGGGCCGACACGGTCCGCCTGTTTTCGATGTTCGCCGCTCCGCCGGAGCAGTCGCTGGAGTGGTCCGACGCCGGTGTCGAAGGCGCCTGGCGCTTCCTCAAGCGGCTCTGGCAGCAGGTCGGCGAGCATCTGGACGGCGAGCCGCCGGGCGCGCTGGAGCCCGAGGCGCTCGGCGACGCCGCCCGGGAGAACCGGCGCCGGGTGCACGAGACCATCGCCAAGGTCACCGACGATTTCGGCCGCCGCTACACCTTCAACACCGCGATCGCCGCGGTCATGGAATGCAGCAACCACCTGGCCCGATTCGAGCCGGCCGGCCCGGCCGAGCGAGCCGTCGCCCGCGAGGGCTGGGAGGCGCTGGTCCGCCTGATCGCGCCGGTGACCCCGCACATCGCTCAGACGCTGTGGGAGCGGTTCGGCCACGCCGACTCGATTCTCGAGGCCGGCTGGCCGGCGGCCGACGAGGCCGCACTGGTACAGGACCGCGTAACGGTGGTCGTGCAGGTCAACGGCAAGGTACGCGGACGCATCGAATGCGCTCCGGGCGAAGCCCGCGACGCCGTCCAGCGGGCGGCGCTGGACGAGGAGAACGTCCAGCGCTTCGTCGCCGGCAAGGAAATCCGCAAGGTGATCGTGGTTCCGGACAAGCTGGTCAATGTGGTGGTCGCGTCGTGATGGCTCCGAGCCGACCGGGCGGCGTACGCAGTTGTTCGGTTCTACTCCTGATCGCGTCTCTTCTCGTCGGCTGCGGTTTCGAGCTGCGCGGTTCGGCCAGCCTGCCGGCGGAGATGGACCGCACCCGGCTGCAGGTCGCCGATCCCGATAGCCTGTTCGCGCGCGAACTCCGGCTGCTGCTGGAAGCCAATGGCGTGACGCTGGTCGACGCGGCGGCCGAGGACGCGGCGGAGCTGCGGATTCTGCGCCAGCGAATCGATCGCCGCACGCTGACCGTGTCCGGCAACGCCCGGGTCCGCGAATACGAACTGGTGTTCGAGCTGCGCTTTGCGCTGGAGGGGTCGGACGGTGAGGCGCTGGTAGCGCCGGAGAGCCTGCGACTGGCGCGCGATTTCCAGTTCGACGAGCAGGAAATCCTCGGTGCCGCCAGCGAGGAGGAGCTGCTTCGCGAGGACCTGCGCCGCTCGATGGCCGCCGCGCTGGTCCGCCGGCTCGAAGCGGTGCGCACACCTTGAAACTGTTCCCGGAACGGCTCATCGATGAACTGCAGCGGGGGCTGGCGCCGGTCTACCTGGTCGCCGGGTCCGAACGCCTGCTGGTCGAGGAAGCCTGCGACCGGGTGCGCGAGGCCGCCCGCGCGGCCGGCGTGGCCGAGCGGATCCGGCTGTCGGCCGACGGCCGTTTCGACTGGAACGAACTGGAACGCGCGACCGAGACGGGCTCGCTGTTCGCCAGCCAGCGTCTGGTCGAACTCCGGCTGCCCACCGGCAAGCCGGGCGCCGAGGGCGGCAAGGCGCTCCGGGCCTGGGTCGAAGGCGATCGCGACGACGTGCTGCTGATCATCTGCGACGGCTGGGAGCTCAACCAGGAAAAAGCGGCCTGGTTCAAGGCGATCGACGGCGCGGGCGTCTACGTGCCGTGCTGGCCGGTCAAGCCCGACCGGCTACCGCAGTGGATTTCGCACCGCATGCGGACCCGCGGCCTGGCCGCTGACGATGAGGTGGCCCGGTTTCTCGCGATCCGGCTGGAAGGCAACCTGCTGGCCGCCGCCCAGGAAGTCGACCGGCTGGCGCTGCTGTTCCCGGGCCAGGCGCTGGACCTCGACGCCGTGCGCGAAGCGGTCGCCGACAGCGCGCGTTTCGACGGCTTCCGGCTGGCCGAACTGGTGCTGGCTGGACAACCCGGCGCCGCGTTGCGCTGCGTGCGCGGCTTGCGCGAAAGCGACGCGCCGCCGCCGGCCGTCCTCTGGGCGCTGGGTCGCGAACTGGACATCGCGCGGGAGGTCGCGCACCGGAGCGCCAGCGAGCCCATTGCGCGCGTCTTCGGCGCCCTGCGGGTCTGGAAGTCCCGCCAGCCGGCGATCCAGGCCTGCATCCGACGCGCCGGTCCGGCGCGGCTCGATGCCGCGATCGGCGCGCTGGGCCGGCTGGATCGAATGGCCAAGGGCCGCCTCGGCGGCGACTTCTGGGTCGAACTCGAACGCCTGTGCGTGCGCCTGGCCGCCTCGCCGGGCCGGCCGGGGCGCGCGGCGTGAGCCGGACCATGAACCGCGCCATCGCGATCTTCGGCGGCACCTTCGATCCGGTGCACTACGGGCACCTGCGTGCGGCAGCGGAGGTCGCCGAACGCCTCGGCGTATCGGACTTTCGGTTGCTGCCGGCTGGCCAGCCGCCGCACCGCGATGGCACCTGGGCGCCGGCGCGCGATCGGGTGGCGATGCTCGAACTGGCTCTGGCCCCGCATGCCGACCTGTCGGTCGATGACCGGGAAGTCCAGCGCGCCGGCCCGTCCTACATGGCCGATACGCTGGCCAGCATCCGGGCCGAGGCCGGCGACCTGCCGATGGTGCTGTGCCTGGGTCAGGACGCCGCCAACCAGCTGGATCGATGGCATGAGTGGACGCGCCTGCTCGACCTCGCCCACCTGCTGGTCATGACGCGCCCGGAGTCCGAACCGAATTACTCGGCAGGCGTGGCCGCGGCCTTCGAAGGTCGCCGGGTGGACGATCCGCAGGCCCTTATGGCGGTGCCGGCCGGCCGGGTCTGCGATGTCGACGTGACCTGCCTGGCCATTTCGTCGACCGACATCCGCGAGCAACTCGCTCGCGACGGCAATCCGCGCTTCCTTCTGCCGTCCACGGTGCTGGCCTACATCCGCAAGCACCGCCTCTACCGCTAGAGGGCCGTGGCTTCACGCCGCTGGATCCAGCGGCGCATCGCCCATCCGAAGCTCAGCAGCGCCAGCAGGCCCAGCAACGGCAGGAACACACGCGGCCGGGCCAGGACCGCGGCGGGGTCGATGCGATTGGCCTCGAGAAGGGTTTCGACGCCGGCCCCGACGCCGGCATAGACCGACATAAGCGGCACCAGGCCCAGCGCCGTGGCCAGCGCGAAGCGGTCGAGTCGGATCCGGATCGTCGCCCCGGCAGCGTTGATCGCGAAGAACGGCGCGATCGGCACGATTCGAAAAACCACCAGGTAGAAGAAGGCGTCGCGTTCGAGCAACTCGATCAGGCGCCGGGCGCGGCCGCGCAGGAAGAGTTCCCGCACTCGCTCCCCGGCGATGAAACGGATCATCAGGAAGGTCAGCACGGCGCCCATCGTGGCGCCGACCCAGGACAGCAGCGCGCCTGGAAGCGCCCCGAACAGGTAGCCACCCGACAGGCACAGCACGGTCGCGGTGGGCAGCGTCAGGCAGGTGGTCACCGCCATCAGCAGCACGAACGTGATCATGGCCTGCAGCGGTGCGGCCTCGATCCGTGCTTCCAGCAGGCCGAGCCCCTCGAGCAGCAGTCGACCGTCGTCACGGACAAGTATGTAGAGGCCGACGATGCTGGCCGCGAGGATCGCCGTCGCGGCGGCCCAGGCCAGCCCGTCGTTGCGCCGGATCACGAATACGCGTCGTCAAGCAGCGCGAGCAGGCGATCGACGTCGTCGCTGCTGTTGTACAGCGGGTTCGGCGAGATCCGGATGATATCGGGTTCGCGCCAGTCTCCGACCACGCCCTCGTCCTGCAGGCGGTCGAACAGGGCCCGGCCGGCGTCGCGGCCGGCGCGCACCGCGATCGAGACCTGGCAGCCGCGGCGCCCTTTCTCCCGCGGCGTTACGATCTTCAACGGCTGGCCGGGAAGCACGTCGAGGCCGTCCATCAGCCGCTGGGTCAGGTCGGTCTCGGCATCCTGAAGGCTGTCGATGTCGGCCTCGCGGTAGATGTCCAGCGCGCCGCGCAGTGCCGCGAGATTGAGCACCGGGGCGCCCGACACCTGCCAGCCCTCGGCGCCGCGGATCGGCTCGAAGTCCGGACCCATGACGAAGCGGGTCGATTCGTCGTGGCCCCACCAGCCGGCCAGCCGCGGCCCTCGGAAGTCGGCGTGGCGTGGGTGCACGAACAGGCCGGCGACCGCGCCGGGACCGGCATTGAGATACTTGTAGCTGCACCAGGCGGCGAAATCGACCTGCGACTCCTCCAGCGCCAGCGGCACGTTGCCGATGGCGTGGGCCAGGTCGAGGCCGATCGTGACGCCGGCCTCGTGGGCGGCGCGTCCGATCCGTTCGCAGTCGAAGCGCTGGCCGGTCGCGTACTGCACGCCTGGCCACAGCACCAGCGCCAGTTCGTCGGCGTGGTCCTGGATCGATGCGATGACCCGACCCTCGTCGATCAGACCGTCCTCGTCTGGCTCGATCTCGATCAGGTCGGTCTCGGAATGGCCGTGCAGCTCGAGTTGCGAGACCACGGCGTAGCGATCCGAGGGAAACGCGCCGCGCTCGATCATGATCTTTCGTCGGGGACCATCGGGCCGGTAGAAGCTGGCCATCAACAGGTGCAGGTTGACGGTCAGGGCGCCCATCGCGACGACGTCGCGCGGTTGGGCGCCGGTCAGCCGGGCCAGCACGTCGGCGCACTGGCGGTGATAGCCGAGCCAGGCCGGATCGCCCTTGAAGTGGCCGTCCACGCCCAGCGTCGACCAGCGCTCGAGTTCCTGTTCCACTGCCGCGCGGGCCGCGTCGGGCATCAGTCCCAGCGAGTTGCCGCAGAAATAGGTCTTGTGGCCGTCGTCGCCGTGGCGCGGGAACGAGAATCGATGGCGGAACGCAGCGGTCTGCATGATGGCGAAATCCGTGGCGGAAGCGGCCGACAGGATGCCAGATTCGCGCGAACGGCGTCGGTCCTGCACGCCGGCGCGGCTAGAATCCTAAGCGCACCCTGAGGACCCGAGCCATGGACGTTGCCGACTTCGACTTCGAACTGCCCGAAGAACTGATCGCCCAGCAGCCGCTGCCGGAGCGCACGGCCAGCCGGCTGCTGGTCATGGATCGCCGCACCGGCGCGCTGCAGGACCGGACCTTCCGCGACCTGCTGGACCTGCTCGAGCCCGGCGACCTGCTGGTGTTCAACGACACGCGCGTGATTCCCGCCCGGCTGAACGCGCACAAAGACAGCGGGGGGCGGGTCGAGATCCTGGTCGAGCGCGTCGTCGACGACGGCCGGGCGCTGGTCCAGCTGGGCGTGAACCGCAAGCCGGCCCCGGGCAGCCGCATCCGGATCGATGGCACCGACATCGAGGCGGTGGTCGAAGGCCGCACCGATGCGTTCTGGCAACTGGCGCTGACCGACGGTGCGCCGGGCTGGCTGGACCTGCTGCACGAACACGGCCACGTGCCGCTGCCGCCGTACATCACACGCGAGGACGCCGAGCAGGACCGCGAGCGCTACCAGACCGTCTACGCCGACAAGCCCGGCGCCGTAGCCGCTCCGACAGCCGGCCTGCACTTCGACGAAGCGTTGCTCGCCGCCCTCGACGAGCGCGGCGTCCGGCGGGCCTTCTGCACGCTGCACGTAGGGGCGGGCACTTTCCAACCGGTTCGTGTCGACAAGGTCGAGGAGCACGAAATGCATCCGGAATGGCTGAACGTATCGGCCGACCTGGTCGCGGCCATCGAGGACACGCGCGCGGCCGGAAAGCGCGTGATCGCAGTGGGCACTACCGCGGTGCGCTCGCTGGAAACCGCCGCCGAGGGCGGACTTGCACCGTTCACCGGCGACAGCCGCCTGTTCATTTATCCCGGGTACGAATTCCAGGCCATCGACGGCATGATCACGAACTTCCACCTGCCAGGATCGACGCTGGTGATGCTGGTCTCGGCGTTCTCCAGCCGTGAAGCGATCCTCGGGGCCTATGCCCATGCGATCGAGCAGGAATACCGGTTCTTCAGCTACGGCGATGCGATGCTGATGATCTGAACCGCCTCACCCGGGCCGGGCCCGGGTGCGGCGGCCGAGGTCATTCGAAGCCGTCGACCTTGATGTCGTCGGCCGGTCCGTAGTTCGGCAGCTGGTCCGTTCCATCGACCACGCCGAGTGGCTGGTAGTTGTAGTAATAGGGAAAGACCGTGCCCAGGTTCGGGTTGCCCTGGCGCCGGATCAGCACTTCGCTGAGCACGCGCCGGAAATCGGTGGTCGTCCGGAGGTCGTTGCCCTGGTAGAGCTCGCCGGTGCTCATGCCCGGCCATTCGCCGTGGAACTGGCCACCGTTGACGTTGCCGCCGAGCAGCAACATCGGGTTGCCGGACCCGTGGTCGGTGCCGTTATCGGCATTGTTGTAGGCGCGGCGGCCGAACTCGCTGTGGAAGATCACCGTCACCTTGTTGCGCCGGTTCGGACCGCCATCGTACTGGCCGGCCATGTCGGCCCAGAACGCGTTGACGGCACGCGACAGCCGGTCGAGGCGGTCGTAGTAGTTGCCCGACGAGCCGTTGGTGCCCTGCGGCAGCGAGCCCTGGACCGTATGGTCGTCCCAGCCGCCGTAGTCGACCTGGGCGATCCGCAGGCCGAGGCCCGGCTCGGCCTTGATCAACCGGGCCAGCGTGATCAGCTTGTCGCTGATGCTTTCCAGGTTGCTGTCGGGGTCGGACGGATCGCGGATCGGGTAGGGCCGTCCCAGACCGATGTTGTAGTTCTTGTTGCTTTCGTCGAAGACCTCCTCGACCAGCGACTGCGCGATCATCGCCTGCTCGCCGGCGATGCCGATGTCGGAGCCGTCGGCGGCATAGATGCTGGTCAGCCGGTTCTCGACCTCTTCTTCGAAGTTGTTCAGCGACAGGTCGAAGTCGTCGGGGTAGCGCAGGGTGGTCGCTGCGGGTTCGTTGGTCAGCGACAGGGTGGCCTGGGTCTCGGTGGCGACCACCGGCATGGTCATCTCCAACGGCAGGTTGGTCGCGCTGGCCAGGTGGCGGGTCAGCCAGCCCGTCGATGTCGTACGAACACCGTCGATCTGCGGCTGGCTCGGCGGCAGGCCGACGGTCGCGCCCGGGGTGCCCAGCTCGATGAAGCGCTCGGCCTCGAAATGGCTGCGATTGACGATCGGCAGCCCGGTGGCGTGGACGATGCCCAGGTCGCCGTCGTCCCACAGGTCGACCAGCGGCGCGGCGGCGCTGTTCATGCCGAAGCCGGTGCTGCCGAGCATCTGCATGGCGTGCGGGCCGCTGGTCGGCAGGCGGACGCTGCCGCTGGGGCGCAGGCCCTCGTAATGGCCGCGGTCCGGGTGGCCGCTGCCCGGCGCGTACAGGCTGAGCCCGTCGATGCCGCCGCGCAGGAACACGTAGATCAGGATTTCGTCGTTGGTGCCGCGGGGGCCCGCGGCCACGCTCAGGCCCGGCATCAGGGAGGCGGCGGCCCCCGCTGCGCTGCCGGCCAGGAACGTACGTCGGTCGAGTCGTTTCATGGTCGTCCTCCGGTCAGCGGATCATGCGTTCGGGCAGCAGCGCGACCAGCGAGAACAGCCCGCGCAGCAGGTGCTGGTAGGTGCTCCACTCGTCGGTGTTGCTCGTGTCGACATCCAGCGGCTGATCGTCGCCGGGTGCGTTGCCCTGGACCCGCAGGTAGTCGACCAGCTCCGAACGCTTGGCCGGGGATGTGGCATGCCCGGGGCCCTGGACACGATTCAGCCAGTAGTCGGCGATCGCGTCCGGCGTCAATGGGATGCCCGCCTCGTTGGTCTGCTCGGCGAAGTTGATCCATGACGGGGCGTTGGCCGAATCCACCCCGCGCAGCATCCGCGTCACGGTTCGCCAGGACATCACCAGCGGGCCGGAGCCTTTCCAGAACGAGGCGTCTTCGGCGTAGCCGGTCGGCGGCTCGCAGTTGAACGGCAGCTGGCCGGTCAGGCGCCAGGTCCAGTAGAAGCTGGGGAAGCCGGCAGCCTCGGCTTCGCTGTTGAGCTCGAAGTCGTAGGGTGCGTTGGCCGCGCGCAGCGCCGAGGCGAGAATCTCCAGCGGCCGTTTGACCTTGTCGCTCCAGGTGTCTCGGAAGTCGTTCGACAGGATCAGCGAGCGGTAGACCTGCTGCAGCTGGTCGGACTGGTCCCAGTTGTCCTGGAACACGTCGGCGGCGGCCTGGACGACCGGCGAGTCGGCGCTGAAGCCGTCGCCGATCAGGCGCACCGCGAGCTTCCAGCAGACGTATTCGGCGGTGCCGCGATGCCGGCACAGGTCGTCGAGCAGGTCGGTCAGTTCCGACGGTTCATCGGGGGACTGCGGCGCCTGGTAGCTGCGTCCGAGAATGATCTTCTCGTCCCAGTCGTGCCAGTCTTCGCGGAACAGGAATTCCCCGGTGTCCGGCGCGTTGTCGTCGCCGTCGGCGGTCCCGTAGCCGGTCAGCAGGCGGGCGGCTTCCAGCACGTCGGCTTCGACGTAGCCGGCCCGGTCGCCGTCGACATTGGTCGGCACGTCGTCCGGGGGGATGAAGCCGTAGTAGTTCTCCACGGCGCCCAGCGTGTGGAGCTCCAGCAGTTCGCGTGCGTAGTTCTCGTTCGGGTTGGGCGTGGAATTGCGGCGGTTGTCGAGGTAGTACATCATCGCGGCGTGCTTGACCACGTCTTCGAGCATGATCCGGAAATTGCCGAAGATCTGCGGGCGGATGACGTTCTCGTCGTAGTCGCTCAGCGTCGAACGAACGACACTTTCGCCGCCGTCGACGTTGAAGTGGTTGTGCCAGAAATCGGCCAGCACCTCGCGCAGCTGCCAGCGGGAATGGACCATGCGGGTCAGCGCCAGCATCTGCATTTCCCAGTACGGCCGGTTCCGCCAGGCCCAGCCGGATCCACCGAGTTCGCGGTGATGTTGTGTCCAGAGGTGAGTCAGCGTCTGGCCGAGGGTCCGCCAGTGCGGATTCCCGGAGATCCGATTCTCGACTTCGGGGTCGGCGCCTGGGTTCATCTGCTCGTTGAGCCAGGTTTCGAGCCGCTGCGTGTCGGTCGTGCCCAGGTTGCCGAAGTAGGCCAGGTCGTCCACTCCGCCGTTCGCCGGATTGTCCGGGCGGGGGCCCGAGCCGAGCTTGGAATGGACCCGAAACGCCAGCGAAGGCAGGCTGCCGCCGCGGTCAGTCCCGGGAACCCGGGCGGGCCAGAGCGAAGTCAGCCGGGCCTGCTGGGCCAGCGTAGTGACCGGAATCAGCCCGCTGCCGATGCCGGCGGCGGCCAGGCCGAGGGTTCCCGAGGTCTGCAGGAATCTGCGTCGCGAGTCGGCGCGAGACGATGAGGTACGGAGTGTGCCGGGGTTCGTTTTCATGGTGTCCCTGTCCATGCGTCGTCCCCCCTGGTCGATGGCGCCGTTCTGTCGTGCCTTGCGCATCTCTCGGCTAAGATACCCCGTGGGCTGATGGTGATCAACGCTTTTTGTTGCAAATTCAGGCGTTTGGTCCTTCGGCTCGGCAAATTCGCTCTCGAACTTTGAGGTCCGTCACATGTTTTCTCGCATCCAATCCGGTTCCTTCGCGGCTTTCGTCATCGCTGCCGCGCTGCTGATGGCCGCAGGATCGGCTGTTGCCGACACCCTGCAACTCGTTCCCGACCGCGACAACACGCTTTACGAACGGGTGGCGGGCGATCTGTCCAACGGCGCCGGTCCGTCGCTGTTCTTCGGCCGGACCGGTGGCAACGCCGGCGAACTCCTGCGACGTGCGCTGGTCCGGTTCGACCTGAGCGCGATTCCGCCCGGCTCCACGATCAACAGCGTGCAGCTGGGCCTGGAGGTTGACCTCGTCCCGCCGACCGCGACCGGATTCGATGCGTCGATCCATCGCGTGACCGCAGATTGGGGCGAGGGCAGTTCCGTGGCGCTGGGCGCCGGTGGCGGCGGCGCGGCCGCCGTTCCGCCGGACGCGACCTGGCTGCACCGCGAGTTCGATACCGTCTTCTGGACGACGCCGGGCGGCGATTTCGTTTCCGCGCCGAGTGGCCTGGCGGCGGTCGGTGCAGGTACCGGCCCGATCGAATTCCCGTCGTCGCCTGGACTCGTCGCGGACGTGCAGGCCTGGGTCGATGATCCCGGTCAGAACTTCGGCTGGGTGATTCTCGGCGAGGAAACCAACCCGCAGAACGCACGCCGCGTCGGCAGTCGCGAGAATTCGAGTCTCACCCCGGTGCTGACCGTGGACTTCGAGCCGCTGATTCTCCCGGAGGCTCGTACTGTCCCGACGCTCGGTGGCTGGGGATTGGCGCTGCTGGTGCTGACGATCGTAGCGGTCGGTCTGCGCTTCCGACGCGCTCTGTAACCGGCCGGCAGCAGACCGCCGATTTCGCGGATTCCCGATCGTTCCGGGTGGAGCGATGCGGCGATGACCCGGGCGGCCTTGCATCGATCCCTCTCCCCCAGCCAAAAAAAGCCCGGAGGTTTTGGTCTGGAAGAGAGGTAGCGTCACGGGTGGGATGGACTGCGCCGCTTTGCGGCTTGCCCTCGCTGCGCTCGGGTAGCAGCGCTCACTGCGTTCGCTTGCATCGATCCCTCTCCCCCAGCCAAAAAAAAGCCCGGCCTGAGGCCGGGCTGTTCTTTTTTTTGGCTGGGGGAGAGGGATTCGAACCCCCGCTGACGGAGTCAGAGTCCGTAGTCCTACCGCTAGACGATCCCCCAAATGGATCGTTGTGCTGGGTCGAGCGCGGGTCTGGCGAGTGATTCGTCGGCCCGGTCGGTGGCGCGCGGAGCGCAGGATCCGGAGTGGGCGTTGGAGCCCATGAGGAATCCGAGCACCGCACGACGCCGAGCGGGGCGGCGAAGTGCCGCCAGAATCAGCGCTTGGAGTACTGGGTGGCCTTGCGGGCTTTATGCAGACCGATCTTCTTCCGCTCCACGGCACGCGCGTCGCGGGTCAGATAACCGGCCGTGCGCAGCTGGCCGCGCAGGTTCTCGTCGTACTCGGTCAGCGCGCGGGCCAGGCCCAGGCGCAGTGCACCGGCCTGGCCGGTGGTGCCGCCGCCGGAGACGGTCGCGTAGATGTCGAACTGATCCGCAAGTTCGACCAGCTGGAGCGGCTGGCGCGCGATCATCCGTGCGGTCTCGCGGCCGAAGAATTCTTCGATCGGCTTCTGGTTGACCATGATCTGGCCGTTGCCCCGGCGCAGGAACACCCGCGCGGTCGAGGTCTTGCGGCGGCCGGTGCCGTAAAACTGTTCGGTAGCCATGTCGTATTCGTCCGTTGCTTACAGTTCCAGCGCGCGCGGCTGCTGGGCGGCGTGCGGGTGCTCGGTGCCGGCGTAGATCTTGAGCTTCTTGATCATGGCCCGGCCCAGCGGATTCTTCGGCATCATGCCCTTGACCGCGGCCTGGATGACGCGCTCCGGGTGGGATGCCAGCTGCTTTTCCAGCGTGATCGACTTCATGTTGCCGATGTACCCGGTGTGGCGGTAGTACACCTTGTCGGTCATCTTGCGGCCGGTGACCGCGACCTTTTCGGCGTTGACGACCACCACGTAATCGCCGGTGTCGACGTGCGGCGTGAATTCCGGCTTGTGCTTGCCGCGCAGCCGGCGGGCAATTTCGCTGGCCAGACGGCCGAGGGTCTTGCCTTCGGCGTCGACGAGCAGCCACTCGCGGCGCACTTCGTGCGGCTTGGCGCTGAACGTTTTCATTAGTAGCGTGGGCTCCAAAGTTGGAACGCGATTCAGTAAAGAGCGGGGATGTTACTAGAATTCCCCGGGCAGGGCAAGACCCGGAGGCCGCCGAGTCCGGGCCTCAGCTCGAGGGAATGACCAGCACCGCGCCGGGGTGGATGATATCGCCGTCCAGCCGGTTGGCGCGGCGCAGCTGGCTGAGGCTGACCGAGTAGCGCTGGGCAATGGTGCCGAGCGTATCGCCGCGGCGCACGACGTATTCCGAGCCGCCGTCCCGGTGGGAGGCGAACCAGGTTCCGCGCGGCGCGGTCAGGCGGAAATGTTCCTCGACGCCGTTGACGATGGCCGAGGCAATCTGCGCCTGGTGGCGCGGCGAGCCGAGCTTCTTTTCTTCGTCCGGGTTGCTGATGAAGCCGGTTTCGACCAGTACGCTGGGCACGTCGTGCGAGCGCAGCACGACGAAATTGGCGCGTTCGACGTTGCGGCGGCGATCCGTCTTGCCGTCCCGGACCAGTTCGTCGAGGATGCTCTGCGCGGCGGAATTGCTGTATTCCAGCGACGCGTTCTGCGACAGGTCGAGCAGCACCGAGCGCAGCATGTCGTCGCTCTGTTCCAGGCTGACCCCGCCGGCGCGGTCGGCCGCGTTCTCGCTTTCGGCCAGCAGCCGAGCGGCTTCCGACGAGGCGCCGCGACGAGACAGCACGAACACCTTGCTGCCGCGAACCCGCCGGTCGCGGAACGCGTCGGCATGGATCGAGAGGAACAGGTCGGCGCGCGCGTCGCGGGCGCGCTGGTAGCGCTCGCGCAGCGGCACGTAATAGTCCCCGGTGCGGATCATCACCGCGCTCATGCCCGGCGCCGCGTCGACCTGGCGGGCCAGTTCGCGTGCGATCGCCATGACCACGTTCTTTTCGTAGGTTCCGGCCGGCCCGATCGCGCCGGGGTCCTCACCGCCGTGGCCGGGGTCGATGGCCACGATCATGTCGCGGTCGTCCTCGGGCAGAGCGCGCGCGACCTGGCGGACGCGCTCGGTCGCGGTCTCGGCGCCTTCCGGGAACAGGTCCAGAACGAGTCGATGTCCGTAGCGGCCGGTAGGTTCGAGCAGGAAACTCTGGGCGCGGGCCCGGGCACCCAGGTCCAGCACCACGCGCAGGTCGTCCCCGTCGCGGATGCCGTGGCGGACGCGCTGGACGACGCCGGCGTGCTCGGGATCGAGCTCCGGCGTTCCGGTCATCTTCGCGCCGTCGATGTCGACCACCAGCCGGTGCGGGTCGTCGAGCGAGAACAGGCGATAGTCGACCTGTTCGTCGAGATCGAGGACCACGCGGGTCTTGTCCGGGCCGGCCCAGAGGCGGACGTTCTGCACCTCGCCGGCCCCGGCGGGCGCGGCGATTGCGGTCAGCAGCAGTGCAAGAACGATGAACCTGGTCATGATCGACGGCCGGCCGTGCCGGATTTCTGTGCCATTCCCTTCGATGATGCCCCCGATTCTCGCAGATTTCAACCCATTAAAAACGTTCATCCTCAGAGACCTATCGCAACTTCGTAATGTCCTGTCTTGGAACGGGGCCGTTCGATTCGTCCGCGACCCGACCGCGTGATTGGCTATGCTTGTCGGCGAAGATGCGCCGACGCCGCTGAACCACGGCTGAAGTCTTCCGCCAATTAATGCCCGGACACACCATTGAGGAGCCACCCATGTCGAGTGAAGGACTGCACGCACCGCGCGAACGGCTGAGCGACAAGACGCTCGCGATGCACCAGGCAATCGTGTCGCTGATGGAGGAACTGGAAGCGGCCGATTGGTACCGCCAGCGCGCCGACGACTGCGACGACGACGCGCTGCGCGAAATCCTGTTGCACAACATGCGCGAGGAGGTCGAGCACGCGGCGATGATCCTCGAGTGGCTGCGTCGCAACGACGAGGATTTCGACGAGCAACTGCGCGCCTTCCTGTTCAAGGACGGCGACGTGATGGATCACCATTGAGGCGGAGCCGGCGTCGGGTCGATGCGGCCCGGCGCCGCGATTCCACTGCCCCGGAAGTCAGGGCCTCAGCACGCGCAGCCACCACCAGAAATTCAGCAGGCCCATCAGCGAGGCGGCGACGTAGGTGAAGGCCGCCGCGGTCAGGATCTTCCGGGCGGGCGCGCGATCTTCGGGCTTCAGGTAGCCACCCTTGTCGAGCAGCGGCAGTGCGCGGCGAAACGACGCGTCGAGTTCGGTCGGCAGCGTGACCAGGTGGACCACGATGCCCGAGGCGAGGCCGGCCACGCCGAACAGCAGCAGGGTCAGCCCGGCTCGCGGCAGGCGCAGCGCGAGCAGCACGATCGGCATCGCGGCGATCAGCAGCAGCCCGATGCGCTGGACGCGCTGGGCCGCCTTGACCAGTTTCGTGCGCCACACCAGCGGGCCGTAGCCGACCGCGTGCTGGATCGCGTGGCCGACTTCGTGCGCGGCCACGGTGACGGCGGTCAGCGATCGGCCATCATGGTTCTCGACGCTGAGCCGGACTGCCCGCGTCTCGGGGTCGTAGTGGTCGCCCTGGTCGGTGCGCTCGACCGGAACCGACTCCAGGCCGAGGCGATCGAGCAGGTCGCGAGCCAGCTCGGCGCCGGTGCCGGGGTAGCGGTCGGCCGGCTCGTGGTAGCGCTTCATGACCCGCTTGACCCACCAGCCCGGCAGCACCACGATCGCGGCGAGCAGCACGAGCCCGATCAGTATCGGCACGGTCAATCGCCTCCGGAGCGCCGTGTCTCGACCAGTGCGAACGCCTCGGCGCGAGGCAGGCCGGTCAAGGCGCGGATGATCCTGGCGGCCCGGGCCGGCGGCAGCTCGTCGGCCAGCGCATCGGCCAGGACGCCCGGCGTGATGGCCGTCGCCGGATTCGCCACGGCCGGCGCCCCGGCCACCACCACCACGGCTTCCCCGCGCCGGCGGTCCGGGTCGGCGCCGGTCCATTCAACCAGTGCGCTCAGCCTGTCGCGCTGCACGTGTTCGAACTGTTTGGTCAGTTCCCGGGCCACGCAGCCCATCCGATCCGCCCCGAACGCGTCGGCCAGGTCGCCGAGCACGGTGACCAGGTCGCGCGCCGGTACATAGAAGATCAGCGTCGGGCTTGCCTCGGCCAGTTCGGCCAGGCGCTTGCGCCGCGCGCCGGTCTTTGCGGGCAGGAAGCCTTCGAACAGGAAGCGGTCGCTGGGCAGGCCGGACGCGCTGAGCGCCGCGATGGCGGCGCAGGGGCCGGGCACCGGCAGCACCCGCAGCCCTGCGCGATGGGCGCCGTCGACCACGCGGTAGCCGGGATCGGAGACCAGCGGAGTGCCGGCATCGGAGACCAGTCCGACGTCGTCGCCGGCCCGGAGATGGTCCAGCACGCGCTCCGCTGCGCGCGCTTCGTTGTGATCGTGCAGGGCGATCCATGTGGGTGGCCGGGCGCGCGGCGGCACCAGTTTCTGGCTGGTCCGCGTGTCTTCGGCGGCGATCACCGGCACCTGGCCGAGCAGCTGCGAGGCGCGCGGCGAGAGATCGCCGAGATGGCCGATCGGAGTTGCGATCACGTACAGGGTGCCGATCGGCTTCTGAGTGTCGGGATGGGTCAAGGCAGCGCGGTCTCGGCGCGAATCGGCGGGTATTATTGCACCCATGACGACACCTCGGAATCAGCGCCGCCCGGCCCGCCGGCCCGCCGCAGCGGCCCGGTCGGCCGCTCTTGTTCTCGCCACGTTGATGGTCGCCGGCTGCGGGGCGCCGGCACCCCGCCCGGAGGCCCCGGCTCCGTTGTCGGATGCGCAGGCGCTGTTCGATGTCGGGCGGTATGCCGACGCCGCCGAGGCCTGGATGAACGCGCCGCAGCCCGCCGCCGCCGATCGCCTGCGCGCCGCCGAGGCCTGGTTGGCCGCCGGCCGTTCGGAGCGAGCCGCGGCGCTGCTCGAGGGCGTCGATCCCTCGGTCCTGCCGCGCTCGCAGCGCTTTCGCTACGACCTCGTCGATGCCGAACTGGCCCTGAACCGCGGCGACTTCTCTGCCGCCGAGCGCGTCGTGGCGCTCGCGGTCGAGCAGGTGCCGGACGAGCTCCGGCCGCGTCTCGAACGGCTCCGTCTCCGGCTGGAAGCGGTCGATCCCGACGCGCCGGAAGCGCGGCTGGAGGCGTTGCGCGCAGCGCAGGCCGAGCCGAGCTTCGATCCCAACCTGGTCCTTGCACTGTTCATCGACGTGCCGCTGAGCGCACTGGAAACGCTCCAGCTACAGGCGTCCGACGACCCCGATATCCGGCCGTGGCTGGACCTGGCCGTGGCGGTGCGGGCATCGCTGCTCGAATCCGAGGCGCTGCGCGCTGCCGCCGCCAGCTGGGCCCGGGCCCACCCGGACAAAGCGCTCGATGCGGCATCCATCGTCGACTGGGTAGCGGCCTGGCGCGACCAGCAGCCGATGCCGGTCCGGGTGGCCGTGCTGCTGCCGGGAGAGGGACCGCTGCAGGCCGCCGGCGAGGTGCTGCGCGACGGCATCGTGTCGGCGTGGCTGGCGCTGCCAGAGGGCCGTCGTCCGGTGCTGGACTTCCTGGCGCTGGACGATGCGCCGGATGCGGCCGTCGGCGCCTGGTTCGAGGCGCGCGAGCGCGGCGCCGACTTCGTGCTGGGGCCGCTGGACCGCGAGCAGATCCCGGGGCTGCTGGCCCTGCCGGATTCCAGCGTCTCGACGCTGCTGCTGAACCGGCCGCCGGACGGCGTCGAGACGCCGACGCCGGCGCGGCCGCTGGCGATCCTCGCGCTACCGCCGGAAGAGGAGGCCGAACTGGCCGCGGTGCGCGGCCTGGTCGACGGTGGCCAGCGCGCGCTGGTCATCGCCCAGGACACCGATTTCGGGGCCCGCCTGGCCGGCCGTTTCGTCGAGACCTTCGAGCTGGGCGGCGGCCGGGTGGTCGAACGCGTCGACTATCCGCCGCGCGAGTTCGATGTGACCGACCGGCTCGAGCAGGCACTCCGGATCGATGACTCGACCCGACGCATCGATCGCGTATCGGCCTTGCTCGGCGAGCCGGTCGATGCCGAGCCGCAGCGCCGGACCGACCTCGACGTGGTTTTCCTGGCCGCGCGCGACGAAGCGCGCCAGGTCCAGCCGCAGCTCCGATTCCTCGATCTCTCGCCGCTGCCGACGCTGGCCACCTCGCACGTGCTGACCCCGGGGCGCGATCGCGACCTGGACGGCCTGGCCCTGCCGCTGTCGCCGTGGTTGCTCGGCGCAGGCCCGCTGGCCGAGGCGCGCGCGGCGGCCGAACAGGCGTTCCCCGACCTGCAGCGATCGAACACGCTGAGCCAGCTCCACGCGCTGGGTCGCGACGCAGTGGCGCTGCTGCCGTGGCTGGACGCCATGAAACGCGACCCGCGGCTGGTCCTGCCGGCCCGGGTCGGACGGCTGCGGCTGGCCGACGGCGTCTCGCTGGAGCGCGACCTGCCGTGGGCGGTCATCCGCGACGGCGTTCCGGTCCGACCCTGACATGCTCCAGCGGCTGATCGGCCAGCGCAGCGAGCGGCAGGCCGAGCGGTTTCTCGTGCGGCAGGGTCTGCGCACCGTGGCCCGGAACTGGCACTGTCGTCACGGCGAGCTGGACCTGGTCATGGTCGATGGCGACACGCTGGTGTTCGTCGAAGTCCGCATGCGCTCGCCGCGCGGTTTCGGAGGCGGCATCGAAAGCGTGCACGAGCGCAAGCAGCAGCGTCTCGCCAACGCCGCATCGATGTTTCTGTCCGGCCACCCGGAGTGGCAGGACCGTCCCTGCCGGTTCGACGTGCTGGGCATCGATGGCCCGGCCGGTGCCGAGCACTGGCTGCGCGACGCGTTCGAAGCCGACGCCGGATTCTGATTGCCGCTCAGGCCAGCCGGTCGAGACCGACCTCGATCAGGGTGATCGCCCCGACGGCGTAGAGGCCTGCGACGACGTCGTCGACCATGATGCCGAGTCCACCGGTGATCCGTCGGTCGAGCCAGCCGATCGGCCACGGCTTGGCGATATCGAAGACCCGGAAGGCGACGAAGGCCGCGAGCCAGCCGGCCGGCGTGGCCGGTACGAACAGCAGCACCAGCCAGAGCCCGACGAACTCGTCCCAGACGATGCCGCCGTGGTCGTGCACGCCGAGCGCCTCGGATGCATGGCTGCAGATCGGAATGCCGAGCAGGAACGCGATGACGACGAAAAGCGCAGCAATCGTCGGGTCGAGGCCGATCAGCGGCAGGGCCATCAGCATGCCAGCAGCGGTGCCCGCGGTCCCGGGTGCTCGGGGGCTCAGTCCGCTGCCCAGGCCGAAGGCCAGGAAGCCGATCGGGTCATGCAGCGCGACGGCGCGCGCCGGTCGCGGTGTTGAACCGGGTGCTGTCATGAGCCTTTCTCGCCGGGTTCGGCAAAGTGATCCCAGCCGCGGACATCGGGTGCGTGATCGACGCCGTCGGCGTCAAGGCAGCGCACCGGGCCGGCGTCGGTGACCGTGCCGATGACCGACAACGGCACGTCGTCCCGGTGGTCGGGCCAGTTCGCGTGCGGCGGAACGACGGCCAGCAGTTCGTAGTCCCCGCCGCCGCAGAGCTGCAGCTGCGCCCGCCGTGCGGCGTCCGGCACCGCTTTGAGGAGATCCTCGGAGGCGGGTAGCGCTTCGAGGTCCAGGTCGGCGCCGAGCGGGCCGAGCGTATGGCCGAGGTCGGCGAGCAGGCCGTCGGAGATGTCGATCATCCCGCGTGCGAGTCCGGCCAGTTTTTTGCCGGCGGCGATCCGCGGACCAGGCCGGAGCAGGCGGTCGCACAGCGGATGGTCGCGGTCGACGTCCAGCGCCAGCGCCGCGGCGGCGTCGCCTGGCCAGCCGGTCACGACGATCCGGTCACCCGGCCGTGCTCCGCTGCGGCGCGCGAACTGGCCGCCCGGGACTTCACCCAGCGCGGTGATCGCGATGTTCAGCGGCCCGCGCGTAAGGTTGCCGCCGACCAGGCCGCAGTCGTGCGCTGCAGCCAGCGCGAGGAACCCGTCGAGGAAGCCGTCCAGCCAGTCCGGGTCGGCCTCGGGCAGGGTCATGGCCAGCAGCAGCCAGCGCGGCGTCGCGCCCATCGCCGCCAGGTCGCTGAGGTTGGCCGCCAGCGACAGGTGGCCCAGGTCGGCCGGTGTCGCCCGGTCGTCGAAGTGCCGGCCCTCGACCAGCTGGTCGGTGGTCGCGACCAGCTGCATGCCGCGGCTGGGCTGGACCACCGCGGCGTCGTCGCCGATGCCCAGCCGCACGTCGGCGCGGGCCGGTACCCGGGCCTTGATGCGATCGATCAAGTCGAACTCCGAAGGACCGGCACTCATGCGTCCGCCCACCGTCCGCCGACCAGCGTGCGCAGGACCGGGTTGCCGCCGAACTCGAAGGCCAGCGTGCGCGGGTCGTCGGCATCGAGCACGACCAGGTCGGCGCGTTGGCCGGGTTCGATCCGGCCGCGATCGTCGAAGCCCAGCAGCGCCGCGCCGGCCGCGGTCGCCGCCTCGATGGCCTCGTCCACGCTCAGACCGAGCTTGCGCACGGCCAGCTGGACGACGAAGGGCATCGAATAGCACGGCGCGGACCCGGGGTTGTAGTTGCTCGCGATGACCAGCCGGCCGCCGGCATCGAGGAAGGTCCGGCCGTCGCCGTAACGACCGTCGAGATGGAATCCCGAGGCCGGCAGCAGCACGCCGAAGGTGGTCGACGCAGCCAGCCGACGCAGGCCGTCGGCGTCGGTCGCCTCCAGGTGGTCGACGCTCACGTAGCCGCGTTCGATCGCCGCTTCGATCATGCCCAACGCGTTGAACTGGTCGGCGTGGACCCGGACCGGATGCCCGGCCGCCTGGCCGGCGTCGAACAGCGCAAGGCAGTCGTCCAGCGACCAGGCGCCGCTCTCGCAATAGGCATCCAGCGCGATGCCGGGAAATTCGTACGCGACCGCGGGCAGGGTCTCGGCGATGGTGCGCCGGATAAACACATCGCGATCGACGTCCGGATCGATCGCGTGGCCGATGCAGGCGGTCGGCACCACCGTCATTGGCGAGGCGTCGCCGGCGCGCCGGATGGCCCGAAGCATCTTCAGTTCGGTCTCCGTATCGAGCCCGTAGCCCGATTTGACCTCGACAGTGGTCGTGCCGTGGCGAAGCATCCGGGTCAGTCGCTCGAGCAGGCCGTGGGTCAGTTCGTCTTCGCTCGCCGCCCGCGTGGCGCGGACCGTGGCCATGATGCCGCCGCCTTCTTCGAGCAGCTGCAGATAGGGCACCCCGGCGAGCTTGCGCTCCCATTCATCGAGGCGCGAGCCGGCGAAGCAGGCGTGGGTGTGGCTGTCGACGAAACCGGGCAGGACGACCCGCCCGGCCGGCGCGACTTCCGCCTTGGTGGCGAACCCTCGTCCGCGGAAGGGATTTCCCCGATACGTCAGGACCGTGAAGGTGGGGGTGATCCGGAGGGCCGGTGATCCCGGCTCCGCGCCTTCGAGCCAGACCTTGTACCGGCCCGGGGGAGGTTGGAACCAGGCGCCGGCGGGGAAAACCAACTCCTCCTCCAGCGTCTCGTCCGAGGCCAGGTGGACGGTGAACCCTTCCGGG
>CAZJSH010000013.1:0-41008 GCA_964548715.1 uncultured Halomonas sp. | reverse complement strand
CTTCCAGCCTGCCAAGGCGTCAGGATTGGAGGTGAGTGTCTTTGGTGGCGAGTGGGTGTTTCCTGATCCCTGCGTATTGCATGTCCTGGGGAGCTTGAATAATGAAAGGCTCTCAATCCGGTGCACACTCAATGAAGATGACTGGAGCAGGACAGACATCGTCAGTGCAGCTTTTTATAAAGCGGAGGATCTAAATATTGAGCAGCTACAGACTCTGGCGTGGACGGGAACGATTGAGCGGACGACGGTTGGAAAGTTGAGCGTTACAAATTGGAAAACCGATGTGAGCAAACTCTCATTCATGGCCGATCCGGATCCTGATTACTTGGAATCCTTAAGGGATCGGGATCGTTATGAGCGCTTTATCTGTGATGATGAAGTCTGTCTTTGGATATCGACGATGCGCGTGGAAACATTGGATCACATGACAAGAGAAAATATATCGCGCATAACAAGGCATTCAAGTGCGCAGCCAGGGGCTGCCGGACCGCGCTAGGCGCGGCCGCTTAATTCAGACGTTAGCCTCTTCAATATGAATCCGAAAGATTACTCAACTGATGAACTCTATGAGGCCCTCGAGTCGGTCGACGGTGCCCGTTTTCCAGAAAGAAAGGCCGAGTTGGAGTCAGAGCTCCAGGTCAGACGCGATTCTGGCCGCTTGGAGGAGGAGGAAAAGCAACGCCGGGAAGAACGCGCAGCGAGCGAGGCAGGCTTAAGAAGCTTTATTGCTTGGTATCAATTAGTCAGTAGTTTGATCTTTGCCGGTGTTGTACTGCTCTCGCTATTCGCTAGCGGGTTTGGTCCTGGATCAATTCTTGCGGGCGCTATCACGATAATTTTGGGCGGGCTTTCCTTCATGGCGGGGATGCGTTTGAGGAAGAACGTGCTTTCTGGGTACTACCTCACTTTCTTGTCTCTAGGGCTTCAGGTCGTTTCATTGACATCGGCAGTCTTCACGTGGAACTACACTGCGCTCGCGAGATTCTCTTTCTACATTGGCGAGCCGTTCGCGTTTGGCTTTAATTTCCTACTTTCGCCGAGCTTTTATATGAGCTTCAATGTTGGTGACCCTCTTCGGGCTTCCTTCGACATCCTCACGCTTGCCATGATTGTTCTGCTTTTTGGATCAGGTGAATATTCCAAAGCTAAAAAGGCTAACAAAGCGCTCAAGCAGGACGCGCTAAAGCGCGCCGCTTAGCTAATCGTTAAATCCGGGCCGCCCCGTCTATCACTCAAGTACGCTTCGATCCCCAGCCCCATTCGAAGCGCCCATGTGCGCCACAGTGATGGCCTAAAAGAGACCTCGATCCATGCCCGGACGGCTGTTCAGCACCCTCGATCTCGTCATCGCTGCAACGTTCGTTTTGCTCGTGCTGGCCATTGTCATCTGGATGCGGATGGAGCCGAATCGCAAGTCCGGCGAGCCTGAAGCCGGTTCGGATCACCAACGGACGGCTTCACTCGTGACGCAGGTCGGCCACTGGGCCAGCGCCGCTGTCCGTTTCGTGATCGGTTTGCTGCTCGGCGTTGCGGTCAACGGGCTGGTGCAGTTGATGGTTGCCGGGGCGTGGGTCGCGGTGGTCAATCTCCTGGTGCTGGCCGCCGTGCTGTTTCTGATCGTGCGGGCTCATGAGCGACTTGGAGACCTGCTCTTTCCGAGTGGAATCCGGCCGGCACGCAACGCGAAGAAAAAGCAGAAGCCGTTTGTTCGGCGTGTCGCGCTGCCTGCAGGTCTCGTTGTCGGCGTCGGAGTGGCCAGTCTCGGTCTCGATGGCTGGCTACTCGGGTGGTTCTCGTGAGCGGGATTCGGTCTCGGGCCGGGCGCAGGGCGTGTGCCTTCATCCAAAAGCACCGAACCTCGCGGACGTAAGGAATAGGAACACCTACGCAATTCTCAGAGATCTCCCGACGACGGCGTGAGGCGTTATCCAAACGATTCGCGCTGGCTTACCGGTACGACGGAAATGCAACGGTTCAGGACCGCTGACTGCAGCATTCGGGGGTCCGATGGATGGACTCGTTGGCTGAATTTCTTCTCCGCTGTCCCCGGTTCGGCAGCGGGTAGCCAATCCAACCAAGGGTTCGTCATGCGCTCAGGAGTCCCGAAATTCACCTGTTTCGTTTCCTGCGTTTTCGTGGCGTTGCCGCTGCCATTCACGGCGGTTGATTTCCTGCTGCCCTGGGAGCGCGCGGTCGTGGTTTCGAATCTCGGTGGAGCGGAGATGCGGGAGCTCGACGCGGTCGGTGTCTTGATGCAGCGGGTGACGAAGGAGAGTGCGCGCCGCGGGCCGATCCAGCAGGCCGAGATCCCGATCGATGCGCTGGGAGCGGATCAGACGCTCTGGCTGCTGCCGCCGCGCGGCGGATGGGCCGGTCTGTCGACCGGCGACGATCTCGAAGCGCTAGATGCGCGCCTCGGCGAGGGATTCAGGTTCGAACGCCGCCCGAATCGCTGGGCGGATCAGGTGTTCGTGGCGCTGCTGGCGATGGCGGGGATGGTCGGGCTTCTTTGGCCGGTCCGCCAGGCTATTCCACCCGCTCGTTGATCCGCACGGCCACGTCCCCGTCCTCGGCGGTCACCGATTCCCGCACGCCCTGCAGGTCGCCCGGCGAGGCGGTGGCGTTGCCGCTGGCGCTGATGCGAGCGACGACGTCCCAGGTGTCGAAGGTCGACAGGGCCATGTTCGGCGCCATTGCGTCGGCGTCGGTCAGGGTGACGGTGCGGGGCAGGGCGCGCGCGGCGAAACGCTGGACGGCCAGCGGCAGCGGCGGGCCGTTGCTGGCGCGGGCGAAGACGAACACGGTCTCGTCGCCGGTGAGCGCACCGGACATTTCCGGTGCGAGGTCGACGGAGACGGTCAACGCGACGCCGTCGCCGGACTCGGCCGGCGGCGTGGTGGGTGCTGGCGGGGCCGGATCGGTCGGCAGGGTGACGCCGGTATGGGCTTCGTTGCTCATCGCGAACCGGGCCCGCTCGATCTGCTGGTTGACCTGGTCCTTGACGTTGCCGGGCGGGAGCAGGGTGTCGAGGCGCTGCCAGTCGGCGACGGCGTCGGCGAAGCGGCCCTGCTGGAACGCACCCATGCCGGACAGCCACAGGGCCTTCTGGTTGTCCGGGTCGAGCAGTACGGCCTCGGTGAGCAGCAGCATGGATTCGGCCGGCATTTCCGGACGGCCGGAGGCGAACAGGAGGGTCTCGGCCAGTTCGACGCGGGCCATGGCGCTGTCCTCGTCGAGGAACAGCACGCGGCGCCAGGCGCCCTCGGCGGCCGGCCACTGCTGCAGACTCTTCCAGATCATGCCCATCTGCGTCCAGGCTTCGACGTTCTCGGGATCGTCGTTGACCGTCGCGGCCAGGTCGCCCAGCACCTCACGGATTTCGGCCGACTGCGGATCGGTCGGCCCCATGGCCTCGGGCGTGCCGGCGATCCGGTAGAACAGTACGACCAGCACCGGCAGCAGCACGACGATCAGTACGGCCGTGACGCCATGGCGGGACGGCCCGCCGCGCTGCGCGCGCTCGGTCTCCAGCGCCTCGCGCCGGCGCTGCCACTCGTCGTCGGGCAGGTCGGCCTTCAGCGCGTCGAGCGCGTCGATGCGGCGCTGTACGGCGCGCGCCTCCGGGCTGGAGCGGAACAGCGGAACCAGCGCGAAGGCCAGGGCGAATAGACAGGCGAGCGCACTCAGGAACAGGAACACGGGTCAGGAGTCTCCGGGGGGGGGCTGGGGCAGGGCGTGCGGCGGGCGCACGCCCTGCTCATGAATCGGGCGGTTCAGCGGCCGCAGCGCGCTCGGCCATGCGCCGGCGCTGGCTGCGGACGATCAGGATCGACAGCACCGCGCCGACGACCAGCAGCAGCGGCGGCCCGGCCCACAGCAGCAGGGTGTGGCCGGCCAGGGGCGGGTCATACAGCACGAAATCGCCGTAGCGGTCGCGCATGAACTGTCGGATCTCGAAGTCGGTGCGGCCGTCGCGGAGCAGGCGGTAGACGGTGTTGCGCAGGTCGGCGGCCAGCGGCACGTCGGAACTCGACAGCGCCTGGTTCTGGCAGACCGTGCAGCGCAGTTCGCCGATCAGCGAGTGGTAGCGCTCGCGCTCGGTCTCGCTGGAGAAGTCCAGCGGCTGGATCGGGTTGGTGTTCTGGCCCTCCGGCATACTCTGCGCCGAAACGGCGGCGACGAGCATCAGCAGGAATGCGACGGTGGCGAGGCGGACGGTCATGGCGTGCTTCCCGAAGGCGTCTGCGCGGTGCGCGGGCCGGCCTGGTCGGCAATCGCGGCCAGGCCACCGGCGCGTTGCATCAGGTCGTCGAACACGACCTGGTCGATCGGTCCGATGTGCTTGTGGCGGATGACGCCGTTGTGATCGACGAGGAAGGTCTCCGGTGCGCCGTAGACGCCCAGGTCGATGGCCAGCACGCCGTTGAAGTCGACGATCTGCATGTCCCAGCCATCGCCGAACTGGTCGAGCCAGCGGATCGCGTCGGCGCGCTCGTCCTTCCAGTTCAGTCCGACCAGCGGCACCGGCGCTTCCTCGCCGAGTCGGACGATGTAGGGATGCTCGACCCGGCAGGCCGGGCACCAGCTGCCCCAGACGTTCAGCAGGTAGGGCTCGTCGGCCAGGTCGGCGTTGGTGATCATGCGCCCGGGATCGGCCAGCGACGGCAGTTCGAAGGCCGGGACCGGCTTGCCGATCAGCGGACTGCGGATGGTCTGACGCTGATCGGCCGTCTTCAGGCCGGCGAACAGCAGCAGCAGCAGGACGCCGAACAGCATCAGCGGAATGGCGACCAGTCGCGTCACGCCGGCGCGGCCTCGCCCTGGACCTTGTCGCGTTCGGCCTTGTTCGCGGCATGCGCCGCCAGCCTGCGGTAGCGCGGATCGGTCGCGGCCAGCAGGCCGCCGAGCAGCATCAGTACCGCGCCGCCCCAGATCCAGCGGATGAACGGTTTGACATGCACGCGGATCGACCAGGCCTCACCGTCCAGCGGCTGGCCCATGGCGATGTACAGGTCGCGGAACAGGCCGGGCTTCAGCGCGACCTGGGTCATGACCTGGCCGGAGCGGTAGTAGCGGCGCTTCTGCGGGGCCATCGTGGTGACCGGCTCGCCGTTCTTCAGCACCGTGAAGCGGGCTTCCTCGGCCGCCCAGTTCGGACCCTTGACCGTGACGACCTCGTCGAGCCGGAACTCGAGTCCAGCCGTCGCGATGGTCTGGCCCGGGGTGAACGCGAAATCGCGCTCGGAGGTGGCCGACTCGACCATCGCCACGCCGATGACGAACACGCCGACGCCGAGGTGGGCGGCGGTCATGCCCCAGTGGCCGCGCAGGAAGCCGGAAGAGGATTTCAGGGTGCGGCCGACGAAGGCCAGCGCGCCGAAGATCAGCCACAGGCCGCCGATCCAGCCGGTGACGGCGCGCAGCGTGAAGGCATCGAGCAGCCACGCGATGACCGCGCCGGCGACGACCGCGACGACGGCCGGGATGAGCAGCGGTTTCGCGGTCCGGGCCCAGCTGTCCTGCTTCCAGCGGCTCATCGGGCCGAACGGAAGCAGCATCACCAGCGGCGTCATCAGCAGGATGAACATGGCTCCGAAGTAGGGCGGGCCGACCGAGACCTGGCCCCAGCCCATGAAGTCGACCAGGATCGGGTACAGCGTTCCGATCAGCACCATGGCCGCGGAAACGACCAGCAGCAGGTTGTTCGACAGCAGCAGGGATTCGCGCGAGAACCAGTCGAAACCCTCGCCATGGGCCAGCTTCGGCGCGCGCAGCAGGAACAGCAGCAGCGCGCCGCCGGTGACGATGCCGAGGAAGGCCAGGATGAACAGGCCGCGTTCGGGATCGTTGGCGAAGGCATGGACCGAGGTCAGCACGCCCGAGCGGACCAGGAAGGTGCCGAGCAGTGACAGCGAGAACGCGGCAATGGCCAGCAGCACCGTCCAGGCCGGAAACGCGTTGCGCTTCTCGGTGACGGCCTGCGAGTGGATCAGCGCGGTGCCGACCAGCCACGGCATGAACGAGGCGTTTTCGACCGGGTCCCAGAACCACCAGCCGCCCCAGCCGAGCTCGTAATAGGCCCACCAGGAGCCCAGCGCGATGCCGCCGGTCAGGAACGCCCAGGCCGACAGCGTCCACGGTCGCATCCAACGAACCCAATCACGCTCGACCCGGCCGCCGAGCAGGCCGGCGATGGCGAACGCGAAAGCCACCGCGAAGCCGACATAGCCCATGTAGAGCAGCGGCGGGTGGAAGATCATGCCCGGGTCCTGCAGCAGCGGGTTCAGGTCGGCGCCGTCGGGTGGGCCGGGAAGCAGGCGCTGAAACGGGTTGGAGGTCAGGATGGTGAACAGCAGGAAGCCGATCACGATCCAGCTCATCACGGCCAGCACGCGGGCCAGGAACGGCTTGCTCAGCGAGCGCGAGAAGATCACCACGGCGATCATCCAGCCGGCCAGCATCATCACCCACAGCAGCAGCGATCCCTCGTGGCCGCCCCAGACCGCGGTCACGCGGTAGTACACCGGCAGCAGCAGGTTGGAGTTGGTCGCCACGTAGGCGATCGTGAAGTCGTTGACGACGAAGGCCGTGACCAGGATGCCGAAGGCCAGCGTGACGAACACGAACAGCCCGATGGTCAGCGACGGCGCCAGCGCCATCAGCTTCGAGTCGTTGCGCCAGGCGCCGATCAGCGGCAGCGTGGCGAGCAGGAAGGCGATGGCCAGCGAGGTGATCATCGCCACCTGGCCCAGTTCGCCCAGCAGTCCGTTCGGAAGATCGGTCATGCGTCGGCTCCTTTGGCCGCCGGGTGGCCGGCTTCCTCGAGCGCGCGCTGGACCTCCGGCGGCATGTAGGTTTCGTCATGGCGCGCCAGCACCTCGTAGGCCTCGAACCGGCCGTTTCTCAGGTAGCCGTGGGCGATCACGCCCTGGCCCTCGCGGAACAGGTCGGGCAGGATGCCGGAGTAGAGCACGGTGACGTTGTTGTTGCCGTCGGTGACGTCGAACTGGACGTCGAGGCTGTTGCCGGACTGGACCACCGTGCCGTCGGCCACCAGGCCGCCGAGCCGGAACTTGCGGTCGGGGGCCAGGTCCTGTTCGGCCACGTTGGTCGGGCTGACGAAGAACATCACGTTGCTCTGCATCGCGGTGATGGCCACGGCGGTGGCCACCGACATGCCGGTCAGGATCAGCAGCACGATCATCATGCGACGCTTGCGGGTACGGGTCATGGTCGAACCTCCTTACGACCGGGGCGCGGCACGGCCGACGGCCGCTGCTGCGCGTTCTTCTTCCAGCTGTTCCCGGATCTGGCGCGTCAGGCGCCGGCGGCGGATCCAGGGCGCGAGGAACTGCCACGCGCACACGGCCGCGAACACTCCATAACTGGACCAGACGAACGACGCATAGTTCAGCTCGGGGATCATCGGAAATCCATGTCGCGATCGATTGTTGCCGCGCTCGGCCGCGCCGGGTTCATGCCGGCTGCTTCCGATCGGTGGTCGTCGGGGCCAGCTCGCGCTTGACCCAGGCCTTGTGCTGGTCCTGCGCCAGCAGCAGGTTGCGCGCGCGGTCCAGCAGCGCGGCGCCGAACAGGAACTTGGTGCCCAGCGTGGTCCAGATCAGTGGCGGGATCATCGACGGGTCCATCTTCGACTCGCCGAACACGTTGATGGTCGAGCCCTGGTGCAGCGTGGTCCACCACTCGACGGAGAAATGGATGATCGGCAGGTTGACCAGTCCGGCGATGACCAGCACCGACGCCACCCGCGCACCCTTGCGCGGATCGTCGTAGGCCGCGTACAGCGCCATGATGCCGATGTAGATGAACAGCAGCACCAGCATCGAGGTCAGCCGGGCGTCCCACTCCCACCAGGTGCCCCACATCGGCTTGCCCCACAGCGAGCCGGTGACCAGGCAGATCAGCGTCAGCGCCGCGCCGACCGGGGCGGCGGCCATGGCCATGATCTCGGCGGTCCGGATGCGCCAGATCAGCGCGATCGCGGCCAGCACGGCCATGATCACGTAGGCCAGCATGGCCTGCCAGGCCGCCGGCACGTGGATGTACAGGATGCGGGCCGAATCGCTCTGCTGGTAGTCGGGCGGAACGACATACAGCGCGAGGTACACGCCGTACAGCGTGCAGCCGAAGAACGCGGCCCACAGCCACGGCGCGACGCGGCGGGCGAACACGCTGAAGATGGGCGGCGAGCCCAGCTTGTGGAACCAGAGCTTGAGGGTGGACCAGATCATTCGAGGTTCGTCTTCAGCGCGGCCCGGATGCCGATCGGAGCCAATGTCAGGCACAGTATTGTAAAGGCTGCCAGCAAACCCAGGTGAGCAACCGGGCTGAACCCGTCGGCGGCCAGGCCGACCGCGCCGGCAGCGAAGATCATCAGCGGCACGACCAGCGGAAACACCAGGATGGCCAGCAGCGCGCCGGCCCCGCGCGTGGTCAGCGTCAGCGCCGCAGCCAGGCCGCCGACCAGGGTCAGCGCCGGGGTGCCGACCAGGAGGCTCAGGACCAGCGTGCCCAGCGCCTGGGTCGGCAGGTTCAGCATCATCGCGGCCAGCGGTGAGAAGACCACGATCGGCAGGCCGGTCACCAGCCAGTACGCCAGCAGCCGGACGTAGACGGCCAGGTAGCCCTCGCGGCTGCCGACGAACCACTGCTCCAGCGTGCCGTCGTCGAGGTCGGGCCGGAACAGGTGCTCCAGCGCCAGCAGGCTGGCCAGCAGCGCGGCGACCCACAGCATCCCGCCGGACAGCCGCGCCAGCAGGTCGGGCCCGGGCCCGACGCCGAGCGGGATCAGCACCACCACGGCGAACAGGAAGAACAGCGGCAGCAGCGTCTGGCCCAGCCGGCGGAAGGCCAGCTGCAGATCGCGCGCCAGCAGCGCCCGGGCCTCGGTCCAGCCGTTCACGCGGCGGCCTCGGCCGCGCGCACGGCCAGCCGGCGCAGCGCGGGATGGCCGGGGAAGCGCTGGTGCGTGGCCAGTACCACCGCGCCGCCGGCCGCGACCTGGTCGGTGATCAATGCATCGACGATCGCGCAGCCGTCGTCGTCGAGGCTGGCATAGGGCTCGTCGAGCAGCCACAGCGGCGTGGTGCGGACCAGCAGCCGCGCAAGGCCCAGCCGACGCCGCTGACCGGCCGACAGGGCGCGCGCCGGTCGGCGGCCGAGGCCGGCCAGGCCGACCTGCGCAAGCGCTTCGGCCTCGGTGCGGCCGGCCGGGCCCAGGCCGCGCTCGAAGGCCAGGTTCTCGCGGCAGGTCAGGTCGTGCTTGACCGCCGGCAGGTGGCCGAGGAACGCGCAGTCCACGCTCGCGCTGCGGGTGCCCGCGGCCGGCCGGATGATGCCGGCCAGCGCGCGCAGCAGCGTGGTCTTGCCGGCGCCGTTGCGCCCGGTCAGGGCCAGCACGTCGCCGGCCGAAACGGCCAGCGACACCGGCTCGAACACCGGCTCACCGGCGCGTTCGAAGACCAGCGCGTCGGTCGTCAGCAGTTCGGTCATCCGGCGGCCTCGTCGTCGCGGCGGACCGCGACCAGCCGGGCCGGGCCGTCGCTTTCGCCGCAGACCACGGCGGCCTGGCCGAAGCGGCGGGCCAGCGCCAGTCCGTCGTCGAAGCGCAGCAGCTCGATCAGCCGGCCGCGTTCTTCGGGCCAGCGGTTCTCGGGATCGATGTGACGGGTGATGCCGCGCACCGGCAGTCGGGCCTCGGCCAGCGCCGCGTCGAGCTCGGCCCGGGCCGCCCGGTTGGCGAGTTCGTCGCGGCGCTCGGCGGCAGGGTTGTCGGCGGTCAGGATCATCCAGCGGGCCAGCGGCCGGGCGACGGCCCGGTCGGGCCATTCGATCGCCGCGTCGATCCGGAGATCGAATTCGATGCCGCCGTCGATCCGCACCCGGTAGATCGTCGCCCGGAACGCGTCGAGCAGCGAAGTGGGCAGCGGGTCAGCGGACATCGAGAAGCCTCCGGGTCGGGAATTCGCGGGCGGTGCGGTATCATTCGGCGCGGCAAGAAATCGGCCGCTCAGGCGGTCAGGTTTCCGGTACCGGGTTCAGCCCCTCGATTCTACCTTCCCCAGACATTCGGAATTCATCGATGCATCCCTACGACTACGATCTGTTCGTGATTGGCGGCGGCTCCGGCGGTGTGCGTGCCGCGCGCATTTCGGCCGGGCACGGTGCGCGCGTCGGCCTTTGCGAGGAATCCCGCCTCGGCGGCACCTGCGTGATCCGCGGCTGCGTGCCGAAGAAACTGATGGTGTTCGCCAGCCAGTTCTCCGAGGCGTTCGAAGACGCCGCCGGCTACGGCTGGACGGTCGGGCAGCCTTGCTTCGACTGGCAGGCGCTGGTCGAGGCCAAGGAAAAGGAGATCACCCGGCTCGAGGGCGTCTACGGACGGATGCTCGAGGGTGCCGGGGTGACGGTGCACGAGGGCCGCGGTCGGCTGGTCGATGCACACACCGTCGAGGTCGGGGAGCGCCGCTTCACGGCCGAGAAGATCCTGGTCGCGGTCGGCGGTCGGCCGACCAAGCTCGACATCCCGGGCGCCGAGCTCGGCATCGTGTCGGATGACGCGTTCGACCTGCCGGAGCAGCCGGGCGAGCTGCTGATCGTCGGCGGCGGCTACATCGCGGTCGAGTTCGCGGGCATCTTCAACGGCCTGGGCACGAACGTGACGGTGGCCTATCGCGGTGACCGCATCCTGCGCGGTTTCGACGACGACATCCGCCGAGTGGTCGACGCCGGCATGCGTCAGCGCGGCGTGGACATCCGCACCGAAGTCTGCCCGGCGCGGATGGAGCGGGCCGATGACGGGCGGATCGAGGTGACCTTTACCGACGACTCGATCGCCCGCTATGACCAGGTGTTCTTCGCCACCGGACGCTCGCCGTACGTCGGCGAGCTGGGCCTCGAGGCCGCCGGTGTGGAGCTGGGGTGGAACGGGCGCATCGAGGTCGACGGAGACAGCCGGACCTCGGTCGAGAACATCTTCGCGGTCGGCGACGTCACCGACCGCGTCCAGTTGACGCCGGTGGCGCTGGCCGAGGGCCATGCCTTCGCCGACACCGAGTTCGGCGAGATGCCTCGCCAGGCCGACCACGAGAACGTGCCGTCGGCGGTGTTCAGCCAGCCGCCGGCGGCCAGCGTCGGCTTCGCCGAACACGAGGCGCGTGAACGCTTCGATCCGCTGCGGGTCTACCGCTCGGAGTTCACGCCGATGCGCTACACCCTGGCCGGACGCCAGGAGAAGGCGCTGATGAAGATCCTGGTCGAAGACGCAAGCGACCGGGTGGTCGGCCTGCACGTGGTCGGCCCCGACGCCGGCGAAATGGTGCAGGGCTTCGCGGTGGCGGTGCGGGCCGGATTGACCAAGGCGGATTTTGACCGCACCATTGGCATTCATCCGACCAGCGCAGAGGAGCTGGTCACGATGCGCGTTCCGGTCGAACCGGCTGCCTGAGGCCGGGCGAGGACGAGCGCGCGTTTCACGGGCCCCGGGGGCGGGGCATTGTTGGCAATCAAGAACTGGAGCAGACCTGTCCATGAACGCAATCGACATTCGACGAATCATTGTTTCCATGCTGGTTCTCGCGCTGGCCGTCTGGGGGACGGTCGCCGGCGCGAAGAGCGACCTTCGGCCGGCCGTGGCCAAGGGGCTGGAAGCCGGCACCTTCATCGTGCGGCTGGACTCGGCGTCGACGCCGGCCTTCCGCGGCGGCACGATCGACACCTTCGACGAGCAGGGCCGAAAGACGGCCAAGCGCTTTGCGGCGACCGCGCCCGAAGTCACCGGCGCGGCGAAGCTGGACGTCGACGTGCCGGCCGTGGTCGACTATGTCACCCACCTGGACCGCGAGCGCGGCGACGTGCTGACGCGGGCCGAGGCCCGGATCGGCCGGTCGGTCAAGCCGAAGCACGTCTATCGCCACGCCCTGAACGGATTCGCCGTCGAGCTGACGCTGGCCGAGGCCAACGCGCTGGCCGAGCTGCCGGGCGTGCGCTCGGTAGAGCCCGAGGGCATCTATCGAGTCGAGACCGACAACGGTCCGGAATGGATCGGCGCGCAGCGCTACTGGAACGGGCAGGGCGACATCGTCGACCCGAACCGCGGCGAGGGCACGGTCATCGGCGTGATCGATACCGGCATCAACTGGGAGTCGATTTTCTTCGACCCGAGCGCCCCGGGCGCACCGTCGGTCACCAACTCGCGCGGCCAGTTCTACGGCCTGTGCAGCCAGCCGAACGTGCCCTGCAACGACAAGCTGATCGGCGTCTACGACTTCACCGACGAAGGGACCGACGGCAAGGACCCGGACGTGCACGGCTCGCACGTGGCCAGCACGGCGGCCGGTCTCCCGTGGTCGTTCACGCTGAATTTCGGCAGCGGCGGGGTGGACATCCCGATCTTCTTCTCGACCTCCGGCGTGGCGCCGGCGGCGAACATCATTTCCTACAAGGCTTGTGTCGACGACCCCGACGAAGGCACCTTCGTATGTTTCGGCAGCGATACTTTCGCAGCGCTGGAACAGGCCATCGCCGATGAAGTCGACGTCGTCAATTACTCGATCGGTGGTTCGCCGTCCAGTCCCTGGGGTGGCATCCAGGAGATCTTCCTGAACATGCGCTCGGCGGGCGTCGCTTTCGTCACCTCGGCCGGCAACTCGGGCCCGGACGAAGCGACGGTCGGCCAGCCGGCCAATGCGCCGTGGAACTTCGCCGTGGCCAATTCCACCCACGAGCGGGTGCTGGCCAACCAGTTGTTCGGCGCGTCGGGCGGGACCTTCGCCCTCGGCGTGCTGACCGGCCAGGGCATTTCCGGCGGCACCGACATCCGTCCGATCGTCTACGCCGGCGATTTCGGCAACGCGCTGTGCGGAACCGGCCCGGCCGAACTGGGTGCGGCCTGCGGCGACAACACCGGTGCGACCAATCCGTTCCCGCCGGGCACGTTCAACGGCGAGATCGTGGTCTGCGACCGCGGCACCTACGGCCGGATCGAGAAAGGCCGCAACGTGCTGGACGCCGGCGCCGGCGGCATGATCCTGGCCAACACCGACGAACAGGGCGAAAGCACCAACGCCGACCGCCACTGCCTGCCGGCCATGCACCTCGGCGATTCCGACGGCGACCGGATCCGCAGCTGGCTGGACTCCGGCAGCGGCCACCAGGGCCGCCTGACCGGCACCAGCCGCGTCGAGAGCGGCGAGTTCGCCGGCCGCCTGAACACCAGCAGCTCGCGTGGTCCGGCGGTCGGTGCGCCCGACGTGATGAAACCCGACGTCACCGCGCCCGGCACCGACATCATCGCCGCCGGGGCCGACGGGGCCAACTCGATCGCGTTCCTGACCGGCACTTCGATGGCCTCGCCGCACGTGGCCGGGGCCGCCTTGCTGCTGCGCAGCTCGCACCCGGACTGGGGCCCGGACGAAGTCTTCTCGGCCCTTGCGACCACCGCGGATGCCGGGCTGACCTCCCAGGCCGACGGCTCGCCGGCCAGGACCATCGATCGCGGCGCCGGCGCCGTGCAGGTCGATCGGGCCTCGAATATCGGTCTGTTCCTGCCGGTTTCGCGACAGGAATTCGAGGACGCCAACCCCGCGTTCGGCGGCAACCCGGGCCAGCTGAACCTGCCGGGCATCGCCAGTGACGGCTGCGCCGGCGACTGCGTGTTCACTCGACGCGTCGAAGCCCTGGGTGTCGGTTTCTGGACCGTGAGCACCGAAGGCGAGCTCGACATCGAAGTCAGCCCGGCCAGCTTCGAGCTCGGCGAGGGCGAGCAGCAGGAACTCACCATCACCGTGTCGCCGGGCGAGGCGGAAATCGGCAGCTGGGCCAGCGGCGCGGTCGTGCTGACGGCCGCGGGCGATCTGTGGAGCGAGCAGCGGCTGCCGGTCGGGGCCTTCGTCACCGCCGGCTCGCTGCCGAGCCAGCAGGACTACACCACCGAGACCAACCGTGGCCGCGGTGAACTGGTCATCGACCAGCTCGGTGCGGTCTCCGAGGCGGTGTATCGGACCAGCGCGCTGACGCTGCCGACGTCCCGGCTCGTCGAGCTGCCGCAGGACCCGTCGAACAATGCCCCCTTCGACGATCCCGGCGATGTCGCGATCGAACTCGTCGACGTGCCCGCCGACGCGCTGTTGCTGCACGTCGAGACCTTCATCTCGCCGTCGCAGGACGTCGACCTGTTCGTCGGCCGGGATTTCAACGGCGACGGGATTCCCGACGAAAACGAGGTGATCTGCGAGTCCACGACGCCCGGCGATCTCGAGAAGTGCCAGATCGAGACCCCGCCGGCGGGGCAGTACTGGATCGTGGTCCAGAACTGGCTGGCGGCCGGCGCGAGCACGACCGATAGCATCCCGTTCGAGTTCGCCGTGCTGACCGAAGACCCCGACCCCAGCCTGGTCGTGTCCGGCCCGGCCGTGCACCCGGGCGGTGAGCTGACCCTGCCGATCTACTGGGACCAGCCGGCGATGCGCCGGACCGAGCGCTGGATCGGCGCCGTCGGCATCGCGTCTTCGCCGGACTTCACGGCCAACGTCGGCGTGATTCCGGTGACGGTCGACCGGACAGGAGTCAACCAGCCGCAGGACACGGCGCTGTTCGAGGGCGAGGCCTATCCGATGGTGATCCCGTTGCAGGCTTCCAACAACCGGACCTTTATCGATGTGCCGTCGACGGCGACGCGACTGGACGTGACCGTCGAAGGGCCGATCGATTCGCTGGCCATCCAGTATCTGTCGTTCGAATCGCTGACCGCCGAGCCGCCGACCAACCCGCCCCCGCCCGGACCGGGGCTCACGCCGCCGCCGTCGGTGGCTACGGGCACGGAGTCCGCTGGCGTATGGACCGCCAGCGTCGTGCCGACCTCCGGCGCAACGATCGAACCCGGTCGGTATTTCATCGCCATGGACAACGACGCGCAGAGCGAGGCCTCGGTCACCGTCACCGCCGAGGTTTCGGAAGCGCAGGGCACCCCGCCCCAGCGCGGCCTGTGGAGCCCGCGCGACCGGCTGATCAACCAGGGCATCGAGTACCAGGTCGCCGGCAGCAACGCCTTCGTGACCTGGTACACCTACGACGAGAACGGCCGTGCGGCGTTCTACATCTCCAATTCGGCGCCGCCGCAGCCGGACAGCTCGTATTTCCGCCAGCCGCTGTTCCGGGTGACGAGCAACGGCGTGCGGCAGACCGTCGACGTGGTCGGCGAGATCCAGGTCACCGCGCTCAGCGAGACCGAACTGGTCTTCAGCTGGCGACTGAACGGCTACCACGGGTCGGAGATCTATTCGCCCGACCACGGCGAGAACTGTCCGGTGATCGACGGTGAGTCCCGCCAGCTGCTGGGTCACTGGTTTCCGGAGGGGGTGCGCGAGGGCGGCGTGACGCTGCTCTACACGGCCGTGGCCGAGGCCTGGGTCCGCTACTACTTCGACGCCGTCGGTGAACCGCGCTGGGTGCTGGCCAGCGGCGTTCTCGGCGTCAGCGAGCCGGGCGGCGACATCACCGTGCTGGAGGTGCTGGACTTCCGTGGCTGGTGCATCTACTGCGACGAGGTGCCGGTAACCAGCGCACCGGTCGGCACCGTCCAGCGCGAGTTCGACGGGCTGGAGAGCGCGCGTGAAATGCTGGACTTCGAGATCGGCCCACCGATCAACACCAACTACACCACCGACCGGGAACTGACCCGGCTGTCGAACGTCGGCAGCTGTCCGAACTGACCGGTCCGGGCGACGGTTGCCCGCGGCGCCGGCCTTCCGGCGCCGCGGATATCGGTTCGCGGCGGCAGTCGCACGGACCGGTCGACCGGCGTACAATGGTCGTACCCATCGACGAAGCGAGACGGTCCGACCTCTTGAACCCCTCCGACACTGCCGAATCCGTCCAGCGCCTGCGCGATCTCGCCGTCGCCGTGCTGGAAGACGCCAAGGCGCAGGACCTCCAGGTCTTCGACCTGCGCGAACGCAACACCTTCGCCGACTACATGATCCTGGCCAGCGGCACCTCCAGTCGCCAGGTCAAGGCCATGGCCGACCGCCTGACCATGAAGCTGAAGTCGCTGGGCCTGCCGCCGCCGCTCGGCGTGGAAGGCGAGGATGGCGGCGAGTGGGTGCTGGTCGATCTGGCCGATGTGGTCGTCCACCTGATGCTTCCGCAGACCCGGGCGTTCTACAACCTCGAAAAGCTCTGGGACGCCTCGACCCGCGAGCGCCCGGCCGCGCCGCCCGCCCAGTCGCTGTAGACCGGCCGGCATGCGGCTGGCCCTGATCGCGATCGGGCGTCGGATGCCCGGCTGGATCGCCGAGGGCTTCGGCGAATACCGCAAACGCCTTCCGCCCCACCTGGACCTGGACCTGGTCGAACTCGACGCCGGCCGCGGCTCGTCGCCGCCCCAGGTGCGCCGCGACGAAGCCGAGAAGCTGCTCGCGAGGATTCCCGACGGCGCGCGCATCATCGCGCTGGACGGTCGCGGCCGTCCCTGGCGCACCGAGGACCTGGCCGAGCGGCTGACCGACTGGCAGATGGACGGCCGGCCGGTCGCGCTGCTGGTCGGCGGAGCCAGCGGGCTGGACGAGTCGGTGCTGGCCGCCGCAGAACAGCGCTGGTCGCTGGGGCCGCTGACGCTGCCGCACATGCTGGTCCGGGTGCTGCTGGCCGAGCAGCTCTATCGGGCCTGGACCGTGACCACCGGCCATCCGTATCACAAGTGAGAACGTCCCGATGAACCCGACCGATCGTCCGCTGGTCCTGGCCTCCGGCTCGCCGCGCCGGCGCGAGTTGCTGGCCGTGCTGGTCGAGGCCTTCGACGTCCGGCCGGCCGACATCGACGAGTCGGTTCGCGTCGGCGAGACGCCTTCGGGCTACGTGCAGCGGATGGCGCGCGAGAAAGCGGCGGCCGGCGGGCACCCGGGCTGGACGCTGGGCGCCGACACCTCGGTGGTCCTCGACGGCGGCATTCTCGGCAAGCCGGTCGACGCCGAGCAGGCGATCGACATGCTGAACCGGCTGTCGGGTCGGCGTCACCACGTCCACTCGGCGGTGGCGCTGCGCGGCCAGGACGGCGCGATGGCGGTCCGGGAGTCGATCACCGAGGTGGCGTTCGCGACGCCGGACGCGGCCTGGATCGCGCGCTACGCGGCCTCCGGCGATCCGCTCGACAAGGCCGGCGCCTACGGCATCCAGGGCGCACCGGCGGCCTGGATCCGGGCCATCCGCGGCAGCTATTCCGGCGTGGTCGGCTTGCCGCTGTTCGAGACCGCGGAACTGCTGCGCGGAGCCGGCTTCGATCCAGCCTGACGCAACCGGGCGCAACCGCCCGCGGATGCTATGCTTTCTGGCCGGGAGCGCGCGGTTCGTGCGGCCCGGTCCTTCGTCCAACCAGCGCGAGCCCGTCCCCCCGTGAGCAACGAACTGCTGATCAACGTTACCCCGTCGGAGCGTCGCGTCGCGCTGGTCGAGAACGGACTGCTGCAGGAGCTGCACCTGGAGCGGGCCGACGACATCAGCTTCGTCGGCAACATCTACTTCGGCAAGGTCGAACGGGTGTTGCCGGGCATGCAGGCGGCGTTCGTCAACATCGGGCTGAGCCGGACCGCCTTCCTGCACGCCGGCGAGATCGCCCGGCCGCGACCGGAGCTCAGTGCCACCCTGGACGACGAGCTGGCCGAACCTACGCTTCCGCCGATCAGCGAATTGATCCGCGAGGGCCAGAACGTGCTGGTCCAGGTGGTCAAGGACCCGATGGGTTCGAAAGGCGCGCGGTTGACCACCCAGTTGAGCCTGCCGTCGCGGTTCCTGGTGTTTCTGCCCGGGGTGCGGTCGGTCGGAGTGTCGCTGCGGATCGAGAGCGAAGAGGAGCGGACTCGCCTGCGCGGCCTGTGCGAGTCGTTGCTCGGCCCCGACGAGGAGTCCGGTCTGATCGTGCGTACCAACGCCGAAGGCGTGAACTACGAAGAACTCGAGCGCGACCTGGCCTACCTGCGCACGCTGTGGCGCGACCTGGATCGGCGGATGTCGGACGATCCGAAGCCCGGCGACTGCATCTACGAGGACCTCTCCCTGCCGCTGCGCGCGATTCGCGACCTGATGCACGCCGGGATCGATCGCGTCCGGATCGACGACCCGGCCACGCTGCGCCGGGCCCAGGCGTTCGCGGCCACCTTCGTCGCCGAGTGGACCGATCGGATCGAAGCGCATGCCGGCACCGGCCCGGTGTTCGACCTGTTCGGCGTCGAGGACGAGATCGCGCGTGCGCTGAAGCGCGAGGTGCCGCTGAAGTCCGGCGGTCACCTGACCATCGACCAGACCGAGGCGATGACCACCGTCGACGTCAACACCGGCGGCTACGTCGGCGTGCGCAACTTCGACGAGACCGTGTTCAAGACCAACATGGAAGCCGCCCAGGCGCTGGCGCGCCAGTTGCGATTGCGCAATCTCGGCGGGATCGTGATCATCGACTTCATCGACATGACCGACGAGGAGCACAAGCGCCAGGTGCTGCGCATGCTGCAGCAGGCGCTGGCCCGCGATCCGGCCCGCTCCTCGATTTCCGACATCTCCGCGCTGGGACTGGTCGAGATGACCCGCAAGCGCACCACCGAAAGCCTCGAGCATCGGCTGTGCGAGCCCTGTCCGCACTGCAGCGGCCGCGGCTGGCAGAAGTCGGTCGACAGCGTCTGCTCGGAAATCTTCCGCGAGATCCTGCGCGCCGTCCGCCAGTTCGAGACCGGCCAGCTGATGGTCATGGCCTCGCCCCAGGTCGTCGACAGGATCCTCGACGACCACACCCGCACCATCGCGGAGCTGACCGAGCAGCTCGGGACCAGTATCCGGTTCCAGCCGGAAGAACAGTACGGCCAGGAGCAGTTCGACGTCGTGCTGCTGTGACGGAGACGCTGCTTTGACCGAATCGCGTTCGACCGAACGCCGCGCCCGGGTCCGTCGCGGCCTCCGCAGCCTGCGGCGGCTGTTCTGGAAGTCGCTGGCCGTGGTCATCATCGTGTCGGCGGCGCTGGTCAGCCTCGGGCGCCTGCTGGCGCCGTACGCCGATGTCGGCCGACCGCTGGTCGAACGCCTGTTGAGCGAAGCCCTCGATCAGCCGGTCCGTATCCGCGAACTGCGCGCGCGCTGGCCGCAGATGTCGCCGGAGGTCCGTCTGCTCGACCTCGAGATCGGCCCGCCCGAGGCGCCGCTGCTCCAGCTCGACCAGGCGCGCCTGCAGGTTCGGCTCTACAACCTCGCGCGACCGGCCCGGAACGCGCTGGGCCTGACTGCGCTCGGGCTGGACCTGGCCTTCGTGCAGGGCGCCGAGGGCCGCTGGAGCTGGCAGCTGGAGCGCGGCCGGGTCGACCGCGGCTGGGAACGCATCCTGACGGCCGGCGACCTGACCCTCCGCGAGGTCGGGATCCGGGTCGTCCCCCGGGCGCTCCCGACCCTGTCGCTGGAGGTGCCCGAAGCGGCGCTGGCACGCGACGGTCGGCAACTGGCGGTCGAGCTGCTCACTCGCGCCGACGGCGTCGGCGGCGATCCGGCTCGGGTCGCGCTGCGCATGACCTTCGACGACGAGCGGCTCGAGTCGCTGCGGGGCCACGCGCGCCTCGACGGCGTCCGGGTCGACGTCGATCCGGCGGCCGAGGCGGGCATCGTCGCGGTCGGCCAGGGTTGGATCGACTGGACGGTCGGCGAGGGCGTCGACGGCCGGGTGGATCTCGAATTGACCCGCCTCGCCGAGGGCGGCCCGGCGGAGCGTGCGCAGCTGGCCGCGGTGGTCCGCGGACAGGGCGAAACACTGCGAGTCGGTGCGGAGGTCGTCGATGCCGCTACCGGCCAGCGCTGGATCGAGCGCGCCGCGGTCGGCACCGATCGCTCGAACTATGCGATGGCCGCCGAGTTCATCGATCTTGCGCGCCTGCACGCCTGGCTCGGCCCGTGGCGGGCAAGAGGGCTGGGCTGGCCGGCGACCGTCGAGGGCCAGCTGCACGATATCGCCTACGGCGCCGGCATCGGTCTCGGCCCGCATGCCGCGAAGGGCCGGGGCCACGCGCTCTCCGTGGCGTTCGAATCGCCGGCGCTGGAGATCGGGCTGGAGGCGCTGGAGCTCGGCCTGGCCGGCGACGCATTGCGGCTGATGCCCGCCGGCGCCCTGCGGCTGGACTGGCCGGCGCTGTTTCCGGAGCCGCTGCCGTTCCAGCGCAGCCGCGGCGCCCTGGACCTCCGCGAGGGGCGGATCGTTTTCGACGAGCTGGAGATCGCCGACGAGGCGCGCGTCATCCGGGTCGACGGCGAGGCGCTGACCTCACCTTCTTGGACCCCGGGGGTCGTGTTGGACCTGCTCGTGGACACGCCGCGGCTTGCCAGCGACCGGCCGCAGCGCTGGCTGCCGTTCAAGGGTCTGCCGCCCGACGTGCGCCGCTGGCTGGCCCGGGCGTTGATCGCTGTGGAGGATGTCGAGGCCCGGACCACGCTGTTCGGGGATCCGACATCCTGGAAGCGGGGCATGTCGGGCGGCGCGCTGAACAGCCTTATCCGCTTCGAGGGGCTGACGCTGGATTACGCCCGCGGCTGGCCCCGCGGCGAGCGCCTGCGGGGCGAGCTGGAATTTCTCGGGCTCTCGATGGATGCCCGGATCGATGCCGGTCGCGTGGCCGGCGTCGACCTGCGCGCGCCGCGGGTGCGGATCGCCCATCTGCCGAGCGCCGAAATCGAGCTCGACCTGGCCAGCGCGCCGACGGCCGGCGCGGCCGACCTGGCCCGGCTGACTCGTGCACTGCCGCTGCCCGGCGCCCGCGATGCGCTGGCGGCGAGCCGCTGGTCGGGGCCGGCCTCTGCCGAAGCCGCGGTCTGGCTGCCGGTTCGCGACTTGCGCGATTGGCGGATGGCCGGTGCCGTGCGCTTCAGTGGTGCGGCGCTGGACTGGCGCACGCCGAACTATCGCCTGAAAGCGATTCGCGGTGCGGTCGGCTTCCAGCGCGACGGTTTCGGGCCGGCCCAGCTCGATGTCCAGCGCGACGGCAGCACGCTGCCGGTCCGGGTCGACGCCGATTTCGCGCCCGAGTTCCGGCTTCGCCTCGCCGGTCGCTGGCCGCTGGCGCTGGCGCTGCCCGATGACGGCTTCGGACTTGCCGGCGAGCCGCTCGAATCCTTGCTGGCAAGCGCTTCCGGTACGGCGCCGCTGGCCGTGGAGCTCGACGGCACAGAGGTGCGGGTGACCAGTGACCTGGTCGGTCTCTCGCTGGACCTGCCGGTCCCGTTGAACAAGGCGGCCGGTGCGGCCTGGCCGGTCGAGCTGCGGGTGCCGCTGGGCGAGACCGAGGAGCCGCTTCGCATCGACCTGGCCGAGCGCGCCGAGGTGCTCTGGCGACCGCCGGACAGGCTTGGCATCGGTCTCGGCAGCGCTGCGGCGACGCTGCCGGATGCCGGCGCGTTCCGTATCGACGGTGACCTGCCGACCTTCGACCTCGGCGGCTGGTTGGCTCGGGCCGCACCGCTGCTGGACGTCGGCACCGGCGAAGCCACGGCCGGGATCGACGGTGCTGTGGCGATCGAGATCGACGATGCGCGGCTGGGCCGGACCTCGCTGGGTGCGCTGGATTTCGGCCTGGTCCGCGAAGAGGACTACTGGCGCCTTACAGTCGACGGGCCCGCGGTCGCCGGCCGCGTCCGGCTGCCCGGCGGCGGGAGTGGGATTCCGTCGATCGTCGCGGAGTTCGATCGCCTCCACTGGCCGCGTGGTCCGGCAGTGGACGAACCGCCGGGCCGGCCGTCGGCGCTGGACCCGCGTCGGCTGCCGGAGATCGATCTGCGGATCGACGATCTACGCTTCGGCGACCTGGTGCTGGGCCGGCTGACCATGAATTCGCATGCCTCGGTCGACGGGCTCGAGATCGAGCAGTTCGCCACCGAGTCCGAAGCGCTTGCGCTGACCGGCAGCGGCGATTGGCGCGCCGGTGACGACAGCACGCCAACTTCCGGCGGCCGGTTCCGCTTTACCTCCGACCGGCTGGGCCGGGTGCTCGACGAAGCCGGGTTCGACCTGTCGCTGGAGCGCGGACAGGCGGTCATCACGCTCGACGGGCGCTGGCCGGGCAGCCCGCTGGATTTCTCGCTGCAGCGCTTCGACGGTGCGCTGGACCTGGTGATCGGCGACGGCGTGATCCCGGAAGCCCAACCCGGCGCCGGACGCCTGCTGGGGCTGGTCAGCCTGAACTCGATTCCGCGCCGGCTGCGGCTGGATTTCACCGACGTGTTCAGCGAGGGGCTGACCTTCGACCGCGTCGCCGGCCATTTCGACCTGGCCGACGGCCGCGCGATGACCGAGGACCTGGTGATCGAGGCGCCGGCCGCGATCGTCCGCGTGCGCGGGTTGACCGACCTGGTCGAACGCACCTATGACCAGCGCCTGATCGTCCAACCCGGGGTCGGCTCGACGCTGCCGATCATCGGCGCGCTGACCGGTGGCCCGATCGGTGCCGCGGCCGGGGCGGCGCTGCAGCAGCTGCTCGACAAGCCGCTGCGCGGCATTTCAGAGGTCCAGTACGCTGTCACCGGCGCGTGGAGCGATCCGTCGATCGTGCCGGTCAGCGCCCGCGGCGTCGAGACCCTGCCGGGCGAAGAATCGACGCCCGACGAGGGTGAGGGCGGTTGAATCCAGGCGGATCGCCCGAATATCTGGGGTGGGTCGGAACAACAAGCCCGAACTGCAGATGAACGCAAATGAACGCAGATAAAAACAGTTGGTTGGAACGACGGTCTACGCCATCGAACCCAGCGCCGTAGAATCATCCGGAAGCCCGGAACTCCAAGGCGTTCGATGCGCGGTCTGCGGGGTCTTGAACGAACGGGAGGCAACCTGTTCGGTAGCGCGTTTGCTCGGTCCACTGACACCGGTGGAATCACCCTGGCATTCAGTCTTTTCATCTGCGTTCCTCTGCGTTCACCTGCGGTAAAAAGGTTTTCAGATTCACGCCGAGAACCGCCGAACGGCCCGACCCAACACCAACCCGAGTGATATGACGACATGCTGCAACTGGCAACCGAACATCTCCTGACTCCGGCCGAGCTCCAGCCGGACGACCTCGATCGCGTGCTCGGCCGGCTGGTGGCCGGGACGATCGATTTCGGCGATCTGTATTTCCAGAATCGCCAGACCGAGACCTGGAGTCTGGAGGACGGCATCGTCAAGGCCGGCGGGTTCCACATCGACCAGGGCGTCGGCGTCCGGGCGGTGGTCGGCACCGGCAGCGGGTTTGCCTACGCCGATGCGATCAACCTGTCCGCGCTGCTCGAAGCCGCCGGCAGCGCGCGGTCCATCGCGCGCAGCGGCGACTCCGGTTCGCTGCCGGTCGCGCGCAGCGTCGATGCGCCTGCGCTGTATTCCGCCGACAATCCGATCGAGGCGCGCGCCTCGGCCGACAAGGTCGACCTGCTGCGCACGATCGACGCCTACGCCCGCTCGCTGGACCCGCGCATTACCCAGGTCAACGTGTCGCTGGCCTGCCAGCACGAGTCGGTGCTGATCGCGGCCAGTGACGGCACCCGGGCCGGCGACGTCCGTCCGCTGGTCCGGCTCGACGTGCGCGTGATCGCCGAGGAAGGAGACCGCCGCGAGTCCGGCAACGCCGGCGGCGGCGGACGGTATGCGCTCGAGGAACTGATGCAGCCCGAGGCCTGGCAGAAACTTGCCGGTGAGGCCGTGCGTCAGGCCACCCTCAACCTGGCCGCCGAGGACGCGCCGGCCGGCTTCATGACCGTGGTGCTCGGCCCGGGTTGGCCCGGCGTGCTGCTGCACGAGGCGATCGGTCACGGGCTGGAAGGCGATTTCCACCGCAAGGGCATTTCGGCGTTCAACGGAAAGATGGGCGAGCAGATCGCCACCGAGCACTGCACCGTGGTCGACGACGGCACGCTGCCGGGCCGCCGAGGCTCGCTGAGCATCGATGACGAAGGCACGCCGACGCACTGCACCACGCTGATCGAGGACGGTCGGCTGGTCGGCCTGATGCAGGACAAGATCAATGCCCGGGCGATGGGCATGCCGGCGACCGGCAATGGCCGCCGCGAGTCGTTCGCGCACTTGCCGATGCCGCGGATGACCAACACCTACATGCGCCCCGGCGAACACGACCCGGAGGAAATCCTGGCTTCGGTCGACGACGGCATCTACGCAGTCAACTTCAACGGCGGGCAGGTCGACATCACCTCCGGCAAGTTCGTGTTCGTGGCTTCGGAGGCCTACCGGGTGAAGAACGGCAAGGTCGGCGCGCCGCTGAAGGGCGCGACCCTGATCGGCAACGGACCCGATGTGCTGACCCGCGTGGCGATGGTCGGCAACGACCTGGAGCTGGACGCCGGGGTCGGCGTCTGCGGCAAGGACGGCCAGGGAGTGCCGGTCGGCGTCGGTCAGCCCACGCTTCGCATCGATGGCCTGACGGTCGGGGGGACGGCATGAGCGCCCTGCCCGAAATCCAGGCCCGCGGGGCCCACGAGCTGCTGGCCGATCCGGACGGCGAGCAGGCGCTGCTGAGCGACATCGCACAGGGCTTGCTGCGGCAGGCTCGGGCCGGCGGTGCCGACCAGGCCGAGGTTCGGCTCAGTTCCAGCCTGTCGCGCGAAGTGAGCGTGCGGCTCGGTGAAGTCGATACGCTGGAGGAAGCCCGCGATCGCGGCGTGACGTTGACCGTCTACCGCAACAAGGCCAGCGGCACCGCGACCACTGGCGACCTGTCGCCGGCCGCGCTCGAGCGCGCCGTTCGGCAGGCGCTGGCGATCGCCACCCACACCCAGCCGGACCCGGCCGGTGGATTGGCCGACGCCGATCTGATGGCCGAGACCCTCGAGGACTTCGGTCGCTGGCACCCGGCGACGCCGGACATGAACGAACTGCTCGAGCGCGCCCGCGCAATCGAGGCCGCCGGACGCGAGGTCGATCCGCGGATCGACAACTCCGAGGGGGCCGGCGTTTCGACCTCGGCGGTGGTCGGGGTCTACGCCAACAGCCACGGGTTCCTCGGCACCGATCGATATACCGATTACGGCCAGAGCTGCGTGCTGATCGCGCGCGACGAGCAGGGCATGCAGCGCGACTGGGACTGGGACGACCAGGGCCGCTTCGACGCGCTGGCCGCGCCGGAACGCACCGGGCGGGGCGCGGCCGAGCGGGCACTGCGGCGGCTGGGCGCACGCCGGGCGCCGACCGGGCCGACGCCGGTGCTGTTCACACCCGATACCGCGCTGGGCCTGATCCGCCACCTGGTCGGCGCGGCCTCCGGCGGCAACCTGTATCGCCGCTCCAGCTTCCTGCTCGATCGTTGCGGTGATCGGATCTTCCCGGACTTCGTCCGTATCGACGAAGATCCGCACCTGCCCGGCGCCCTGCGATCGAGTTCCTTCGACGCCGAGGGCGTGGCCACGAAGCCAGCGCCGCTGATCGACGGCGGGCGGTTGGTGCGCTACCTGCTCGGCAGCTACTCGGCGCGCAAGCTGGACCTGGAGACCACCGGCAACGCCGGCGGCGTTCGCAACCTGCGGGTCCGGCCCGGCGAGGCGAGCCAGGCGGAGCTGATCCGGAGGATGGATCGCGGCCTCGTGGTCACCGAGGTCATGGGGCAGGGCGTGAACCTGGTGACCGGCGATTATTCGCGCGGTGCGTCGGGCTACTGGGTCGAGAACGGCGAAGTGGCCTATCCGGTCGAGGAGATCACCATCGCCGGCAACCTGAGCGACCTGTTCGCCGGCATCGAGGCGCTGGGCAGTGACCTGGAGACGCGCCGGAACGTCCAGACGCCGTCGATCCTTCTGGCGCGGATGACCGTCGCCGGCGAGTGATCCCGGTGCCGGCCGCCGGGGTCGTCAAGCTCATGACGATGGCCGGGCGGGATCAGGCGCCGCCGTCCTGGCGGATGCCCTCGATCGACAGGACCATCTCGACGGTGCGTGCTTCGGGCCCGAGGTCGTAGTCGATGCCCCAGTTGGCCAGGGTCAACGTCGTCGAACCCTCGAAGCCGCGTCGGAACCCGCCCCAGGGGTCATCGCCGGCCCCGATCTGCTCGACGTCGATGGCCACAGCGCGCGTCTGCCCCAGCATCGAAAGCTCGCCCTCGAGCCGGTAGCGGTCCTCGTCGATGGGTACGAAGGCGGTCGAACGGAAGGTCGCGATCGGATGGTCTTCGACCTGCAGGAAGTCCTCGCCGCGCAGGTGCTCGTCGCGGCGCGCGTGGTTGCTGTCGATGCTCGCGGTCCGGATCTCGACGGCCACCAACGAGGTCTCCGGCGCCGCCGGATCGAAGGTGAACTGGCCCTCGAAGTCGTTGAAGCGGCCGTACAACCACGAGAAGCCGAGATGGGAAATCCTGAACTGCACGAACGCGTGTGCGCCGCGGGTGTCGATGACGTAGGTTTCCGGCGCGGCCGCGGCCGGATGCGCAAACAGCACGGTGCCGGCCAGCAGGGCCGGGGTCAGCAGGCATTTCATGACGTTGCTCCTCGAACGAAGGAATCAGGGGTTCACGGATGTGAGGGCGTCATCATTGCCGGCCCATCGTGACGAACGGGCATGCGCCTCGCGTTGCGCCTCGGCCGCCGCGCGCCTATCCTTGTGCGCCGCGCCCGACCGTGGCGCCCGCCTCCATCCACCGCCGCTGAAGAGGAGAGAATCGACATGCATCCTGACCGCCGCCCGCTGATCGCCGGGAACTGGAAGATGAACGGGTCTCAGGCCATGACCCGAGAATTGATCGCCGGCATCGCGGCCGGCCGGCCGGCGGGACCCGAGGTCGCGGTGATGCCGCCGTTTCCGTACCTGGCGGCAGCGAAAGAGGCGATTCTCGCCACGGATGTCGCGGCGAGTGTCAAGGCCGGGCTGGTCCTCGGCGCGCAGGACCTCAGCCCGCGCGGGGCCGGTGCGCACACCGGTGACGTGGCGGCCGGGATGCTGCGCGACTGCGGCGTCGAGCTGGTCCTGGTCGGGCATTCCGAGCGCCGCCAGGACCATGGCGAGACCGATGCCGTGGTAGCGGCGAAGTTCGTCGCCGCGATCGACGCTGGTCTGATTCCGGTGCTCTGCGTCGGTGAAACGCTGGACCAGCGCGATGCCGGCGACGCCGAGGCGGTGATCGCCGCCCAGCTGGACGCGGTGGTCCACGAGGCCGGCATTGCCGCGTTCGAACAGGCCGTGATCGCCTACGAGCCGGTCTGGGCGATCGGCACCGGCCGGACCGCCACGCCGGAGCAGGCGCAGGAGATTCACGCGTTCATCCGATCACGTCTGGCAAACGAGAGTGCTACAATAGCGGGCCGCATTCGAATCCTCTACGGCGGCAGCATGAAGCCGGACAATGCATCGGCCCTGCTGGCCTGCGAGGACATCGACGGCGGCCTGATCGGCGGCGCGGCCCTGGAGGCTTCGTCGTTCCTCGGCATCGTCGAGGCGGCCGCCTGAACGCGGCATCTTCCCGTCAGACGGCGGGAGCGAGAATCAACCACGGAATCTGAGTCACGCATGTTTACGGTACTGATCGTGTTGCACGTCCTGCTGGCCGCCGGCCTGATCGCCATCGTACTGGTCCAGCGCGGTCCGGGTGCAACCATGGGTGCGGCGTTCGGAGCCGGTGCTTCGGGCACCGTGTTCGGTTCACGCGGCGCCGGCAATTTCCTGACCCGAACCACGGGCTGGTTGGCTGTCGGGTTCTTCGGCATCAGCCTGGCCATGGCCGTCCTCGCGGCCGGTGGCAGCCAGCCGACCGAAGACCTCGGCGTGGTCGACGCGCTGGAGCAATCGGCACCCGCGACCGAAGACGACGCCGAAGCGGCCGTCGATGCCGTCATCGAGCAGCTCGATGCCGCGCCGGCCGGCGATTCGGGCGCCTCCGCAGGCGATGGTGATGCATCGGCCGGCGAAACGGAGCCGGAAGCGATTCCGGAGCCGCCGGTCGACTGACCGGAAACAACGAGTTCAACGACTTTCGAGTTCACGTCGTGTTCCTGCCGAAGTGGTGGAATTGGTAGACACGCTGTCTTGAGGGGGCAGTGGCCTAACGGCCGTGCCGGTTCGAGTCCGGCCTTCGGCACCAGGATCATGACACGACGTGGATGACGACGAGACGCCCGGGATCGCCGGGCGCTTCGTTTCTCATCCTTCCCTGTACCGGGCCCGGTCCGGCGCGGGGCTTCGCAGGAAACGAGACGACATGCTGACCGAGTACTTTCCGATCCTGATCTTCCTGGGCGTCGCGGCCGGCATGGGTGTAGCGCTGATCCTGGCCGGTGGCATCCTCGGCCCGCGCCGGCCCGACGCCGAAAAGAATTCGCCGTACGAGTGCGGGTTCGAGGCGTTCGAAGATTCGCGCATGAAATTCGATGTGCGCTTCTACCTCGTCGCCATCCTGTTCATCATCTTCGACCTGGAAATCGCCTTTCTCTTTCCGTGGGCGGTCGCGCTCGACTCGATCGGAATGACCGGCCTGGTCGCCATGGCGGTGTTCCTGGGCGTGTTGGTGATCGGGTTCATCTACGAGTGGAAGAAGGGCGCGCTGGAATGGGAGTAGCTGGCATGGAACCAATCGCTGAACTCAACCAGGTCGACGACATCCTTCGGCCGAGCGCCGACGCCAACCCACTGCTATCGAAAGGCATGGTCACCACGTCGGTCGATGCGTTGATCAACTGGGCGCGCACCGGCAGCATGTGGCCGATGACCTTCGGCCTGGCCTGCTGCGCGGTGGAGATGATGCACGCCGGCGGGTCGCGCTACGACCTCGATCGCTTCGGGGTGGTGTTCCGGCCCAGCCCGCGCCAGTCCGACGTGATGATCGTCGCCGGCACGCTGTGCAACAAGATGGCCCCGGCGCTGCGCAAGGTCTATGACCAGATGCCCGACCCGAAGTGGGTGATCTCGATGGGTTCCTGCGCCAATGGCGGTGGCTACTACCATTATTCCTACGCGGTGACGCGCGGCTGCGACCGGATCGTACCGGTCGACGTCTACGTTCCGGGCTGCCCGCCGTCGGCCGAGCAGCTGGTCTACGGCATCCTGCAGCTGCAGAAGAAGATTCGCCGCACCAATACGATCATGGCGCCCGCGGCATGAGCCAGTTCACCGAACGCAACCAGAAGATCGTCAAGCGCATCCAATCGCTGCTCGAGGATCGGGTCGTGACCGTGCGCGAGCACGTCCGCCAGCTGACCGTCGAAGTGCAGGCGCGCGACTGGGTCGATACCTGTACCCGCCTGCGCGACACCGACGGCCTCGAGTTCGACATGCTGGTCGACCTCTGCGGCGTCGACTTCCTGGGCTACGGGGACGACGAGTGGGAAACCGCTGAAGCCACCGGCAGCGGATTCTCACGTGGCGTCGACCACCTGGGTCCGGGTCGCTTCGACTGGGCAAGCCGGCCCGAGGCGGAGGCGATCCCGAACCGCTTCGCGGTGGTCGTCCACCTTCTTTCGACGGTTCACAATCACCGCGTCCGGCTGCGCTGCCACCCGGAAGATTCCGGGTTTCCGACGCTGCCGTCGCTGGTCGATGTCTGGGCCTCGGCCAACTGGTACGAGCGCGAGGCCTTCGACCTGTTCGGCCTCATGTTCGAAGGCCATCCGGACCTGCGCCGGATCCTGACCGATTACGGATTCATCGGCCACCCGTTCCGCAAGGACTTTCCGCTGATCGGCAACGTGACCGTGCGCTACGACGAGGACAAGAAGCGCGTGGTCTACGAACCGACCGAGATCGAACCGCGCGTGCTGGTGCCGCGCGTGATCCGAGAGGACTCACGCTACGTCGGCGACCAGCTCGACCGTCGCGAAGGGGGGCTGTGACATGGCGGAGATCCGCAATTACACGCTGAACTTCGGTCCGCAGCACCCGGCTGCGCACGGCGTGCTCCGCCTGATTCTGGAGATGGACGGCGAGGTCGTGCAGCGCGCCGATCCGCATGTCGGCCTGCTGCATCGCGCCACCGAGAAGCTGGCCGAGTCCAAGCCATACAACCAGTCGATCGGCTACATGGATCGTCTGGACTACGTGTCGATGATGTGCAACGAGCACGCCTATGTGCGCGCCATCGAGCAGCTGCTCGACATCGAGCCGCCGGAGCGCGCGCAGTGGATCCGCACGCTGTTCGACGAAATCACGCGCATCCTGAACCACCTGATGTGGATCGGCGCCAACGGGCTGGACCTGGGGGCAATGACGCTGTTCCTGTACGCGTTCCGCGAGCGCGAGCAGCTGATGGACTGCTACGAGGCGGTCAGCGGCGCGCGGATGCATGCCACCTACTACCGCCCCGGCGGCGTCTATCGCGACCTGCCGAACGAGATGCCCAAGGTCGCCGAGAGCCGCTTTCGCAAGGCCAACGACGTCAAGCGCCTGAACGAGTGGCGCGAAGGCTCGATGCTCGACTTCCTCGATGCATTCATGGCCGACTTCTTCGACCGGGTCGACGAATACGAGACGCTGCTGACCGACAACCGGATCTGGAAACAGCGCAACGTCGGGATCGGCGTTGTCGGTCCGGAACGGGCCCGTCAGCTCGGGTTCACCGGCCCGATGCTCCGGGGCTCCGGCATCGCCTGGGACCTGCGCAAGAAGCAGCCGTATGCGCGCTATCGCGAGGTCGATTTCGACATTCCGGTCGGCGTCAACGGCGACTGCTACGACCGCTACCTGGTCCGCATCGAGGAAATGCGCCAGTCGGCGCGGATCTGCCAGCAATGCATCCGCTGGTTACGCGACAATCCGGGCCCGGTGATGGTCGGCAACTACAAGGTTTCGCCGCCGTCTCGCGAGGAAATGAAGGACGACATGGAAGCCTTGATCCATCACTTCAAGCTCTTTACCGAGGGCTACTGCGTACCCGAGGGCGAGACCTATGCCGCCGTCGAGGCGCCGAAGGGCGAGTTCGGCTGCTACATGATTTCCGACGGCGCGAACAAGCCGTTCCGGGTGCATCTGCGCGCGCCCGGCTTCGCCCACCTGTCGGCGATGGACGAGATGGCGCGGGGCCACATGCTGTCCGACGTGGTCGCGCTGATCGGCACCCAGGACATCGTTTTCGGAGAGATCGACCGATGAGTTTCCAGGCCCACGAAAGCCCGGCGGCCGGCAAGGCCGAGCTGCTGTCCGGCGACACGCGTTCGACCATCGACCACTGGAAGACCAAGTTTCCGGACTCGCTGGAGGGTCGGCGCTCGGCCGTCATCCAGGCGCTGTATGCCGCCCAGGTGCAAAACGGCGGCTACCTGACCGAAGACCTCATGGACGCGGTGGCCGACTACCTGGAACTGCCACCTCTATGGGTCTACGAGGTCGCGACCTTCTACTCGATGCTGGAGACGAAGCCGGTGGGTCGGAATTCGATTTCGATCTGCACCAACATCTCCTGCATGCTGTGCGGCGCCGACAAGGTCGTCGAGCACGTCGAGAACAAGCTGGGCATCCGGATGGGTGAGTCCACCCCCGACGGCCGGATCTTCCTGAAGATCGAGGAAGAGTGCGTCGCCGCCTGTACCGGCGCGCCGATGATGATCGTGAACGGCCACTACCACGAGAACCTGACCGAGGAAAAGATCGACCACATCCTCGACGGACTCGACTAGAAACTCTGATTTACCGCAGATGAACGCAGATCAACACAGATGACGTCAAAGGCGAACACCAATCACGAAGATGCGGCTTCGCGCGGGTCAAGCGCGTTGTGCAGCTTCGTCGGTTTTCAATCTGCGTTCATCTGCGGTTCAATTCGATTCAAGGTGGTTTAAGCCATGGCTGAACACAACGTCTGTTTCACCCACCTCGACGAGCCGGAGTGCTGGTCGCTGGCCGCCTACCGCAAGCACGGGGGCTATCAGGCCTGGGAGAAGATCCTCGGCGAGAAGACGCCGCAGGACGAGATCATCGAGGAAGTCAAGAAGTCGTCGCTGCGCGGTCGCGGCGGTGCGGGCTTCCCGACCGGACTGAAGTGGTCGTTCATGCCGCGCTCGGCGCCGGGCCAGAAATACCTGTTGTGCAACTCCGATGAGTCGGAGCCGGGCACCTGCCACGATCGCGACATCCTGCGCTTCAATCCGCATGCAGTCATCGAAGGCATGGCCATCGGTTGCTACGCGATGGGCGCAACGGTGGGCTACAACTACCTCAGGGGCGAGTTCCATCACGAGCCGTTCGAGCACTTCGAGGCCGCGCTGAAGGAAGCCTACGAGGCCGGCCTGCTGGGCAAGGACATCAAGGGCTCGGGCATCGACGTCGACATTTATGCCGCGCTCGGTGCGGGCGCCTACATCTGCGGAGAGGAGACTGCGCTGATGGAGTCGCTTGAAGGCAAGAAGGGTCAGCCGCGCTTCAAGCCGCCGTTCCCGGCCAATTTCGGCATCTACGGTAAGCCAACGACGATCAACAACACCGAGACGCTGGCTTCGGTGCCGGCGATCCTGCGCAACGGCGCCGACTGGTTCCTGAACCTCGGCAAGCCGAACAACGGCGGACCGAAGATCTTCTCGGTCTCCGGCCACGTCGAGAAGCCGGGCAACCACGAGATTCCGCTCGGCACGCCGTTTCCCGAGCTGCTCGAAATGTGCGGCGGCATGCGCAATGGCCACGAGCTCAAGGGCGTGATCCCGGGCGGGTCGTCGATGCCGATCCTGCCGGCCGACGTGATGATGGGCATCACCATGGACTACGACGCCCTGCAGAAGGCCGGCTCGGGCCTCGGCTCCGGCGCCGTCATCGTCATGGACGAGACGACCTGCATGGTCGCGGCCTGCACCCGGATCGCGCGGTTCTACTACGCCGAGTCCTGCGGCCAGTGCACGCCGTGCCGTGAGGGCACCGGCTGGATGTACCGCGTACTGAAGCGCATCCTCGACGGGCAGGGCCGTCCTGAAGATATCGACCTGCTGGCCTCGGCGGCCGGCCAGATCGAAGGCCACACCATCTGCGCCTTCGGCGAAGCCGCGGCCTGGCCGGTGCAGGGCTTCCTGCGCCACTTCCGCCACGAGTTCGAATACATGGTCGAGCACAAGCGCTCGATCGTCGCCGACAAGCTCGGCGTCGCCGCCTGAGCGATTCGATATTTACTGACCGCAGATGGACGCAGATCAACACAGATGAACGCCAAGAGGCAAACCCATGAAACCGCCGGTTTCGATTCAGCGCTGCAGGATGGCCTGACTCGGCAGCCGAATGCATGTGCTCGTGTTTTTCATCTGCGTTCATCTGCGTTCATCTGCGGTTGAACAGAGCCTTACTGGATTCAGACATGGCAACAGTCGAAAACAAGCCGGTGGATACGGTGACGATCGAGGTCGACGGTCGCGCGCTGGAAGCGCGCAAGGGCCAGATGATCATCGAGGTGACCGATGCTGCCGGCGTCGAGATTCCGCGCTTCTGCTACCACAAGAAGCTTTCGATCGCGGCCAACTGCCGGATGTGCCTGGTCGACGTCGAAAAGGCGCCGAAGCCGCTGCCGGCTTGCGCCACGCCGGTGGCCGATGGCATGAAGGTGTTCACCCGCTCGCGGCGCGCCGTCGATGCGCAGCGCGGGGTCATGGAATTCCTGCTGATCAATCATCCGCTGGACTGCCCGATCTGTGACCAGGGCGGCGAGTGCGAGCTGCAGGACCTGGCGATGGGCTACGGGCGTTCGATCTCGCGTTTCACCGAGCGCAAGCGGGTGGTCAAGGACAAGAACCTGGGCCCGCTGGTCGCCACCGACATGACGCGCTGTATCCACTGCACGCGCTGCGTGCGCTTCCTGGAGGAAATCGCGGGAACCGCCGAACTCGGGGACGTCAACCGCGGTGAGAAGACCGAGATCTCGACGTTCATCGAGCGCAACATCGAATCGGAGCTATCCGGCAACATCATCGACCTGTGTCCGGTCGGTGCGCTGACCAACAAGCCGTTCCGCTTCTCCGCGCGTGCCTGGGAAATGTCGGCGAAGCCGTACATCGGCACGCATGACTGCGTCGGCTCGAACCTCTTCTATCACGTGCGCCGCGGCGAGATCATGCGCAGCGTGCCGCGCGACGCCGAGCGCATCAACGAATGCTGGCTGGCCGACCGCGATCGCTACAGCCACTTCGGGCTGCAGGCCGACGACCGGGTGACCGCGCCGCGCATCAAGCGCAACGGCGAATGGGAATCCGTCGACTGGCCGACGGCTCTTGCGTTCGCCGCCCAGGCACTGAAGAACGCCACCGCCACCCACGGCGCAGACCAGCTGGGCATTCTCGCCTCGCCACGCGCGACCAGCGAGGAACATCGGCTGCTGCGCCGGCTGGCCGACGGGCTCGGCACGCCGAACATCGATCACCGTCTGCGCGTCAGCGACGCCCGCGACCCGAATCTCGGCCGCGCGCGCCTCGATCGGCCGATGCAGGACCTGTCCTCGGCCGATGCGGTGTTCCTGGTCGGCAGCTACCTCCGTCACGAGCAGCCCATCCTGAACCACCGGGTCCGCACCGCCTGGCGCAAGCACGGCGCGCGCGTGATGGACCTGAACCCGGTCGCCTGGGACTTTCCATACGACCTGGCGCAGCGCGTCATCGTGCCGCCGCAGCAGATGGTCGTTGCACTGGCCCGTGTGGTTCACGCCGCCTATCGGGCGGTCGATGCCGAATTGCCCGCTTCCGGCCTCGGGCGCTTCGTCGCCGGTCATGAGCCCGACGAGGCCGCGCGCGCCGTTGCCGAGGCACTGCGCGACGCCGATCGCGGCTGCCTGGTCCTCGGCGACATTGCGCTGGCCCACCCGCACGGTGCACTGCTGCGGGCGATGGCCGACGAACTGTGCCGCGTGCTCGACAGCGCGCGGATGTTCCTGCCGGCCGCCGCCAACGCCGAAGGCGCCTGGCGCGCCGGCGCGGTGCCGGCCGACGGCGGCTTGAGTGCCGCCGAGCAGATCGCCTCGCCGAGACGGGCCTACCTGCTGCACGATGTCGAGCCGGAATTCGACCTGCCGGATCCCGTCGCGGCCCGTGCCGCGCTGGAAGACGCCGAGCTGGTCGTCGCCATGACTGCCTTCGCCGGCACCGATCTGCTCGACACCGCCGACGTGCTGCTACCGCTGTCGCCGGCGCCCGAGACCGACGGCAGCTACGTCAACGCCGACGGCACCCGCCAGCTGTTCCATGCGGCTGCGCGCAGCCCCGGCGAGGCCCGCCCGGGCTGGAAGATCCTGCGCGTGTTCGGCGAACGGCTCGAACTCGACGGGTTCGACTTCACCGGCCTGAACCAGGTCGATCCGGTATTCGACGAGGCGCCGGTGGCGGCACCTTCGTTCGATGCGGCCGATTTCGAGGCCGGCGACGACGCCGAGGACCCGCTGTGGCGCGTCGGCGTGGTGCCGATGTTCGGCGGCGATGCGCTGCTGCGCCGTGCCGCGGCCCTGCAGGCCACCGACCATGCCGACAACGCCTACTGCGTCCTGCATTCCTCGGCACGCGAGTCGCTGGGGCTGGCCGACGCCGAACGTGTCGTGATCAAGCAGGGCGAAGCGTCCGTTACTGCGCCGGTACGCTATGACGACGGTGTGCCGCCGCGCGCGGTCTGGCTACCGGCAACCAGCTGCCTGTCGAGTCGGCTCGGTGGAGCCTGGGCTCCGCTTACGATCGAAGCGGCTGACGAAGCTGCGGACGAGGAGCCGGCGCGATGATCGAGCAGTTGACGGTACTGGCCTGGACGGTCGCCAAGGTCCTGATGGTCATGGTGCCGCTGATCCTGACCGTGGCCTATTACACCCTGGCCGAGCGCAAGGTCATCGGCTACATGCAGTCGCGCGTCGGTCCGAACCGCGTCGGTCCCAAGGGGCTGTTCCAGCCGTTCGCCGATGTATTCAAGCTGTTGCTCAAGGAGATCATTCTCCCGACCAACTCGAACCGCTTCCTGTTCATCCTGGCACCGATGTTGACACTGGTGCCGGCGTTCGCGGCCTGGGCCGTGGTGCCGTTTTCCGATCGCCTGGTACTGGCCGACATCGACGCCGGCCTGCTGTACATCCTCGCCATGACTTCGCTGGGCGTGTACGGCGTGATCGTCGGCGGCTGGGCGTCGAACTCCAAGTACGCGTTCCTGGGCTGCCTTCGCTCGGCGGCCCAGATCGTGTCCTACGAGATCGCGATGGGCTTTGCGCTGGTCGGCGTCATCATCCTGTCGGGCAGCCTGAACCTGTCGACGATCGTCAACGCCCAGTCAGGCGGCCTGCTCAGCTGGTTCTGGCTGCCGCTGTTTCCGCTGTTCGTCGTCTACTTCATTTCCGGCGTGGCCGAGACCAACCGGGCGCCGTTCGATGTGGCCGAGGGCGAGTCGGAAATCGTGGCCGGGTTCCACGTCGAATACTCGGGCAGTGCCTTCGCACTGTTCTTTCTCGCCGAATACGCCAACATGATCCTGATCTCCGCGCTGACCGCCTTGCTGTTCTTCGGCGGCTGGATGAGCCCGTTCGCGGGCATTCCGGTAATCGGCGAGCCGGGCGCGCACTGGTTCCTGATCAAGACCTTCGGGTTCATGTTCCTGTTCCTTTGGTTCCGCGCCACGTTTCCGCGCTATCGCTATGACCAGATCATGCGCCTGGGCTGGAAGGTCTTCATCCCGATCACCATCGTCTGGATCATGGTGGCCGCCGTGTTCCGCGTGACCGGACTGTACGGAGGTTGAGCATGCAAGCCGTTCGACAATATTTCCGCTCGCTGATGCTGCTGGAGTTGCTGAAGGGACTGAACCTCACGTTCCGTTACTTCACCAAGCCGAAATTCACGCTGAGCTACCCGGAAGAGAAGACGCCTAAGTCACCGCGCTATCGGGGACTGCACGCGCTGCGGCGCTACCCGAACGGCGAGGAGCGCTGCATTGCCTGCAAGCTTTGCGAGGCCGTCTGTCCGGCGCTGGCCATCACCATCGATTCGACCCAGCGCGAGGACGGGACCCGCCGCACCACGCGCTACGACATCGACATGTTCAAGTGCATCTACTGCGGATTCTGCGAGGAAAGCTGCCCGGTCGATTCCATCGTCGAGACGGATTTCACCGAGTATCACTTCGAGAATCGCGGCGAGAACATCGTGACCAAGCAGCAGCTGCTGGCTCTCGGCGACCGACTCGAGCCGCGGATCGCCGCGGCCAGGGCCAAGGACGCGCCGTATCGCTGAACGGCGAACGAACTCATGGACGCCGCCCGGCTTCAGGGTCCGGGCAGCGATCCGCAACCAGAAACGAGAGGTGAACGTGCCCGATCCCGACCGACGTCCCGCGCCTGCGGCGTTCGCGCACGACCGTCCGAACTGAATCGAAACGACGACCATGCCCATCATTGAAATCATCTTCTACCTGTTCGGCGGCGTACTGACGCTGTCGGCGCTCAGCGTGATCACCTCGCGCAACCCGGTCTACTCGGTGTTGTTCCTGGTGCTGTGCTTCTTCTCGGCAGCCTGCATCTGGCTGCTGCTGGAAGCGGAGTTCCTGGCCATCACGTTGGTGCTGGTGTACGTCGGAGCCGTGATGGTGTTGTTCCTGTTCGTCGTGATGATGCTCGACATCAACCTGACCCAGCTCAAGGCCGGCTTTGCGCGCTACCTGCCGGTGGGGGTCCTGGTGGCGCTTGCGATGGCCGCGCAACTGTTCATCCTGGTCTGGTCGCGTGGCCTCGACGGCCAGGTTCTGGAATATGCCGCAGATGAAGGCAGTAACACCCGCCTGCTCGGCGAAGTGCTGTTCACCAAGTATCTGTACCCGTTCGAGATCGCCGGGTTCATTTTGCTGGTGGCGATCGTGGCGGCCATCATGCTGACGCACCGTCGCCGGCCCGAGACGAAGTACCAGGATCCGTCGCAGCAGGTTCGGATTCGCCGTGAGGACCGGGTCCGCCTGGTCCGGGTCGAGTCCGAAGAGGAGGACCGCTGACATGCTGACGCTCGCGCATTTCCTGACGCTCGGCGCGATCCTGTTCTCGATCGGCGTGGCGGGCATCTTCCTGAACCGGAAGAACATCATCATCCTGCTGATGTCGATCGAGTTGATGCTGCTGGCGGTGAACATGAACTTCATCGCCTTCTCCCGTTTTCTCGACAACATGGATGGACAGATCTTCGTCTTCTTCATCCTGACCGTCGCTGCGGCCGAAGCCGCGATCGGGCTGGCCATCCTGGTGGTGTTGTTCCGCAACCGCCAGACCATCAACGTCGAGGACATCGAGGAGCTCCGGGGCTGAGGCCCGCGATCGGAGCCATTCACCGAGACCGCCGCGAACCGTACGGACGAACTGACACGTGGATATCAAGACGATTCTGTTGCTGATTCCGTTGCTGCCGCTGATCGGCAGCGCCATCGCGGGGCTGTTGCGCCACCCGATCGGCCGCACCGGAGCGCATACCGTGACCATCCTGGCCGTGGCCGGCTCGTTCGGGCTTTCGGCCTGGGTTGCCTGGCAGGTCTTCATGACCGATTGGCAGGTGCTGAACTACACGGTCTACAAGTGGGCGCTGGTCGACGGGATCGACCTCGAGGTCGGTTTCCTGATCGATTCGCTGACCGCGTTGATGATGGTGGTGGTGACGTTCGTATCACTGATGGTGCACATCTACACCATCGGCTACATGAAGGGCGATCCGGGCTATCAGCGTTTCTTCGCCTACATCAACCTGTTCACTTTCGCGATGCTGATGCTGGTGATGGCGAACAATTTCCTCCAGCTATTCTTCGGCTGGGAGGCGGTCGGTGTGGTGTCCTACCTGCTGATCGGGTTCTACTTCAAGAAGGACTCCGCGGTCCGGGCCAACCTCAAGGCGTTCCTCGTAAACCGCGGCGGCGACTTCGGGCTGCTGCTCGGCGTGGCGGCGGTGCTGATGTACATGGGCTCGCTGGACTATGCCGAGGTGTTCGCGGCCGCCCCTGCGGTCGTCGGCGAGACGATGACCGTGTTCGGCGGAGCCGAGTGGTCGGTGATGACCTTCATCTGCATCTGCCTGTTCATCGGCGCGATGGGCAAGTCGGCCCAGGTGCCGCTGCACGTCTGGCTGCCCGACTCGATGGAAGGCCCGACGCCGATCTCGGCGCTGATCCACGCCGCGACGATGGTCACCGCCGGCATCTTCATGGTCGCGCGGCTGTCCCCGCTGTACGAACTGTCGACGACCGCGCTGAGCTTCATCCTGATCATCGGCGCGATCACCGCGCTGTTCATGGGCCTGATCGGCATCGTCCAGAACGACATCAAGCGGGTCGTCGCGTATTCGACGCTGTCGCAGCTCGGCTACATGACCGTCGCGCTGGGCGCGTCGGCCTACTCGGTGGCGATCTTCCACCTGATGACGCATGCCTTCTTCAAGGCGCTGCTGTTCCTGGCGGCCGGTTCGGTGATCATCGCCATGCACCACAAGCAGGACATGCGCGAGATGGGCGGCCTGGGCCGGATCATGCCGATCACCGCGGTGACTGCGTGGGTCGGCTCGCTGGCACTGATCGGCTTTCCCTTCTTCTCCGGGTTCTATTCCAAGGACATCATCATCGAGTCGGTCAAGGCCATCGACCGCAGCGGTGCATCGTTCGCGGTGTTCGCGGTCTACGCCGGCGTCGTGGTCACGGCGTTGTACACCTTCCGGATGTTGTATCTGACCTTCCACGGCGCGCCGCGGGCCGACGCTGAGACGCTGTCGCATGCACAGGAGTCGCCATGGGTGGTGACGCTTCCGCTGGTGCTGCTGGCGATTCCCTCGCTGCTGATCGGCTTCTTCACCGTCGAGCCGCTGCTGTTCGGCGGCGCGCTGTCCGACGCGATCTCCATCGACCCGGCACACGATCCGCTGGTCTATGTCGGCGAGAAGTTCCACGGCGCTGCGGCGTTTGCGGTGCACGGGTTCGTGACCCCGGTGTTCTGGCTGGCCATGCTCGGGGTCGGCCTTGCGACCTGGATCTACCTGTTCCAGCCGTCGATCGCCGCGGCGGTCCGCAATCGCTTCGGCTGGCTGTACACCATCCTAGATCGCAAATACGGGTTCGACGAGTTCTACCAGACCGTGATCGTGGGCGGCGGCCTGAAGCTGGCCGGTTTCCTGTCGCGCAGAGGCGACCGGATGATCATCGACGGTTGGATCGTCCACGGGTCGGCGCGCCTGGTCGGCGCGGTGGCGACGCGCGTGCGCAACGTCCAGACCGGTTTCCTCTATCACTATGCATTCGCGATGATCATCGGCCTTGTGGCCCTGGTGTTCGCGTTCGTTCTGCTGAAGGGTTGAATCACAGATGGGTTTCATGAACTGGCCGCTGCTGAGCCTCCTCGTCTGGATCCCGGTGATCGCCGGTGCGGTCCTGCTGTTCGTTCCCGAAGCGCGTTCTTCGCTCGGCCGCGCGATCGCGCTGGTCGCCAGCCTCGTCTCGCTGGCGCTGGGTCTGGCCTTGCTGTCCGGCTTCGAGCTCGGTACGGCCGCCTACCAGTTCCAGGAGCGTACCGTCTGGATCGCCGCGTTCGACATCCACTACCACCTCGGAGTCGATGGGTTCTCGCTGCCGTTGATCGTGCTCACTGCGCTGACCACCGTGCTCGTGGTGATCGCCGCGGGCTCGGTAAGCCAGCGCGTGAATCAGTACCTGGGCGCCTTCCTGATCCTGTCGGGCCTGATGACCGGCATGTTCGCGGCGCTGGACGCGATGTTGTTCTACGTATTCTTCGAAGCGATGCTGGTCCCGATGTTCCTGATCATCGGGATCTGGGGCGGGCCCAACCGGATCTTCGCGACGATCAAGTTCTTCCTGTTCACCTTCTTCGGCTCGGTGTTCATGCTGATCGCGCTGATCTGGCTTTACCTGCAGGGCGGCAGTTTCGCGATCGCCGATCTGCACGCGCTGCCGATCGGTCTGGAGGCGCAGATCTGGGTGTTCCTGGCGTTCCTGATCGCGTTCGCGGTCAAGATCCCGATGTTTCCGGTCCATACCTGGTTGCCGGATGCCCACGTCGAGGCCCCGACCGGCGGCTCGGTGGTGCTGGCCGCGGTGATGCTGAAGATCGGCGGCTACGGGTTG
>CAZJSH010000012.1:34563-42306 GCA_964548715.1 uncultured Halomonas sp. | reverse complement strand
CTGGTCAAGCTGATCGGCATCCTGGATACCGACGGCTTCCGCGACGATGCGCTGGACCAGCGCGACAAGGTCACCGACCGGCCCGACGCCGAACCGCCTGCGTCGACGGCACCATCCGGCGGCGAGACGGCCGCGCTGCTCGGCGAAATCCGCGACACCCTGAAGCGCATCGACGCCCGGCTGGCCGAGCGCGACTGAGCGGTCGCGGCGACCGATGGCCACGCACCCGCCGCGGGTCCTGTTCATTCCGGCCAGCGGCCCGACCGGCAGCGGCGAGTACTACCGCGCGCTGAACCTGGCGCGCGCCCTGCGCCAGCACGCCCCGGGACTCGAAGCCCACGTGCTGCGAGCGCGCGATGCCGACCTGCGCGACGACGACGGGCTGCAGGTCCATCGGCTGGATGCCACGCCGGCCCGGGCCGATCGCGCCGTGCGCGACTGCATCGCCGCGCTCCGGCCCGACCTGGCGGTGTTCGACGGCAGCGGCCGCACCGCCCAGTTGCGCGCAGTGCGCCAGCTCGGCGGTCGGGTCGCCTGGATCTCGAACCGGCCGGGCCGCCGCCGACGCGCGCTGGCCTGGCGCCGGCTGCGCTGGATCGACCTGCACGTGATGCTGGTGCGCGAACCCGTGCGGGCCCGGCTGGGTCCGCTGGAGCGCGTGCGCGCCGCCCTGGTGCCGTCGGCCGAGCACCGCTTCGCCGGCGCCGTCCTACCGCCGCCGGACCCGTTGCCCGACGCGCTGGCCGACCGGTTGGGTGACGAGGTGGCGGTGTTCGTCTCCGGCGGGGGCGGCCAGCTCGACGCGGACGGCACGCCGGTACCGGAACGGTTTGCCGAGGCCGCCGCCCGGTTCCACGCCGCGACCGGCCGCGCGGTCTGCGTGGTGCTCGGACCGCAATACCGCGGCGACGCCCCGCGGCAGCCGGGCGTGACGGTGATCGATGCCCTGCCGACCGCTCAGCTGAGCAGCCTGCTGGCCACGGCCCGGCTGGTCGTGGCCGGGGCCGGCAACATGCTCAGCAACCAGGTGGTCGCGGCCGGCCGGCCGTGCGTGATGACGGCCACCGGTGGCCACGATCAACCGGCACGGCTGGCCGACTATGCCCGGCGCGGCGCAGTGCGTGCCGCTGCACTGTCGGCCGAGGCCCTGGCCACGGCCGCGATCGAGCTCGACGGCGATGCCGGGGCGAGACGGTCGCTGGTCGAGGGCATGGGCCGATTGGGGCTGCGCGACGATACCGTACGCGTGGCCGGCTGGCTGAACGGACTGGTCGAACGCGTCGGCGGCTAACGCGATTCGTCGGACCGGCTGCAGGCCAGCATCAGCGACGTCAGCAACGCGAACCAGACGATCCCGGCGTTTCGCTGGAAGATCGATTCCGCCAGCGCGACCACGGCGAGCACGCCGACCGCGGCGATGGTGCTCCAGGCCATCTGGCGCGCGGTTCGGCATTCGGCGCCGAGCCGCCGGGCGGCCAGCAGGATCGGGATGCCGAACAGCGCCAGCAGCGCGACCAGGCCGGGGATGCCGTTGATGATCAGCGCCGACAGGTACTGGCTGTGCGGGTGTTCGTACCGGACCAGCTCCGGGTGCACGCTGCCGGCGGCCGTGGCCGAAGCCATCGCCGCTTCGAAGGCGCCGGGTCCGCTACCGATCACCGGATGCTCGGTGATCAGTTCGGCGGCCACCGTCCACAGCTCCCAGCGAACGGCCAGCGTGTCCCAGGGGTCGAGCGCGCCGTTCGCGTCCTGCAGCGAGTCGAAGGCATCGACGATCCGGTCGCCCAGGGGGACGCCCGGAATCAGCGTCAACAGACCGACCGCCGCAACCAGCGCCAGCGGCCAGCCGAAGCGCCGCAGCGGCCGCTGCCCGCGCGCCAGCACGAAGGCGTAGACCGGAAGCAGCAGCGGTACCGCGATCCAGGCGCTGCGCGATCCCGACAGCGCGGCGGCCAGCACACCGGCCAGGAGGCCGAGCACGGCCACGATGCGTTCGACCGGCTCGGTGGCCGGACTCGCCGCGCGAGGCAGCAGGATCAGCGCGAAGGCCAGTACCACGCCGCCGAAGTAGATCGGGTTGGTCGCGCCTCCGACCCGCGCGTCCCATGGATTGGCGGTCGGATTCATCGTGAGGTTGATCGCGTGCGCGGCGGCTAGCACCGCGCCGAGCGCAACGCCCCACCAGATCGCGTTGTCCAGTCCGCGGACACGACGCAGAAACAGGTAGAGCGGGACGATCAGCAGCAGGCGCAGGATGCGGCCGACGTCGTCGGCGCCGGCGGTGTTGAATCCGTCCAGCGCCCAGGCCGCCAGCCACAATCCGACGAAGCCGCCGACCGCGGCCAGCAGCAGCCGGTCGCCGGGAAGCGTCAGCGGGGTCGTGCGCCGGCGGGTCAGCGCCGGCTCCAGCCAGACGATCGCGATCGCCGAGAGCAGCAGGAACACCCCACCGGCGACCTTGGGGACGATCAGCCCGAGCCCGAGCCCGAGCACCACGAGGCCCGCCACGGCCCGGCCGAGCACGCTGTCCGACGACACCGGTCGAAACGCGGACGGAGGCAGCGGTTCGGCGTGCGCGTCAGTCGTCGAGTTCGAACTCGGCACCGCAGTAGGGGCATTTGGCCTGGCCGGTCTTCTCGATCGGGAGGTAGACGCGGGGATGCGAGTTCCACAGTTCCATGTCCGGCGTCGGACAGCTCAGCGGCAGGTCCTCGCGACGGACCGTGTAGCGGTTCTCGGTGTTGGCGGGGCGCTTGCCGCCGGATTCGTTCGGAGAGGCGTTCACGAAGGCGTCCATCGAAAAGAAGATCGACGCGTAGTGTAGCGCGCCGAGGTCGCCGAGCCGGCCCCGGCAGGCATCAGTCGCCGCCGAGCACGCGCGCCCGGATCGCGTCGGCGGCTTCGATCATCCCGTCCGGCGGCGCCGGCGGATCGCCGCGCTCGAGAAAGGCCCGGTCGCGCTGTTCGCCGGCTTCGGCCTGCAGCTCGATCATCTGCGCGGCCAGGTCCCGGTCCAGCCAGCCGCAGTCGGCCAGCGCCGCGAGCTGATCGGGCAGCGCGCGGGCGTCGCAAAGCGCCGGCTCGTCCGGTGCGCGCAGCAGGATGCCGAGTTCGGCGGCGAACTGCAGGTTGCCGAGCACCCGGCGAATCGCGGTTTCGTCGCGCTGGTGCTGCTGGCGATCTCGCATCTCGGCCAGCGCCTTGCGGGTGGCGTCGGGGTCGCGGGCCTGGCACAGCACGCGGCGCCGGATCGTTTCGAACTGTTCGCTGGCCTCGGCCCCGCCGCACACGGCCCGGGCCCGGATCAGGGCCTGGTGCTCCCAGGTCCAGGCCTCCTGTTCCTGGTAGCGGGCGAAGTGATCGATCGAACTGACCAGCAGGCCGGCGTTGCCGTTGGGCCGCAACCGTGTGTCGACTTCGTACAGTCGGCCGCCCGGAAGCGGCAGCTGCAGCGCATTGATCAGGCGCTGGATGTCACGCCGCGGTGGATCGCCGTTCGGGTGCAGGAAGACCAGGTCGAGATCCGAACTGTAGTGCAGCTCGCCGGCGCCGAGGTTGCCGTAGCCGATCACCGTCACGCCGTCGGGGTCGTCGAGGGTCAGCCGGGCCACGCCGTCGAGTACCGCCTCGGCCAGACGGGTCAGCTGGCGCCGCGCCGCGCCACGCTCCAGGTCGCCGTCGAGCTGACCCAGCGCGGTCCGGACGAAGCCGGCCTGGCGAAAGCGGGCCAGCGCGTTCAGGCTGGACTCGACGTCGTCGCGGTCGATCTGGGGTGGTTCCGGCAGCTCGAAGCCGTTGACCGGGTCGAGCAGATCGTCGAGCAGCTGGGGACTGTCGGTGACCCAGCGCGCGATGCGCCCGGAGCGCCGGAATACCGCCACCGTGCGCTCCAGCGTCTCCGGTCGCTCGTGCAGCAGCGACAGGTAGGCCGAGCGCTGCGCAATGGTCTCGATCAGGCCGAGCAGGTCGTCGAAGCCGGCGTCCGGCTCGGGCAGTGCGTCGATCCGGGCGAACAGTGCCGGCATCAGCCGGTCCAGTCGCCGCCGCGCTTCGGCCGACAGCGGCCGGCGACCGAGCCGCCGGGCCAGCCGCTCCAGCGCCGCCGCCGCGGCGTGGGGCGCGTCGAAGCCCAGCGCGGCCAGTCGATTCTCCACGTCGTCGCCGGGCGGCCACGGGGCCGGGCTCGACGGCGCCTGCGCCTGCTGGCTGTCGAAGCGGGCCTGGAACGCGTTGCGCACCGTGGCGCGGACGTCGTCGAGCCGTGCCGCCAGTGCCTCGGCGTCGGCGAAACCCATCCAGGTCGCGATCGCGCCGCGCGACTGCGGATCGTCCGGCATGCACTGGGTCTGGCGGCCAGTGGCGGCCTGGATGCAGTTCTCCAGCGTGCGCAGGAAGCGGTAGCAGGCGCCCAGCGTCCCGGTCTCCTCGGCCGACAGCAAGCGATGCTCGTGGGCGGCGCGCAGCGCCGGCAGAAAGCCGCGGACGCGCAGCGCCGGGTCGCGGCCGCCTCGCAGCAGCTGCAGGCTCTGGATCAGGAACTCCAGCTCCCGGATCCCGCCCGGTCCGCGCTTGATGTCGTCGGCGAGATCCTCGCGGCGGCTCTTGCGGTCGATTTCCTCGTGCAGTTCGCGCAGGCTGTCGAACAGGCCGTAGTCGAGATACCGCCGGAACACGAACGGCGACAGCCGGTCGAGCAGGTCCTGACCGACCTCGGCGTCGCCGGCCGCGACGCCGGCCTTGAGCCAGGCGTAGCGCTCCCAGGCTCGGCCTTCGTTCAGGAAGTATTGCTCCATCGCGTCGATCGACCAGACCAGCGCGCCCGATTGGCCGTAGGGCCGCAGCCGTGTATCGATGACCCAGACCCGCCCCTGCGGCGTCACCGCGTCGAGCAGCGCGGTGAGTTCACGAACGACCCGGGTCAACCAGTCCCGGGCCGACAGGGCGCGCCGGCCGTCGCTTTCGCCACGGGCATCGTGGACGAACACCACGTCGAGATCGGAATTGAAGTTGACTTCGTCGCCGCCCAGCTTGCCGAGCGCGAGCACGGCCAGCCGGGGGCCGCCCGGTAAACGACCGAAGCGCTCCTCGACGCGGGCCACGGCCTCGTCCAGCGCATCGTCCAGGCAGCCGCGGGCGAGCGCCGATAGCGCCCGGCCGGTGGTCTCGACATCGTGGCCACCGCGCAGTTCGTTGAACAGGATGCGCAGACTGCCGAGCTGCCGCCTGCGCCGCAGCCGGGCCTCGATCGGCAGCTCGGGGTCGTCGGCTGCATCCTCGCCGGCGATCCAGCCCGGGTCGACGCTCCAGTGCCGCAGCGCCTCGACCGCGTAGGCCGCCGAGCCGGCGAAGACGCCCGGGGCCAGGTCCGTCACGCGGTTTCCCGGGCCGCGGCCACCAGCGCGACGAACAGCGCCCGGTGCTCGGCGTGCTGCGGCAGATATTCCGGGTGCCACTGCACGCCGATCCGGAACGGCGGCCGCGGATGCTCCCAGGCCTGGAGCACGCCGGTGGGTTCATGGGCCACGCCGACCAGGCCGTCGGCCAGGCGGTCGATGGCCTGGGCGTGCAGTGCGTTGACGCGACACTCGTCGCGGCCGAGGATGCGGTGTAGCCGCGAATCGGGCGCCACGCGAACGCGCTTGCGCGGCAGCACGGACCGGATCGCCGGCACCTCGTCGTAGAACCCTTCCAGCGACTGGTGCAGCGTGCCGCCGCAGGTCACGTTGATCAACTGCATGCCGCGGCAGATGCCGAGCATCGGCATGTCCCGCTCGATCGCCTCCCGGATCAGGCGGATCTCGAGCGCATCGCGGGCGCTGTCCAGTCCGCCGCGTTTCTTGGTCAGCAACCGGCGGGCCAGCCAGAGCAGCGGGTAGAGGACATAGCCCAGCGCCCGGCGCCAGCCGCGCATGCCGCTGTCGGCCAGTTCACTGAAGCGCAGGTCGCGCTGCTGGCCGTACAGCGCGGGGCTGACGTCGGCGCCGCCGCCGATGATCAGACCGTCGACGGTGTCGATCGGGTGTGGGCGCTTCGGCCGGATTCGCAGCGGGCGACCGCCGGATCGGCGCACGGCCCAGGCCGAGAACCACCATGCGGCCAGCCCGCCGCGATCGGGGCCGGTCACGCCGATGACCGGGCGACGGCCGGGCCGATCCGCAGTGCGATGCGGCCCCTCCATCACTCGCGGCCCCGCGTCGTCATCGCGCGCCAGGCCGCCGACCACCAGCGTTTCAGCGCGCTGGACTCGCCGTAGCGCTTGCGTGCCGCGCGCCGCAGGTCGCGGGCCCGATGGGCCAGGTCCTCGACGTCTGCCCAGGCCGCCCAGGGCGCGGCCAGCGACCAGTCGGGATCGTCGATCCGGCAGTCCGGCAGGCGGTAGTGCCAGGCCGGCCGCGGCTTGACCAGTGCGTGTTCCACCGGTGCGGCGTCGACCCGATCGGGGTCCAGCCAGGCGAACAGCGGCAAGGCATCCAGTGGACGGTTGCGGGTCGGCGTGTAGGTCAGGTAGTCGTCGATCAGCCGGTCCCGGTCGGGCGCGTAGTCGGGATCGAGCACATGGGCGACAAAGTCCTCGGGAAACGACTGCACGTAGGGCGTCAGCTTGCGCGAAAGATCGATTTCATCGCGCTCCAGAATCGTCGGATAGCGCAGCAGGAACGCGCGCAGGATCGCCAGCAGGTGATCGACCCCGGGGTCGTGGATTTCGATATTGAACTGCAGCCCGAACGCATACAGTGCCGAAGACTCCGTGCCGCGTGCCCCGGCGTCGTGCAATCGAGCGCGGATTGCGTCGATGCGTGGCAGCGCCGCCAGCGGCACCGGCGGGCAGACCAGTTCGTGCGGCACGACCAGGCCGGTGACCTGCGAAAGCAGCCGCTCGAGGTTGTCGCGGACCGGCCCACCCTCGAGCTCGATGCCGATTCGCGACAGTGCATCGAGGTAGCGCCGCGAGGCGAGAATCTCGACGTCCAGCTCGACGGTGAAGTCGCCCAGCTCGGTGTCGTGTACCGTCCCGGAGAACGCACTGTCGAGCTCGAAGTCGCCGCCCAGTTCGTCGATCACCGCCTGCGCGATGTCCGGCGCCTCGACGCCGGCCATCTCCAGCTCCACGCCGACCCGGCGCGGGGCGCCCTCGGGCGTGTCCGTCCACGGTAGCGTTCGAAACTCGGTCACGGGATCACCTCCACCCGGGCAGTGTACCGACCGAAGGTGTTACCGACACGAACGTGGCGGGCACAGGCCCGGAGTCGCGAGCGGATTTGGCTTCAGGACGGCGAAGAGTCCCCAGTTCGCGCCAGAACCGAAAACCCCGGCAACGGGGCCGGGGTTTCTCGAGACTCGGGCACAGAGCCTGAGCGGCTAGCAGATTCCGTTCCAGGGCGGTGATGAGTCCCGGGGAGCGAGGGCAGTGTACGTAGTGCGTACATGAGCATCGCGAGCCGGGACGACACCTCCGAAACAAGAACCCCCGGCCGGGCAGGGGGTTCTTGGTGAAGCGAACAGGCTTCCACGGGCGGAAAGCCAGGGACTAGAAGATCTCGTTCGCAGGCAAGGCGCGGGCCGGCTGGGAAGCGGAGCGTACCTTGATGGTACGTGAGCATTTCCAGCCGAACCGCAACGCCGCATGCGGGCGAGAGATTCGGTCCCGGTAACAAGAAACCCCGGCACGGGTCCGGGGTTTCTCGATCAAGCGAACAGGCTTCCACGGGCGGAAAGCCAGGGACTAGAAGATCTCGTTCGCAG
>CAZJSH010000012.1:0-34463 GCA_964548715.1 uncultured Halomonas sp. | reverse complement strand
AAGCGAACAGGCTTCCACGGGCGGAAAGCCAGGGACTAGAAGATCTCGTTCGCAGGCAAGGCGCGGGCCGGCTGGGAAGCGGAGCGTACCTTGATGGTACGTGAGCATTTCCAGCCGAACCGCAACGCCGCATGCGGGCGAGAGATTCGGTCCCGGTACTTACATCATGCCGCCCATTCCGCCCATACCACCCATACCACCCATATCCGGCCCGCCGCCGTCATCGTCCTTCGGCAGCTCGGCGATCATGCACTCGGTGGTAATCATCAGGCCGGCCACCGACGCGGCGTTCTGCAGCGCCGATCGGGTGACCTTGGTCGGGTCCAGGATGCCGGCTTCGATCATGTCGACGAACTCGCCGGTCGCGGCGTTGTAGCCGTAGTTGCCGGAGCCTTCGGCGACCTTGCCCAGGATGACGGCCGGTTCCCCGCCCGCGTTGGACACGATCTTGCGCAGCGGCTCTTCCATCGCCCGCAGGGCGATCTTGATGCCGAGGTCCTGCTCCTCGTTGTCACCCTTGACTTCGCCGATGGCACTCAGCGCGCGGATCAGGGCCGTACCACCGCCCGGGACCACACCTTCCTCGACTGCAGCACGGGTAGCGTGCAGTGCATCTTCGACACGGGCCTTCTTTTCCTTCATCTCGACTTCGGTAGCGGCACCGACCTTGATGACGGCCACGCCGCCGGCCAGCTTGGCCACGCGTTCCTGCAGCTTCTCGCGATCGTAATCCGACGAGGCATCGTCGATCTGGGCCCGGATCTGGCCGACCCGGCCTTCGATGGCCGATGCTTCGCCAGCGCCGTCGATGATCGTGGTGTTTTCCTTGGAGATCTGGACCTTCTTGGCCGAACCGAGCTGGTCGACGGTGGTGTTCTCCAGGCTCATGCCCACTTCTTCTGAGATCACCTGGCCGCCGGTCAGGATGGCCATGTCTTCCAGCATCGCTTTGCGGCGGTCGCCGAAGCCCGGTGCCTTGACGGCCGCGACCTTGACGATGCCGCGCAGGTTGTTGACCACCAGCGTGGCCAGTGCCTCGCCTTCAATGTCTTCGGACACGATCAGCAGGCTACGGCTCTGCTTGGCGACCGATTCCAGCACCGGCAGCAGGTCGCGGACGTTGGAGATCTTCTTGTCGTGCAGCAGGATGTAGGGGTTTTCCAGCTCGACCTGCATGGCCTGCTGGTCGGTGACGAAGTACGGCGACAGGTAGCCGCGGTCGAACTGCATGCCTTCGACGACATCGAGTTCGTTGTCCAGCGACTGGCCTTCCTCGACCGTGATCACGCCTTCCTTGCCGACCTTGCCCATGGCCTCGGCGATGATCTTGCCGATTTCCTCGTCGGAGTTGGCCGAGATGGTGCCGACCTGTGCGATCGACTTGTCGTCGGTGCACGGAATCGAAAGCTTGGCCAGTTCAGCCACGGCCGCCTTGACGGCGTGGTCCAGGCCACGCTTGAGGTCCATCGGGTTCATGCCGGCGGTCACGGCCTTCATGCCTTCGCGCAGCATGGCGTGCGCGAGCACGGTAGCGGTGGTGGTGCCGTCGCCGGCAGCGTCGGAGGTCTGGGAAGCGACTTCCTTGACCATCTGGGCACCCATGTTCTCGAACTTGTTCTCGAGCTCGATTTCCTTGGCCACGGACACACCGTCCTTGGTCACGGTCGGCGAGCCGAAGCTCTTTTCGAGCACGACGTTGCGACCCTTGGGGCCGAGCGTTACGCTGACCGCCTTGGCCAGGATGTCGACGCCCTTGAGCATTCTCTGGCGGGCGTCCTCTGAGAAACGGACTTCTTTGGCACTCATGGTTGGTATTCCTCTTTAAATACGTTGTTTCGTAAGCAGTCGGGGTCGGTCGTTCGCGATCGTCGAAGCGATCAACGATTACGACTATCGAATTGAGATCAGGACTCGATGACCGCCATGATGTCGTCTTCGCGCATCACCAGCAATTCATCGTCGTTGACCTTCACTTCGGTGCCCGAGTATTTGCCGAACAGCACCGTGTCGCCGACCTTGATGTCGAGCTCGCGCTTGCTGCCGTCTTCGAGAATCTTGCCGTTGCCGACGGCAACGACTTCGCCGCGAATCGGCTTTTCGGTTGCGCTGTCGGGGATGACGATGCCGCCGGGCGTGGTCCGTTCTTCTTCGACACGCTTGACGATCACGCGATCATGCAAAGGACGCAGTTTCATGGGTTGTTCTCCCTTCCACACTTCGTTGATTACTGTTGGATTCGAAGCGCCGGCGCTGGAATCACGCGACGGTCGCTCGTTCGAGCCGTGTTCGTCCCGGAGCGCGCGGCGAAGTTCCACCCGCAAAACCGGGCCGGTCACGTCCGGCTTGTCCGGCAAATGGAGCCCTGTGCCGGGCATTTCAAGGGCAGGGGGCGAGGTTTTCTGCCGCGGACGTCCGATGCCGGCCCGGCGACGGCCACCGGCTGGTGCGCCCGGTCACGCATTCTGTTGCTTGTCGCGGGCGCCCCGGGCGTCGGATTCAGGTGCGATTGCGCCGGCGGAGCCCAGGGCGGGATCGAGCGATAACAACGCCGCAGATGGCCTCTGGCGAACTCGCATGCAGGGCGCGCCGCCTCGCCCCCGGGCTCGTCCAGCGCCCTGTCGCTGACAGGACGGGTGACGGGGTGCACTAGAATGCGCAATCGACTCCGGTTCGGCCCGGTCTGTTGCGTATCCACCGGCCGCCGAAGGCCCGCTCGCAATGCTGCAGGAAAAAGATTCAAGGAATGAACGAACCCGACACGCTGCTGCTGGTCCATACCACCTGCGCCGACGCAACCCAGGCGCGCAGGCTGGCCGATGCCGTCGTCGAGCGCCGGCTGGCCGCCTGCGCCAGTATCGGTGCGCCGAGCGGTTCGACCTACCCGTGGGACGGCGCCATCCAGCATGACGAGGAGATTCCCGTGACCTTCAAGACCACCGGCAGCGCGTTCGATGCGCTGGAACGCGCCATCCAGCGCCTGCACCCCTACGACGTGCCGGAATTGCTGGCGGTGCCGGTGGCGGCCGCGTCGGCCGACTACGCGGCCTGGGTGCGGGACTGGGTCGCCGGCGGATCTGTGGAGACGGGCTCGTGAGCCGCTGGCTGCGCGGCGCGCTGCTGGCGCTGACCGTCCTGCCGGGTGCCGCTGCGGCACAGATCGACCCGGCCGACCTGCTGCCGGTCGAGGAGGCGTTCGCGCTTCGCGCGACGGTGGTCGAGGACGGCCAGGCCGTGCGGCTGGTCTGGGCCGTGGCCGACGGATATTACATGTATCGCCACGCGTTCGGCGCCGAAGCGGCCGTCGACGGCCTGCAGCTGGCGGCAATCGAGCCGGAACCGGGCGATCGCTACACCGACGAGTTCTTCGGCGAAGTCGAGGTCTACCGCGGCCGCGCGGTCGTCCGGGTGCCGGTCGAGGCCTGGCCCGGGACGGTGCGGCCCGGCAACGAGGTCGCGCTGAACGTGAAGTTCCAGGGCTGCGCCGACCTCGGCGTCTGCTATCCGCCGCACCGCCAGCGCGTGACGGTCGCGCGGCCCGATCGATCGGCCGCGCCGGCCACCGGACCGTTGATGGATCCGGCCGGCGATCCGGCGCCGTCCCGCGAGGCCGGCCTGGACGCGCTGCTGCGCGACTTCGACAGCACCGGCACACAGCTGACCGGCCGTGGCGAGCCGCTGCCGCCGGAACAGGCCTTCCGGGTCGAGACAATTGCGATCGGGCCGGACGAGCTGCTCGCACGGTTCACCGTTCACCCGGAGTACTACCTCTACCGCGACACGATCGCCTTCGCCACCGCCGCGCCGGACGTCGCGCTCGGCGCGCCGGCCTTCCCGCCGGCCGAGGCCATCACCGACGAATTCTTCGGCGACACCTTCGTGTATTTCAACGAGGTCGAGATCCCGGTGCCGCTGGAGCGCCCGCCCGGGCCGGCGCGAAGCATCGAACTCGACGTCGCCTACCAGGGCTGCCAGACCGACGGCATCTGCTACCCGCCGATGACGCGGACCATCGAGGTCGACCTTCCGGCCGCCGCATCCGGCGGCGTTCCGGTCACTCCGGTGGACGGACCGGGACCGACCGCCGCCCCTCCGGCCACCGAACAGGGCCGGCTGGCCGGCGCGCTGGCCGAGCAGCCGGTGCTGGCGCTGCTGCTGTTCTTCGTCGCCGGGGTGCTTCTGGCGTTTACGCCCTGCGTGTTCCCGATGGTGCCGATCCTGTCGGGCCTGATCGCCGGCGATGCCGAGCGCATGTCCACCGGCCGCGCATTCCGGCTGTCGGTGGTCTACGTGCTGGCCATGGCGGTCGTCTACACCGCCTTCGGCGTGATCGCCGCGCTGCTCGGCCAGAACCTGCAGGCGGTGTTCCAGCACCCGGCGGTGCTGGTCTCGTTCGCGCTGCTGTTCGTGCTGCTGTCGCTGGCCATGTTCGGGTTCTACGAACTCCAGCTGCCGGCCTCGCTGCAGACCCGCCTGAACGCATTGTCCAACCGTCAGTCGGGCGGCACGCTGTTCGGGGCGGCGATCATGGGTGGGCTGTCGGCGCTGGTCGTGGGCCCGTGCGTGGCGCCGGCGCTGATGGGCGCGCTGATCTACATCGGGCAGACCGGCGATGCCGTGCTCGGTGGCGGTGCGCTGTTCGCGATGGCGCTCGGGATGGGCGTGCCGCTGGTCGTCTGGGGTACCTCGGCCGGCAAGCTGCTGCCGCGCGCCGGCGGCTGGATGACGGCGGTCAAGGCGGTGTTCGGCGTCGGCCTGCTGGCGCTGGCGATCTGGATGCTCGAGCGGGTGCTGCCCGGCAGCGTGATCATGCTGCTGTGGGGCGCGCTGGCCGTGGTCTCCGGCATCTACCTCGGCGCGTTCGAGCGTAACGAGGGCGGCTGGCCGCGGCTCTGGCAGGGCCTGGGCGTGATCCTGCTGCTGCTCGGCGCACTGCAGTTCATCGGCGCGGCGGCCGGAGGCAACGACTGGACCCGTCCGCTGGCCCCGTTCGCCGGCGGTCCCGGCGGCGGGGCCGCCGCTGCGGCCGCACCCGAATTCGTCGAAGTCGACGACCTGGCATCGCTCCAGCGCGCGATCGCTGCGGCCAACCGCCCGGTGTTCCTGGACTTCTACGCCGACTGGTGCGTGGACTGCAAGCGGATGGAGCGGCGGACCTTCCCCGAGCCTTCCGTCGCCGCCGCGCTGGGCGAGTTCGACCTGCTGAAGATCGACCTGACCGACTTCAACGACGACCACCGCGAGGTGCTGTCCGAGTTCGGCCTGATCGGGCCGCCGGCTTACCTGTTCTTCGACCGGGGCCGCGAGCTCGAGGCGTTCCGGATGTTCGGGTTCATGCCGCCGGACGCGTTCCGCGACCACCTCGGCCGCGTGCGCGCGGCCGCCGGCGGCTGATCGGACCGACCGGACGTCCAGGAGAGTACGCATGAATCGCATCGTCAAGTTCGCCGCAGTGGCGGTCGTCGGACTGGCCCTGGGGGCCGGGTTCGCCTGGTTCACGCGCGGCCAGCCCCCGGCGCCCGACCCGACCGGGGCGCCGGACGCCGCCGGCGTCGGCGACCCGCGGCCGGATTTCCGGCACGCCGCGCTGGACGGGCGCTTCGTCGAGGCCGCGGATTTTGACGGTGGCCCGGTGCTGATCAATTTCTGGGCAACCTGGTGCGCGCCCTGCGTGCGCGAGATGCCGCTGCTCGACGCCTTCGCCGAGACGCACGCCGATCGCCTCGCCGTGGTCGGCATCGCGATCGACGAGCCGGGGGCGGTCGGGCCGTTCGTCGAGGAACTCGGCGTCGACTACGACATCCTGGTCGGCACCACCGACGTGATGACCACCCAGCGTCGCTACGGCAACACCCAGGGCCTGTTGCCGTACACCGTGCTGGTCGACGCCGACGGCACGATCGCCTGGCAGTTTCTCGGCGAGGTCAAACCCGAGCACCTGGAGCGCGAGGTCGTGCCCCGGCTGGGCGGGGCGGCCGGGGCCGCGCCGTGAGCGCCCGAAGGCCCGGCGGCGCGTCCCGGCGCCCGGTCGATGTTCAGCGATCGTTCCACGATCCTCGGCGAACCTGTCGTCAATGACGACGATCGCGCGCGCGGTCCCGGTCTGGTAATCGCCGCGCGCATCGGGCACACTTGCCGACCTGCCGAAACCCGGGACGCCGAGTCCTTCACGCATGCGAATCCTGATCCTGCACGGGCCCAACCTGAATCTGCTGGGGCGCCGCGAGCCGACCATCTACGGCCGCACGACGCTGGCCGAGATCGACGGGAGGCTCGGCCGGATCGCCCGCGAGGCCGGCTGCACCATCGAGTGCCTGCAGACCAATGCCGAGCACGAGCTCGTCGAGCGCATCCAGCAGACGCTCGACGGCGACGGCCGGGTCGACGGCATCGTGATCAATCCGGCCGCGTTCACCCACACCTCGGTGGCGCTGCGCGATGCGCTGGCGGCGAGCGGCGTACCGTTCGTCGAGGTGCACCTGTCGGTGCCGGAAGCACGCGAGGCGTTCCGGCGCGAGTCGCTGCTTGCCGACCTGGCCGTCGGGCGCGTGTCCGGCTTCGGCGCACGATCCTATAACTATGCGTTGCAGGGGCTGATCGGCCACCTGAACGACGCTGCTTCGGAGTAGACGATGGACCTGAGAAAGATCAAGAAACTGATCGAACTGCTCGAGGAATCGAACCTCGCCGAGATCGAGATCCACGAAGGCGAGGAGTCGGTCCGCCTGAGTCGGCCGGCGGCCGCACCCCCGGCCGCTGCGGCCGTGCCGGCCGCAACGGCGCCCGCAGCCCCTGCGCCGTCGCCGTCTCCTGACCAGGCCGCCGAGGCCGAAGACGACGGTGTGCCGGACGGTGAACTGGTCCGGTCGCCGATGGTCGGCACCTTCTACGACTCGCCCAACCCGGACTCCGAGCCGTTCGTCAAGGAAGGCCAGAAGGTTGCCAAGGGCGAAACGCTGTGCCTGGTCGAGGCGATGAAGATGTTCAACCAGATCGAGTCCGAAGTCTCCGGCACCGTGGTGGCCGTGCTGGTGGAGTCGGGCCAGCCGGTGGAGTTCGATCAGCCGCTGTTCGTGATCCGTCCCTGACATGGCCGCCTTCAAGAAGATCCTGATCGCCAATCGCGGCGAGATCGCGCTGCGCATCCTCCGGGCCTGCCAGGCCATGGGCATCCGCACCGTCGCCGTGCATTCCACCGTCGACCGCAACCTCAAGCACGTCGGCATGGCCGACGAGTCGGTCTGCATCGGTCCGGCGCCGGCCACCGAAAGCTACCTGAACGTGCCGGCGATCATCGCCGCCATGGAGGTCACCGACGCCGAGGCCGTCCACCCCGGCTACGGCTTCCTGGCCGAGAACGCCGACTTCGCCGAGCGGATCGAGGAATCCGGCTTCACCTTCATCGGCCCGAAGGCCGAGACCATCCGCCTGATGGGCGACAAGGTCTCGGCGATCAGCGCGATGCAGAAGGCCGGCGTGCCCTGCGTGCCGGGCTCCAACGGTCCGCTGGACGACGACGAGCGCCGGACCCAGCGGCTGGCCGACGAGATCGGCTATCCGGTGCTGATCAAGGCCGCCGCCGGCGGCGGCGGGCGCGGCATGCGCGTCGTGCACAACCCGTTCGACCTGATCAAGTCGATCCAGTTGACCCGCCAGGAGGCGAAGGCCGGCTTCGGCGACGACACGGTCTACATGGAGAAGTACCTGCAGAACCCGCGCCACGTCGAGATCCAGGTGCTGTCCGACCGCCACGGCAACGCCGTCCACCTCGGCGAGCGCGACTGCTCGATGCAGCGCCGGCACCAGAAGGTCATCGAGGAAGCCCCCGCCCCCGGCATCACCCGGGAGCAGCGCGAGAAGATCGGCACCATCTGCACCGAGGCCTGCACGCGTATCGGCTATCGCGGCGCCGGCACCTTCGAATTCCTGTTCGAGGACGGCGAGTTCTACTTCATCGAAATGAACACCCGGATCCAGGTCGAGCACCCGGTCACCGAGATGATCACCGGCATCGACCTGATCCGCGCCCAGATCCTGGTCGCCGCCGGCGAGCCGCTGCCGTTCGCGCAGGACGACATCCGCTTCACCGGGCACGCCATCGAGTGCCGGATCAACGCCGAGGACCCGGAGAAGTTCCTGCCGCAGCCGGGCACCATCGAGGCCTTCCACGCGCCGGGCGGCCCGGGCGTGCGGGTCGATTCGCACATCTACGACGGCTACACCGTGCCGCCGAACTACGACTCGATGATCGGCAAGCTGATCTGCCACGGCGAGACCCGGGTCGACGCCATGGCCCGGATGCGGGTGGCGTTGAACGAGATGGTCCTGACCGGCGTCAAGACCAACACGCCGCTGCACCTTCGCCTGCTCGAGGATTCCGGGTTCAAGGAGGGTGGGACGAATATCCACTACCTCGAGAAGTTGTTGGGGCGTTCTTCGGGCTGATCGGCCCATTGGGCTGCCGGGTTGGTGCTGGGGGCGACGCTTTCGTAGCCCGGGTTGGCGCAGCGCACCCCGGTTTCGAAAGCGTCGCGGCTTCGTTCGCGCCCGACCGCCAACCATCACCAACCATCAACCCGCCCCATCCGCGTCCATCTGCGTTCATCTGCGGTAGAAATCGCTTTTCCGAAGAAGCGCCGACAACGCTCACTTCAACAACTTCGTGACCTCCCGGAACCGCGGATGCGTCGCATCCACCATCAACTCGAACAACGCCATCTCCACGTTGCTGATCCGCGCTCCGGCATCGGCCAGGCGCTTGATGCCGGTGTCGCGGTTGACGACCGCGCGCGACGAGACGGCATCGGCGATGACGTGGACGGATCGGCCCTCGCGCAGCAGGGCCGCCGCCGTCTGCCAGACGCAGACGTGGGTCTCGATGCCGCACAGCAGGACCTGGTCGCGCTCTTCGTTGTCGCCGGCGAGAATCGCCTCGCGCAGGGTCTCGTCGCCGAGGCAGCCGAAGCTGGACTTGGCGTGCGGCGTCAGCCCGGCCAGCGGTTCCTGGAGTTCGTCGACGGTTTTCCCCAGTTTTTCCGGCAGCTGCTCGGCCCAGGTCACGGGGACTTCGAGCAGCCGGCAGGCCTGGATAAGGATGCGTTGGGCGCGGAGCATCGTGTCGCTTTCGTGCATCAGCCGGGCCAGCCGACCCTGGACGTCGACGACGATCAGCTGGCTGCGGTCGGGATCGAGGTGCTCGAGTGCGGGGTTCATGGGGGTCTCCGGAGCGGATGCCCGTCCAGCATAGCAGCGCGCTTCAGGCCCGCGCGGCGACCCAGAGGTCGACCCGCTCGATGCCGGCCCGCTTGAGTGCGCGGGTGCATTCGGCCAGCGTGGCGCCGGTGGTCATCACGTCGTCGACCAGCGCGACATGGCGCAGGCCGGGCGGCGGTCGCCGGCAGGCGAATGCGCCGCGCACGTTCGCGCGCCGGCGGCCGGCGGCCAGCGCCGACTGGGCCGGGGTCCGCCGGCGGCGCTGGAGCAGCCGGTGCACCGGCGGGCCGTCGATCGAGCGTGTCACGTCCGCGGCCAGCAGTTCGGCCTGGTTGAAGCCTCTACGCCATTGCCGGGACCAGTGCAGAGGGACGGGCACGAGCAGCTGCGGCCGGTCGGCGTCGCGGACGCGCGCGGCCAGCGTCTCGCCCAGCGCCCGGCCGGCCGCCAGGTCGCCGCGGAACTTGAACCGGTGAACCAGCGAGGCGGCCCCGGCGCCGTAGATCAGCGAGGCCCAGGCGGCGTCGAACGGCGGCACGCTGCGCGCGCAGTTGCCGCACACGGCAATCGTCCGCGGCAGCGGTTCCGCGCAGCGCCGGCAGCCGGTGCGCACCCACGGCAGGTCGTCGCGGCAGCCGTCGCACAGGTTGTCGTCGCCGGCGTCGTCGCCGCACAGTACGCAGCGCGGCGGCCAGACGGCCGCCAGCGTCTCGTCAACCACGCGGCGCAGGTCCAGGTTGACAAGCCCGCGCGCAGCTTTCGACAATACCCCACTGCCCATTCGAGACATCCTGCCATGTCGGCCACCGTTCCGTCCGCCCTCGACGCCTCCACGCCCACCGGTCCGCCAGCCCGTCACGACTGGACCGTCGAGGAGGTCCGGTCGCTGTTCGAGCAGCCGTTCGCCGACCTGCTGTTCCGGGCCCAGCAGGTGCACCGGATGCACTTCGATCCGAACGAGATCCAGGTTTCCACACTGCTGTCGATCAAGACCGGGCGCTGTCCGGAGGATTGCAAGTACTGCCCGCAGTCGGTGCGCTGGAACACCGGCCTGGACGAAGAAGAGCTGCTGCCGGTCGAGGTCGTGCGCGACGCGGCGCGCAAGGCGCGCGAGGCCGGCTCGCAGCGCTTCTGCATGGGCGCGGCCTGGCGCCGGCCGAAGGATCGACAGATCGAGCGGGTGATCGAGCTGATCGAGGCGGTGCGTGAAGAGGGCCTGGAGACTTGTCTGACGCTGGGCATGTTGACCTCCGAGCAGGCGGAAAGACTGCGCGAGGCGGGTCTGGACTACTACAACCACAATCTCGACACCTCGCCGGAGTACTACGAGGAAATCATCACCACCCGCACCTATACCGACCGTCTCGAGACGCTAGAGCACGTCCGGGCCAGCGGCATGAAGACCTGCTGCGGCGGCATCGTCGGCATGGGCGAGACGCGCGACGACCGGGCTGGGCTGCTGGTCCAGCTGGCCAACCTTCCGGAGCACCCGCAGTCGGTGCCGATCAATCAGCTGGTCCGGGTCCCGGGCACGCCGCTGGACGCCGTCGAGGAGCTCGATCCGCTGGAGTTCGTGCGCACCATCGCGATCGCGCGCATCCTGATGCCGACCGCGCGGGTCCGGCTGTCGGCCGGCCGCGAGGCCATGAGCGACGAGATGCAGGCGCTGTGTTTCCTGGCCGGCGCCAACTCGATCTTCTACGGCGATAAACTCCTGACGACCGGCAACCCCGACACCGACGCTGACCGCGAGCTGTTCGAGCGGCTCGGCATCCGCAGCGACGGCCCGCCGACCGACGCTTGATGCGCGGACGCCTGCAGGCCGAGCTGGCCGAGCGCCGGGCCGAGCGCGAGCGCGCCGGCCGGCAGCGCTCGCGACAGGTGGTCCGCGCTGCCGGGCCGTGCGCCCAGGCCGATGCGACCACGGATTCGCGCTGGATCGATTTCTGCAGCAACGATTACCTGGGCCTGGCGCGCGAGCCGTCGCTGCTTGACGCCGCCCGCCGGGCGGCCGGGGCCGGGTCGGGCGCCTCGGCGCTGGTGTCCGGGCACAGCATCGCGCATGCCGAGCTCGAGGCCGAACTCGCCGACTGGCTCGGCGCCGAGGCCGCGGTGCTGCTGCCCAGCGGCTACCAGGCCAATCTGGCGCTGGGTCCGACGCTTCTCGGCCGCGGCGATGCAGCGCTCGCCGACCGTCTGAACCACGCCTCGATCAACGACGGGCTGCGCCTGTCCGCGGCGCGCATCCTCCGCTATGCCCACGCCGACGCCGGCGATGCCGAGCGGCGCTGCGGCACGCGCGTGCGCTGGCTGGCCACCGACAGCGTGTTCTCGATGGACGGCGACATCGCGCCGCTGGCCGATCTGGCCGCGCTGGCCGATCGCCGGGGCCTTGGCCTGTGGGTCGACGACGCGCACGGGCTGGGCGTGCTCGGTCCCGGCGGCCGCGGCGCGCTGGCCGCGGCAGGCGTCGTGCCGGATGCCCGGGTCGTGACCTTCGGCAAGTCGCTCGGCACCCAGGGCGCGGCGATTCTCGGTGATGCGGCGCTGGTCGATGAGCTCGTCAACCGCGGCCGCGGCGTGATCTACTCCACCGCGCTGGCGCCGATGCTGGTCGCGGCCACGCGCCACGCGCTCGACCGCCTGCGCACCGAAGCCTGGCGCCGCGAGCGCCTGCAGGCGCACGTCGATCGGTTCCGCGCCGGCCTTGCCCGGGTCGGCCTGCCGGTCCCGGCCTCGCGCACGCCGATCCAGCCGATCGTGCTCGGCGACGACCGGCGCGCGGTTGTCGCGTCCAGGGCACTGGAGCGGCGCGGATTCCTGGTCCGTGCGATCCGGCCGCCGACCGTTCCCGAAGGAAGGGCCCGGCTGCGGCTCACGCTCAGCGCGGCCCACGACGAGGCCGATATCGATCGGCTGGTCGAGGCGCTGAGCGAAGTGCTGGCGGAGACAGACGCATGACCGCGCCCACCGCGCAGCGATCGACCGGCATCGGCCTGGTCCACGGCTGGGCGATGCACGGGGGCTTGTTCGACGACCTCTGCGCGGCCTGGCCGGACCCGGACTGGTACCGGCTCGACCTGCCCGGCCACGGTCGACGCCGCGACCGGGCCTGGCCCGGTCCGATCGATGAACTGCTCGACGCGGTACTCGAGGGACTGCCGGAAGGGGCCTGGCTGGCCGGCTGGTCGCTCGGCGGCCTGATCGCGATGCAGGCCGCGCTGCGCGAGCCGCAGCGCTTCGCCGGATTGGTCCTGATCGCCGCCACGCCGAGCCTGGTCCGCCGGCCGCACTGGCCGCACGCGGTCGAGCCGGCCATGCTTCAGGCCATGGCGCTGGAGCTGGCCGAACATCCCGACGCCGTGATCCAGCGATTCCTGGCCCTGGAGATGCACGGCGCGGTGCACGCGAAGAGCGACCTGAAACGGCTGCGCGAGCGCGCGCTCGAACACGGCCGTCCGTCGCGCGCGGCGCTTCTTGCCGGGCTGCAGCACCTGGCTGCGACCGACCTCAGCGCCCGGCTCGGCGAACTCGATCTGCCCGTGGCCGTGATCGGCGGGCGGCGCGACAGGCTGGTTCCCTGGGCGGCCCTGGAGGCGATGGCCGAGCGCTTGCCGCGCGCCGAGGTGATCCGGATTCCGGGTGCGGCGCACGCGCCGTTCCTGACCGATCCCACTGCCGTTGCGTCGGCCATGCGACGATGGATGACCAGTCACGAATGAAGGACCGAAGGGTGTTCGATCGACGCCGGATCCGTCGCCGTTTCGGGCGCGCGGCCAATGAATACGCGAGCCGGGCGCGCCTGCAGGCCGAGGTCGCCGGCCGGCTGCTCGAGCGCCTCGACGGCCTGCGCTTCGAGCCGCGGATCGTCGTCGATCTCGGCTGCGGGCCGGGGCTGCAGGCCCGAGCGCTCACCGAACGTTTCGGCCAGGCGCGTGTGCTGGCCCTGGACCTGGCGCTGCCGATGCTTCGCCAGGCCCGCCGCCAGGCCGGCTGGCGCGGCCGTCGCTTTGCCCGCGTCGCCGGCGACGCCCACGCGCTGCCGCTGGCCGAGTCCAGTGTCGACCTGGTCTACTCGAACCTGATGCTGCAATGGTCCGACGACCTGCCAGCCGTGCTCAACGGCCTGCGCCGCGTCCTGAAGCCCGGAGGGCTGGTGCTCGTTTCGACCTTCGGGCCCGACACCCTCACCGAGCTGCGCCAGGCCTGGGCTGCGGTCGACGACGGCGAGCACGTCAGCCGCTTCACCGATGTCCAGACCGTCGGCGACTGCCTGGTGCGCGCCGGCTTCATGGAGCCGGTGCTCGACACCGACTGGATCACCACCACCTATCCTCATCCGCGCGGCCTGATCGACGAACTGCGCGCCATCGGTGCGACCGACGCGATGCGCCGACCCGACGTCGGTCTGACCTCGCCGGCCCGATTGCGACGGATGCTCGAGGCCTACGAGACTCATCGCCGTCCGGACGGGTTCGTGCCGGCGACCTGGGAGGTGGTCTATGCTTCGGCCTGGGCGCCCGAACCGGGCACCCCGATCCGTTCCTTCCACGGCGGCGAAGAAGCCTCGGTACCGATCGACGCGATCGGCCGTCGCCGCCGCGCACCGGAGAAGTCCTGATGGCCCTGGACCTGTTCGTGACCGGTACCGACACCGAGTGCGGCAAGACCGTGACAACCGCGGCGCTGGCCCGGGCGCTGATCGCCGACGGGCGGCGGGTGGCCTGCTTCAAGCCGGTCGCCTCCGGCTGCCGGATCACGCCTGACGGCCTGCGCAACGCGGACGCCGAGGCCCTGATCGACGCGATGAACGTCGAGCTGCCCTACGAGGCCGTCAATCCGATCGCCTTCGAGGCGCCGATCGCGCCGCACATCGCCGCCGAACAGGCCGGGATATGCATCGATCCTGCATCGATCTGCAGTCGAATTGCCGAGATCGAAGCCGACGTCCGCCTGGTCGAGGGGGCCGGCGGCTGGCAGGTGCCGCTCGGGCCTGCGCGCGACATGGCCGCGCTGCCGCGAGCGCTGGGCGCGGCCGTGGTGCTGGTCGTCGGCCTCCGGTTGGGCTGCATCAACCACGCCCTGCTGACGGCGCGGGCGATCCGCGCCGACGGCCTGCCGCTGGCCGGCTGGATCGCCAACGAGGTCGACCCGGACATGGAGGTCCGCGAGGCCAACGTGGCGTCGATCCGTGCCCGGATCGGCTGCCCGCTGATTGCCCGGCTGCCGCACGCCGCGCAGCCGGCGCTGGAATGGATCGAACCCGGGGCGCTGACCGGCGCGCGGGCCGCGTGATGCGCGCGGTTCCTGTGCTGGTCCTGGTGCTCGCGCTGGCCTCGGCCGGGCCGGTCCATGCCGTGGTCTGGCCGCTGCCGCCCGGCGACGACGTGGTCGGCGAATTGATCGAGGATCGCCTGCGCGGCGATCAGCGGCCGCTGGACCTGGCCCGCATGCACAACATCGGTCACAACGAGATCCGCGCCGCCAATCCGAACGTGGATCCGTGGTCGCCGGCGCCGGGCACGACGCTGACCGTCCCCCAGCTGCACGTCCTGCCGGAAGGCCCGCGCGAAGGCATCGTCGTCAATCTGTCGGAGCGGCGGATGTACTTCTTCGCCGACGACTGGCCGGATCGGGACGGGCCGGTGGTCGATACGCATCCGGTCGGCGTGGGCCTTTTCGACCGCGCCACGCCGGTCCTCACGACCCGGGTCACCGCGCGGCTGGAAGACCCGGCCTGGTATCCGAACGCCGCGACCCGGGCCTACTATGCCCGCGAGGGCCGCGACCTGCCGGCCCGGGTGCCGCCCGGCGCGGACAACCCGCTGGGCCGTCACGCGCTGGTGCTGGCCGACGACGCGCTGCTGATCCACGGCACGCACCGCCCCGACGGCGTCGGACTGGCGGTCAGCCAGGGCTGCATCCGGCTGTTTCCCGAAAGCATCGCGTGGTTGATCGAGCAGGTCCCGGTCGGCACGCCGGTGCGCATCGTCGATCAGCCGGTGCGGACCGGCTGGCGTGACGGGGTGCTGTACCTGGAGATCGATCCGGTCGAGGAGGGGTTGCCGGACTGGCCGACGGTTCGAGCCCGGCTGGAACGGGCCATTGACGAGCGGCCGGGGGCCAGGCTGGACCTGGGTCGGGCCGAAGCGGCATTGCAGGCGGCCGACGGCGTACCCGTCGCGGTCGGCAGACCGGATTGAATCGCTCCGGGCCCGGCCCGGAGCGACGAGGCGAAATGCCCCGGTTTACTTGCGCTGGAGGTCTTCCAGCGCCCGGTCGAGCTTGCGCTCGAGATCGGTGCAGCAGTTCTGCGAGGCGTCGGCGGCGGCCTGGGCGGCGCGCGCGGCTTCCATCGCCTGCTGGATCGAGCTCTGCGCGGCTTCGATGCGCGCCGTGGCTTCGGCGGCCATGCGTTGGGCTTCGGCGGCCTCGGCGCGCACTTCTTCGAGCTGGGAGGTGGTTGCGCAGCCGGCGGCCATCGCCAGTGCGAAGCCGCCGATCAAGGCCTTCAGCGCCGTCGTGCGGGGGGAACGGTTCATGATGATCTCCTGCAGGTTCGAATGCATTCGGTGAGGGTGGAAAAACGCGGTCGATTGCGCCCGTCGGCGATCGACAGCGATATAATGACGCATGTTCCGGGGACGTACAAGGCAACCCGCGATCCGAAGTCGGATCGGCGCGGTCGGAAGCCCTTGCGTTCCGGGTGTTCGGCGGCCGGCAGTCCGTCGATCCGAGCGCGATTCCGCCGGGCCCTCGAGCGAGGTGCCGGGCCATGGATCGACTCGAAAATTCATGCCGCGTTCCGGGAACTTCGACGATCGGAACGCGTCATAACCAGTGCCTAGCGCTAGGCGCGGATCCGCTTTCCTCCCTGAGCGGGTCCACCTCTGGATTCGGTATCGTCCCCAAACCGGATCCAACTCCGAGGCCCCGGGTTCTCCCTCTCCCGGGGCCTCTTTTTATTTCGGCCGCCGGTGGCTTCGGTTCCGTGTTTCGACGGACGGATGGGCGATGGCCCTGGGAGGGGCGTGCGCTAGGGAAGAGGGACGAAGGACGAGTGAAACAACCCGCTCCCGGATCGATGTGGTCTGCTCGCCGCGAGCCTGTCCCGACTTCCACTCGCCCCTGGTCCCTGGTCCCTCCTCGAAAACCCGTATCCTGAACTCGTTTCCCGGCTGCGGCCGGTTCGTTGGATCCTGAGGAGTACGCATGACTGTCGAATTGCACGTCGTGGTGCTGGCCGCCGGGGAAGGTCGGCGGATGAATTCCGACCGGCCGAAGGTGCTGCAACCGCTCGGCGGAACCCCGATGCTGGGCCACGTGCTGGCCGCCGTCGATGCGCTGGATCCGGTGGCCGTGCACGTAGTGATCGGCGCCGGGGCCGATGCCGTCCGGGCCGCGTTCGAAGACGACCATCCGGCAATCCGCTGGATCGAGCAGCGCGAGCGGCTGGGAACCGGCCATGCCGTCCAGCAGGCCGTGCCCGGACTTCCGGCCGGCGCGCGGGTGCTGGTGCTGCCCGGCGACATGCCGCTGGTGCGTCCCGAAACGCTGCGCCCGCTGATCGATGCGACTGCACCGCTGGCCCTGCTGAGCTTCATGGCTGGCGATCCGACCGGCTACGGGCGCATCCTGCGCGACGAAGCCGGCCGGGCGGTCGGCATCCGCGAGGAGCGCGACGCCGACGAGGCCGAGCGTGCGATCCACGAATCCAACAGCGGCGTGTTGATCGCCGAACGCGACCGGCTGGCCGACTGGCTGGAGCGGATCGGCAACGACAACGCGCAGGGCGAGTTCTACCTGACCGACTGCATCGCGCTGGCCGCGGCCGACGGCTGCGCGGTCGATGCGATCGTCTGCGACGATCCCGACGACGTGCGCGGCGCCAACGACCGGGCCCAGCTGGCCCGACTCGAACTCGTCCTGCAGCAGCGCCGCCGTGCTGCGCTGATGGCCGCCGGCGTGTCGCTGCCGGTGCCCGACGCGGTGCAGCTGCGCGGGCCGGTGACGGCCGGACGCGACGTGCGGATCGACGCAGGCGCGCTACTCGAGGGCGGGAATCGGCTGGGTGACGGCGTCGAGATCGGTCCTGGCTGCGTGCTCCGCGACTGCCGGCTGGCGGCCGGGACGCGGGTCGAGCCGTATTCCGTGCTCGAGGGCGTCGAGACCACCGGCGCCTGCACCATCGGTCCATTCGCGCGATTGCGTCCGGGCACCGTGCTGGCGGCCGGCGTGAAGATCGGCAATTTCGTCGAGACCAAGAACGCGCGGTTCGCGGAGTCCGCCAAGGCCAGCCACCTGACCTACGTCGGCGACGCGCAGGTCGGCAGCGGCGCGAACCTCGGCGCCGGCACGATCACCTGCAATTACGACGGCGCGAACAAGCATCCGACGGTGATCGGCGCGGACGCCTTCGTCGGCTCCAACAGCGCGCTGGTCGCGCCGGTCACGATCGGCGAGCGGGCCACGATCGGTGCCGGCAGCGTGGTCTCCGGCCAGGTCCCCGGCGACGCGCTGACCGTGGCCCGAGTCCGCGCGCGCAGCATTTCCGGCTGGCGCCGGCCGGTGAAGAAAACCGGCGAATCCTGACCGCGACACTGGCAGCGGCCACGGCCGTGCGGTATTCTGCACGGCTTACAGCCCCAACACGTATTCGAGAGCAAGCTTCATGCGCAGACGCCAACGACCCGAGGACGAAGCCGAGATCAACATCACTCCGATGCTCGACATCGTGTTCATCATGCTGATCTTCTTCATCGTCACCACGTCCTTCGTCCGTGAGCAGGGCCTGGACATTTCCCGTCCGCAGCAGGCCGACAATCCGCCGCCGCAGCAAGAGGACGCCGGTCAGATCGTGGTGCGGATCGACCAGCTCAGCCAGATCACCGTCAACGATCGGCCGGTCGACGATCGCGCGGTCCGCGCCAACCTCGAGCGCGAGCGCGCCCAGAAACCGAAGGCGCCGCTGATCGTCGCCTCGCACCCGGACGCCGACACCAATTCGCTGGTGCTGGTGCTCGACGCTGCCAACATCGTCGGCATCGACAACATCAGCGTCGCGACCACCAAGTAGCGACGCAGGTCTTCGCGCCGCGTCCCACGAGGAGGAGTCATGAGCGAAATCGAAACCCGAACCGAATCCCCGAGCCCCGGCGGCGACGAAAAGGAGCTTCGGCTCTGGTCGACGCTGCTGCACCTGTCGCTGCTGGCCGGCCTGATCATCCCGCTGGGCGGGCTGATCGTGCCGATCGTGATCTACATCCTGAAGAAGGACGACATTCCCGGCCTGGAGCCGCACTGGCACGTCGTGATCAACTGGATGATCAGCGCCCTGATCTACTTTGCCGTATGTCTCGTGCTGTTCATCATCGTCATCGGCGTCTTCCTGATGTGGGCGCTGGGTCTGCTCTGCCTGATCTTTCCGATCATCGGCGCGATCAAGGCCAACGACGGCGAGGTCTGGAAATATCCGCTGTCGATCGAGTTCTTCGGCAAGAACGCCTGACCCCGGCGGGCGCCCGCAGTCCGATCGGGCGCCCCGGTGGAAAAGCACCGGTTGCGCCCCGATATCGGGAGTTGTATGTTGGGGTCGTGCCAGTAGCTGCGCGAAACCTTCGGACAGAAGCGCGCCGGATGCGGCGCTGAGTCTTCACGGCCGGTTTGCCGGCCCGCTTTGCAGGTACCGCATGAGCGAATCATCGAACTCCATCCCGACCCCCTCGACCCGCAAGCCGCCGCTGGTGAAATCCAGCGCGATCTTCTTCGGGCTGACCAATCTGGCGGCCATCACCATCGTCCCGTACTGGGGCATCGTGCACGGCTACTCGGCCGAGGCATGGATCGCCGCTGCGATTCTGCTGACGCTCGGCGGCATGAGCATCACCACCGGCTACCACCGGCTGTGGTCCCACCGGACGTTCAAGGCCGCCTGGCCGGTCCGGCTGATGCTGGCCTTCTTCGGCGGCATGGCGCTCCAGAACAGTATCTACGTCTGGGCTGCGCGCCACCGCATCCATCACCGCCACGTCGATGACGTCGAGCGCGACCCGCACTCGATCCGGACCGGCTTCTGGCATGCCCATATCGGCTGGATGCTGCGCAACTGGCCGACCAGCGAGGTCGATTTCAGCCAGGTCCGCGACCTGGAGAAGGACCCGATCGTGATGTGGCAGCACCGCCTGTACTGGCCGCTGGTCTGGACGAGCAACCTGGGCATTCCGCTGCTGCTGGGTTGGATCACCGGCGACTGGATCGGCATGTTCCTGCTGGCCGGCGTCCTGCGCCTGGTCGCCAGCCATCACTTCACGTTCTTCATCAATTCGCTGGCCCACACCTGGGGCCGCCGTCCGTACAGTGAAGACAACACCGCAGTCGACAACGGCGCCATCGCGCTGCTGACATGGGGTGAGGGGTACCACAACTATCACCACGCCTTCCAGGCCGACTACCGCAACGGCATCCGCTGGTGGCAATACGACCCGTCGAAGTGGCTGATCAACACACTGGCCTGGTGCGGCCTGGTCACCGACCGCAAGCGCGTGCCGTCGTTCCGCATCCGTCGGGCGCGCCTGGTGATGGAATTCGCCCGGCTGCAGCGCCGTATCGAACAGGGTGCGCCGTCGACCTGGCGCGAGCGGTTGGACCACGAGCTCGGCCAGTTCCGCGACACCATCGGCCAGTGGCAGGCCGTCCAGCGTCGCCGCGTCGAGGCCGGCGCCGACGCCTTGAAGGACCGCTGGTCGCGCACCGAAATGCACACCCGCGTCAAGGAACTCGAATACCGCCTCAAGATGCAGCAGAAGCGCCTGCGCGCCCTGACCCGCAGCCTGGAGCCGCAGGCCGCCTGAGCTTGGTTCGCTGCTGTGTTTTGTTACCGCAGATGAACGCCGATGAAGGCAGACAAGAGCGGAGAACTGCCGCGGTTTGCAGGAGCGTGCGGCGGCCGCCGCAGACTCAGTGATTGACTGCGGGTCATTTCCGACAAGCCCTGATTAGCCGCATGGCCCACTAGCGCTGGAAACTCAGGACCTCCGGGCCTCTCGCCTTTTGTTCGCTTCTTTCATCTGCGGGAGAAGCTGTTTTTCTCTCTCGAGCGGTTGCCTCGTTGCTGGTTCAGCGCTCCGGCAGGCCGAAGAACGCCCGCGCGTTCGCCGTGGTCTGCTCGGCAAGATGGACCGGCGAGACGCCGCGCAGGGCGGCGACGGTGCCGCCGATCCAGGGCAGCCACTGGGGCTCGTTGCGGTGGGTGCGCTGCTTCGGCCGGAGGTTGCGCGGCTTGAGGTAGGGCGCATCGGTTTCCAGCATCAACCGGCTCTCGGGGATCTCCGGGACCAGCGACTTCAACTCCTTTCCGCGACGTTCGTCGCAGACCCAGCCGGTGATGCCGACGTGACAGTCCAGGTCCAGGTAGTCGTACAGCGCGCGCTTCGAGTCGGTAAAGCAGTGAACGACGGCCGGACCGATCCGGTCGCGGAACTCGCGCAGGATGGCGAGGAAATCGTCGTGGGCCTCGCGCTGGTGCAGGAACACCGGCTTGCCGCAGGACACGGCCAGTTCCAGCTGACGCTCGAAGGCGCCGCGCTGGACGGGGCGCGGGGAGAAGTCGCGGAAGTAGTCCAGCCCGCATTCACCGACCGCGACGACCTCGTCGAGATCGTGCAGCGCGGCCAGGTGTCCGGCCGCCTCGTCGGTCAGCTCCGAGGCCAGGTGCGGATGCACACCGGCCGTCGCGAACAGCATGCCGGGGCGCTCCCTGGCCAGCGCCAGCGCACGGTCGCTGCCGGCGACCGATGCGCCGGTCAGCACCATCTGCACGACGCCGGCCCGCTGTGCGTTCTCCAGCACCTCCGGCCAGTCGTGGTCGAAGCTTTCGTGGCCGAGGTTGAGGCCGATGTCGATCCAGTCCATGGGCAAGGAAGCCGATCTATCGCGCCGCGCGAGATGGTCGCTCGGGCGCGGGGAGCGCCAGCCGTGCGCCGAACGCCGCGCCACACAGCGGCGGTGCGGCGTGCAGCACGGCGATCGCGGCCCCCTCGCGCAGCGCGGCAGCCAGGATCACCGCAGGAATCGCCATCAGGACACCGGCGGCCAGGGCCAGGGCGAGGCGCCGGCCGAGCAGCGCGGTGACCAGGCCGGCCACGCCGCCGCCGATCAGGCCGGTGACCAGCAGGATTGCCGCCAGCCAGGGGCCGGCTTCGCCGTGGGCCAGCCGCGCGTTCATTTCGCCGAGCAGCACGAAGGCGTCGATGGCCGAACGCAGGGCCTCCTGGATCGAGACGCCGAGAACCAGGCCGCTGAGCAGCGCCGCCGGAGGATTGCGTAACCACGGACTCATGTCCGGCAGTGTACCGGTCCGGAGCAGTGGGTCGGCTATACTGGTCGTCACGATGATCCGCCCGCCTGCATGACCTCCATGCCGAAGATTTCGCCGAGCCCGGCTACCTGATCCATGCGTCCACCCGATCGAACGCGCCTGCTGAGCGCCCTGAACGGCGTCTCGTGGACGATCGGGCTGGCCTTGCTGGTAGTGCTGCTGGCCATGACCGCCGTGCTCCATCGCGAACTGGCCGCGCGCGAGGAGCGCACGATCCAGGCCCGGCTCGATGCGCGGGTCGCCCAGGTCCAGGCCGAACTGGTGGACGCGGCCGACGAGCATGCGGCGATTCACCGACGCATGGCCATCCGAATGGGTTTCGGCCCCGATTTCGATCCTGAAATCTGGCGGGCCGACGCGCTCAGCCTGATGGCCGACTTCTCGTATTACGATCGGCTGGCCGTGCTCGATCGCGCGATGAACGTGCTGGTGTTCGAGGGGCCGCCCGAGGCCGGGCTGGCCGCCGGCAGGCCGTTTCCGATCGGGGCCGCGGCGCTTCGCCGGCTCGAGCAGCAGCCCTTCGAGGAAGGCGCGATGGCGCTGGAGCCGCTGCCGCTGGCCGGAAGACCGCACGGACTGTTGTTCATGACCGCCGCGCCGGACGGTGCGAAACCGGGCTGGCTCGCCGCCGTCATCGAACTGCCGGCGGCGATCGCCGCCGAACTCGATGACCATGAATTCGCCGACATCGCGCTGCGCTCGCGGGTGCCGGGCGCGCGATTCCGGCTGCCGGCCGAAGTTGCGGCGGACGCCTTCGAGGACGGCTATACGCGACCCCTGGAGATTGGCCTGGACGACGGCCAGAGCCGCCTGGAATTCGAGCTGACTCTGCGCCCCGAGGCCCGGGCCAGGATGGCCAGCGGACTTCCCGAAACCGTGCTGGGGCTGGGCAGCGTGCTGGCCCTGCTGACCTCGATCGCCGCGCTGCTGGCCATGGCGTCGGCGCGCCAGACCCGCTTCCTCGCGCTGGCCAATCGCAACCTCAACGATGAAATCCAGGACCGGGAACTGGCCGAACAGGAGCTGGCGTTCCTGCTGACCCACGATGCGTTGACCGGCCTACCGAATCGCACCGGCATGATGCAGACGCTGGATCGGGCCGTGGAGCGACGCGCCCCCGGTCGCGGCCTGGCCGTGCTGTACCTGGATCTCGACCAGTTCAAGGACATCAACGAAACGCTCGGTCATCACATCGGCGATGAGCTGCTGCGGCAGCTGCCGGTGCGGCTCGGTCGCGTGCTCGACCCGGCCGACCGGATCGGCCGCCTGGGCGGCGATGAGTTCCTGGTCGTGGCCGAACGGCGAACGCGTGAACGCATCCGCCAGCTGGCCGAGTCGCTGCTGGCGGCGTTCGAAACGCCGTTCGATCTGGAAGGCAACGCGCTGTTCGTGACCGTCAGCATCGGGGTCACGGTCCGCGAGGACCAGCAGTCCGCCTCGGCCCTGATCCAGAATGCCGATGCGGCGCTCTACCGCGCCAAGCATCTCGGCAGGAACCAGTACGCCTGGTTCACGCCCGACCTGGTGGCTGAAGTCGAGCGCCGCCTGAGCATGAGCCGGGCGATTCGCGAAGCTCTCGACGCCGAACGGTTCCACGTTGTCTACCAGCCGGTCGTCGACCTGGAAACGCTCGAGATGCGTGGCGTCGAGGCGCTGCTGCGCTGGCCGCAGGATGAACATCCGGCGATCCCCCCGCGTGAATTCGTGCGCGTTGCCGAAGAAACCGGCCTGGTCCATCGACTCGGCCTGTTCGCGCTGGAGCATGCGCTCGACGACCTGCAGGGCTGGTGGCAGGAGTTCGGCACAGGCCCCTGGCTGGCGGTGAACATCTCGGGCGCGCAGTTCCGCGAGCCGAACTTCGTCGATGAACTTCACCAGCGCCTCCGCGCCCGCGAGGTGCCGCCGGATCGGCTGCACCTGGAAATCACCGAAGACGTGCTGATCGAGAATCTGGACCGCAACCGCGCCATCCTCGAGCGACTCGACCGATTAGGCTTCGCGCTGGTCGTCGATGATTTCGGCGTCGGGTACTCGTCGATGGCTTACATCAAGAACTTCCCGATTTCGGCGATCAAGATCGACCAGGGTTTCATCCGTGACCTCGAGTCCGACCGCGACGACCAGGCGATCACCCGGGCGCTCTGCGACCTGTCGCAAACACTGCGCCTGGGGACCGTCGCCGAGGGCGTCGAAGTTCCCGCCCAGCTGGCCATGCTCCGCCGCTTCGGTTGCCCGCTGGGGCAGGGTTTCCTGTTTCTCGAGCCGTCCGGTCCCGAAGTGATCCGTGAGGTGCTGGCCGGAAGCCGCTCCTGGATCGACCGCTCGGAACCGGTGCTGGGCCCCTGACGATCCCTGCGCTTGTCTGAAGCCCGGCGCTGTGGCAATCTACGTCCATGAACCGCAGTGACCGTTCCGCCCCTGCCCGAGCCCTGTGCCGCGAAGCGCTGCGACGCCGCCGTCGCGCCCAGCCCGGCTGGACGGAAACCTGACGCCTCGACGGCGTAGACCCAGAAGCATGTTTCCGAACCCAGCCCCGACCGGCTGGGTTCTTTCGTTTCAGGCCTGACCGAGAGATTCGATGAAGCATTTCCTGACCACCGAGGACCACACGCGTGACGAGCTGCAGGCGTTGCTCGATGTGGCCGACGACATCCGCCGCGACCCGGTTCGGAGCGACCTGTCCGGCAGGACCATCGCGCTGCTGTTCCTGAACCCATCGCTGCGCACCCGGACCTCGTTCGAGATCGGCGCCTACCACCTCGGCGCGCACGCCGTCGTGCTCGAGCCCGGCAAGGGCGCCTGGGGCATCGAGTTCGAGCCCGGCGTCGTCATGGACGGCGACGCTGAAGAACATATCGCCGAAGTCGCCGGCGTGCTGTCGCGCTACTGCGATGCGCTGGCCATCCGCGCCTTTCCGCAGTTCGAGGACTGGTCGGTGGATCGCGAGGACCGGGTCATTCGCGCGCTTGCCCAGCACGCCACGGTGCCGGTGATCAACATGGAAACCATCGTCCACCCCTGCCAGGAACTGGCCCTGATGCGTGCCGTCCAGGACCGGCTCGGCACCCCCGATGGAAAGAAGTTCGTGCTGACCTGGACCTATCACCCGAAACCGCTGAATACCGCCGTGGCCAACTCCGCGTTGTTGATCGCCACCAAGTTCGGCATGGATGTCACGCTGTTGATTCCCGAAGACGCCTATCGTCTCGACGAGCGCTACATGGGCGCGGCCGAAACCCAGTCCACCGCCTCGGGCGGCGCCTTCCGCGTGACCACCGACATCGACGAGGCCTACAGCGGCGCGGAATTCGTCTACGCCAAGAGCTGGGGCCCGCTCCCGCTGTACGGCCGCCCCGCCGAGCAGTCGGCGTTGAACGCGAAGTACAAGCACTTCATCGTCGACGAGGCCAAGATGGCGAAGACCGACAGCGCGTGGTTCAGCCACTGCCTGCCGTTGCGGCGCAACGTCAAGGCGACCGATGGGGTGATGGATGCCGAGTACTGCGTAGCCATCGACGAGGCCGAGAATCGGCTTCATGTGCAGAAGGCGTTGCTTCTGAATCTGATGAGTGACTAGGGGAAAGGGACGAGTCGACCGTACCGAGTGAAGAGATGACTCGTCCCTCGTCGCTGACCCCGCGCCCCTGAACCGAGCGGGCGGAGAGGCCGCAACGATGGACCTTGCGACATTTCGAGATCGAAACAATGACCACACAACGAATCAGCCCGGTTGGCGTTTTGCCCACCCACATCGCAGATTCAACCCAACGTCACGGAACGGCAATCGCCGCTGTTTACCTGTTGGAGGGCGCTTGCGCGCGAATGGGCTCTGCCGAGGCCACCCTTCGGCCGCAGGCGGCCTCCAACAGGCCGGGCGGAGCGCGAGTTGGCCTTTGACTTGTCCCGCCGTCAGCGCCGCCGAGAAGTGCAGGGGACCCGAGAGCAGGCCGGGAGGCGATGTTCGCGCAGCCTTTTTCGGGTACTTTTTGGCCTCGATTGTCATGACAAGCGCACCTCGCCGAAAGCCCCCGAAGCGGGCGGGCGAAACGCTTTTGACGTTGACTTTGAAGAACGACCAGCCAGCGATAACGGCTGAATGACCAGGAACCGAGATCAAGACCCCATGACCACAGAACGAATCGTCCTCGCCTTCTCCGGCGGCCTCGACACCAGCTACTGCGTACTGGCCCTGAAGAACCAGGGCTATGACGTCCACACCGCCTTTGTCGACACCGGCGGGGTGTCGCCCGAGCACAAGCAGTGGATCGCCGAGCGCGCCCGCGTGCTGGGTGCGGCCGAGCACCACGAGCTCGACGCCGGCCCGGCGCTGTGGGACGCGTTCGTCGTGCCGTTGCTGTGGTCCGGGGCACGGATGCTCGAGCAGTACCCGATGCTGTGCTCGGATCGCTACGTCATCGTGCAGCGTTGCCTGGAGCTGGCCGATCGGCTCGGCACGAAGCGCTTCGCGCATGGCTGCACCGGCATGGGCAATGACCAGCTGCGCTTCGACCAGTCCGTGCGCAGCCTCGGCGACTACGTGATCCACGCACCGATCCGCGATCTGCAGCGCGAGACTGCGAACGTTCGCGCGCACGAGTTGGAGCTGATGGCCGAGGCCGGCGTCGAGGTGCCGGAATCCTCGTCGAAGTACTCGATCAACGAGAACCTGCTGGGCGTCACCCTGTCGGGCCAGGAGATCGATCGTTTCGATGCGCCGGCCGACGACACCCGGGTCTGGTGCCGGCCGCGCTCGGAGTGGCCGGCGGGGGCGGCGGAGTGGACGATCGGGTTCGACGCGGGCCGGGCCGTCACGCTGGACGGCGAGGCGCTGGACGGCCCGGTATTGCTCGAGCGGCTTAACCGCGAGGTCGGTGCCTGGGGCGTGGGCCGTCATCTCTACACCGGTGATGTGTCGATCGGGCTGAAGGGCCGGATCGTCTTCGAGTGCCCGGGCGTGGACGCGCTGATGGCCGCGCACAAGGCGCTGACCGAGTGCGTCCAGACCCGCTACCAGAACCAGTTCGCGCAGACCATCGCGGCGCGTTGGGCCGAGCTGGTCTACACCGGGTTCTTCTTCGAGCCGCACAAGGCCGACCTCGAGGCCTACCTGGAATCGGCCAACCGCTTCGTCACCGGCGAGGTCCGGCTGGCCAGCGAAGGCGGCGGCCTGATGGCCGTGGCCGTGGATTCGCCCTACATCCTGGCCGACCCGGACGCGGTCTATGCCCAGTCGGCCAGCTGGACGCCCGAAGAGGCCGAGGGCTTCGTCAAGCTCATCGGGCAGTCGTCGACGCTGGCGGCGAAGGTGCGGCGTTCGTGAGCGTGACCGAAACGCCGAACGTCGCCGAACTCGACTCGATCCTCGAGCATCTGGGTGTCCTGATCGCCGACGACACCCAGAACCCGCCCCGCGCGATCACCGCCGGTTCGCCGATGTTCGCGCACGTTCGCGACGTCCTGCCGCCGGAGTTCGAGGTCGAGACCGTCGACCACGGCGGCGGCCACGTCACCCTGCACGCGCGGCGGGGCACGCCGACGATGGTGTTCAACTGTCACCTCGATACGGTACCGGTCGGCGAAGGCTGGTCGGTGCCGCCGCTGGAACTGACCGTGAAGGACGGCCGCGCCTGGGGCCGCGGAAGCTGCGACATCAAGGGCGCGGCGGCCGCGCTGCTGCACGTGGCCGCGACCACCGATGCGCCGATGGCGCTGCTGTTCACGACCGACGAGGAAGGCGCGGGCGGTTGCTGCGTGAAGAATTTCCTCGATGCCGGTCATGCGGCCGACTACGCGACCGCGGTGATCTGCGAGCCGACCGGCAACCGCGCTGTGCTCTCGCACCGCGGATACCTGTCGGTCAAGGGGCGGTTTTCCGGCGTGGCCGGCCATTCGTCGGAATTCCGCGCGCTCGAGGACTCGGCGGTGCACGCCGCCGGCCGCTGGATGGCCGCCGCGCTGGCCCACTGCGGGTCGGAAGCCGACGCCGGGCGGCCGACCTGCTTCAACATCGGCACCGTCACCGGCGGCATCAAGAGCAACGTGATCGCCGACCGCTGCGACCTGCACTGGTCGGCGCGGCTGGCGCCGGGCGGCGACAACCGGGCGCTGTTCGATGCCGTCGCCGGCCTGGCCGGCGCGGACCGGCGTGCCGACTGGCAGGTCCCGTTCTCGGGGCCGCCGCTGCCGGCCGCCGGCCGCGAATCGGCCGGCGCGCGCGCGTTCGCTGCGGACCACGGGCTGGCGATCACCGAATCGGTCGATTTCTGGACCGAGGCCGCGCTGTTCTCGGCCGCCGGACTCGATGCGCTGGTCTGCGGTCCGGGACACATCGAGCAGGCGCATATCGTGGATGAATGGGTGGCGCTGGATCAGCTGCTGGCCGCCTGGGCCCAGTATCGGTCGCTGGTGGAGCGGGGCGCATGAACGACGTTCGTCCGGTGGTCCAGTCCACCGTCGTCGAGCTGCTCGGCCAGCTCGGCTCCTCGCGCGAGGCGCGCCAGTACCTCGATCAGTTCTCGCGGGTCAACGAGAGCCGTTTCGCCGTGATCAAGGTCGGCGGCGGCATCCTGGCCGACCAGCTCGATGAACTGGTCGCCGCGCTGGCCTTCCTGCATCGCCTCGGGCTGTATCCGATCGTGCTGCACGGCGCCGGCCGCCAGCTCGACGACGCGCTGGCCGAGGCCGGGATCGAGACGCGCAAGCACGACGGCCTGCGCGTGACCACCGAGGACGTGATGGCGGTTGCCCGGCCGGTGATCTATCGCGAGAACGCCAGGCTGGTCGATGCGCTGGAGCGCCACGGCGTCCGCGCACGCGGCCTGCTGCACGGCGTGTTCGAATGCGATTTCGCCGACCGCGAGCGGCTCGGCCTGGTCGGGCGGGTCCGCTCGGTCGATCTCGATTCGGTCCGCGGCGCGGTATCGGCCGGCGCCCTGCCGGTGGTCGCCTGTCTCGGCGAGTCGCGGGCCGGCCAGGTCATGAACATCAATGCCGATATCGCCACGCGCGAACTGGTCTGGGCGATCCGGCCCTACAAGATCATCTTCCTGACGCCCACCGGCGGCCTGCTCGACGAGGACGGCAGGGTGATCTCGGCGATCAGCCTGACCCACGATTACCAGAACCTGATCGGCCAGGACTGGTTGCATTCCGGCATGCAGCTGAAGCTGGCGCAGATTCGCGACATGCTCGAGCCCTTGTCGCCGTCGGCCTCGGTGTCGATTACCTCGGCCGGCAAGCTCACCCGCGAATTGTTCACCCACACCGGCGCCGGTACGCTGGTCCGGAAGGGCGAGGCGATCGAATGGTTCGACGCGATCCCGGACGAGCGCAGGGCCGATCTGCAGACCCTGCTGGAAAGCAGTTTCGGTCGCGCGCTCCGGCCCGACTGGCTGGCCCGCCGCAAGCAGCTCGGTCTGTTCCTGGCCGAAAGCGGGCGGGCCGCGGCACTGGTGCTCGACGGCCATGACGGCGTCCCGTATCTCGACAAGATCGTCGTCACGCCCGAGGCCCGCGGTGAAGGTCTGGGTGCCGCACTGTGGCAGGCGCTGCGCGCGAACTGCGCGAGCATGTACTGGCGCGCCCGGGCCAACAACCCGATCGCGCCGTGGTACTTCCAGCAGGCCGACACCTGCGACCGACGCGCCGGCTGGGTCGTCTATACCATAGGCATCGAGTCCCCCGACCAGCGCGCCCGCCTCGTCGACGACGCCGCCGCGCGCGATTCTGGGTGGGTCGAAGGAGCGGGCGGTGCTTGAAAAGGGCTTTTCTACTGCAGATGAACGCGGATGGACGCAGATAAAGGCAAATGGAATCCTCATTACGCAGGAATCTCAGCCACGATTGCGTAACGTCCTGGAATCGGATTCGAAGGATGGATTCCCATCACAAGCGAGATTCCAGCCCAGCACCGGACGGACAGTAAGGCCGCCTGTTGGAGGGCGCTTGCGCGCGAACTCCCGGCCAACCAAAGCCTTCGCCCGCAAGCGGCCTCCAACAGTCGAACTGGGGCCAAAAAGGGCTTTCGAAGGGGCATTTCGGTGACCCCAAGCAGGTTCGAGATCGTGACCCGAAGGCGAGAGCGAAAGCGGTGATGTGGATCTGGGATTTGTCACGCTTTGATTGTTATCTGCGTTCATCCGCGTCCATCTGCGGTAAATCAAACAGACAACAATGGATATGAACGAAGAACACCACCATCGCCTGGCGCTGATCGGCGCGCGGGGGTATACCGGCCGGGAGTTGCTGGAGCGGGTGATGCGGCATCCGTCGATCGGCCTGGCGCTGGCCTCCAGCGGTGCGCAGGCCGGGCGGCCGATCACCGACGAGGTGCCGGACTGGCCCGATCCCGCGCAGGAGTTCGTTGCGCTGGGCCCTGAGCAGGTCGCCGAGGTCGACGCCGACCTGTGGGCGCTGGCCGTGCCGAACGGTGCCAGCGGACCGTGGGTGGCGGCGATCGAAGCCGCGCATCCGGACGCGGTCATCATCGACTTCGGCGCCGACTACCGCTTCGATCCGGACTGGGTCTACGGATTGACCGAGTTCAATCGCGAGGCGCTGGTCGGCGCGAAGCGGATCAGCAACCCCGGCTGCTATGCGACCGGCGCGCAGTTCGGCCTGCTGCCGATCCGCGATCGGCTGGCCGCGCCGCCGGTGGTGTTCGGCGTGTCGGGCTACAGCGGGGCCGGGCGAACGCCGTCGCCGCGCAACGACCCGGAGCGGCTGGCCGACAACCTGATTCCGTACGCGCTGAGCGGGCACGTGCACGAGCGCGAGATCAGCGCTCATCTCGGCCGGCCGGTGCGCTTCCACCCGCACGTGGCGGCGTTCTTTCGCGGCATTTCACTGACGATCTCGGTCACCTTGACCGAACCGTTCACAGCCGCCGGCCTGCTGGCCGGGTTCGAGGCGGTGTACGGTGACGAGGCGCTGATCGCGGTGCGCGAGCAGGTGCCCGAAGTGCGCGACCTGGTCGACGGCCGCGGCCTGCCCAGGGCGGGCCTGGCGGTCGGCGGGTTTTCCGTCGACGAGCGCGACGGCCACCGGGCGACCTTCGTCGTGGTGCTGGACAACCTGTTGAAGGGCGCCGCCGGCCAGGCGCTGCAGAATCTGAACGTTGCGCTGGGCCTGGACGAGCGGCTCGGCCTGGAGGACCTGACATGAGCGACCCGATCTGGAAGAAGAGTGGCAGCGCGGCCGTGCCCGAGGCGGTCATGCGCTTCCTGGCCGGCCAGGACGTGGTGCTCGACCGCGAACTGCTGCCGTTCGACATCCGCGCGAGTCGCGCCCACGCCCGCGGCCTGGCCCGCATCGGTTTGCTGTCCGACGAGCAGGCCGGCGCGATCGGCCGTGAGCTCGACGCGCTGGCCGATGCCTTCGCCGACGGCGAGTTCGTGCTCGACGAGCGGTTCGAGGACGGCCATTCGGCGATCGAGTCCTGGCTGACCGAGCGACTCGGCGAGACCGGCAAGCGCATCCACGCCGGTCGCTCCCGCAACGACCAGGTGGCCGTGGCGCTGCGGCTGTACCTGCTCGACCGGCTCGACCGACTGCGCGAGATCGCGCTGGCGGTCGCCGGGGTGGCGCTCGATCGCGCCGAGAACGAGCGCGACGTGCCGCTGCCCGGGCATACGCATCTGCAGCAGGCCATGCCGAATTCGCTGGGGCTGTGGTGGGCCGGCCATGCCGAGGCCTTCGTCGACGACGCCGACCTGGCCGTGCGGATTCGAGAGCACCTCAACGCCAGTCCGCTGGGTACGGCTTCCGGCTTCGGGGTCAACCTCGAACTGGACCGCGACGGCGTGGCCGAGGAACTGGGCTTCGACCGGCTCGTGGTCAACCCGCAGAACGCCCAGGCCCAGCGCGGCAAGGCCGAGCTGCGCGCGCTCGACGCGCTGTCGGCGGCCACCGGCGACCTGCGCCGGCTGGCCTGGGACCTGAGCCTGTTCGCCAGCCAGGAATTCGGTTTCGTGACCGTACCGGCTGCGTTCTGCACCGGTTCGTCGATCATGCCGAACAAGCACAACCCCGACGCCGTCGAACTGCTGCGCGCGCTTCATGCCACCGTGGTCGGTGCGCGGGCCGAGCTCGAATCGGTGCTGTCGCTGCCGTCGGGCTACCAGCGCGATCTGCAAGACACCAAGCCGCCGGTGCTGAGGGCGTTTGCGCGCGGGCTGGACGGCCTCGCGCTGTTGCCCGGTCTGCTCGACGGGCTGGGCTGGAATCGCGATCGAATGGCCGCGGCGATCACGCCGGCGCAGTTCGCGACCGATCGGGCCAACGAGCTCGTCGCCGAGGGGCGGTCGTTCCGCGATGCCTATCGGCAGGTCGGCGGCGAACTCGATGCGCTGGAGGCCCGGTCGCCGGTCGACAGCCTGGCCGCCCGGGTGTCGCTGGGCGGCTGCGGCAACCTCGGTCTGGATCGCATTCGCGAGCGTGCCGAGCGGCTGCGCGACGTGTGATCGGCGCTTCGTCGCCTGCATCCGACGCAACGGCATGACGGCAATCGGGTATCGTTGTCCGTCAGTCGGGACAGCGGTTCGTTCCGGCGCACCGCCGATCGCCCGATCGGCGCCCGGGAGGATGACGACGCGCACTCGATGAACGGCGAGCCATGCAAAGCGAACTGACGCTGACCAGCGACATGGTGCTGGTGCTCGCGCTGCTGGGCCTTACCATCTTCGCCTTCGCCACCGAAATTGTCCGCATCGACATCGCCGCCGTTTCGATCATGGTCCTGATCGGCCTGTTCGGGCTGGTTCCGGGCGACCAGTTGTTCGACGGCTTCGCGTCCAACGCAGTGATGTCGGTGATCGCGGTCATGGTGCTCGGCGCCGGGCTCGACCGCACCGGGGTCATGAATACCGTGGCCGCGTCGATCGTCCGCTACGGCGGGCGCTCGGAGTCTCGCGTGGTGGCGATGCTGTGCGGCACCGTCGGCGTGATCTCCGGATTCATGCAGAACACCGGCGCCACTGCGCTGTTCCTGCCGGTGACCAGCCGCATCTCCAGCCGGCTCGACCTGCCGCTGTCGGGCATGCTGATCCCGATCGGCTTCTGCGCCATCGTCGGCGGCACGCTGACCATGATCGGCTCGTCGCCGCTGATCCTGCTCAACGACCTGATCCAGACGTCCAACCGCTCGCTGCCGCCGGGCGCCGAGGCGCTGCAGCCGTTCGAGATGTTCTCGGTCACGCCGGTCGGCATCGCGCTGCTGTTTGCCGCACTGGTCTACTCGCTGCTGGTCGGTCGTCGGCTGCTGCCGAAGACCGGAGGCAAGAAGCCGGCCTCGCCCGGCCGGACCAAGAACTACTTCGCCGATGTCTACGGCATCACCGGCGACGTCCACGAATTGCTGGTCACGGTCGATTCGCCGCTGGTCGGCATGCGGGTCAGCGAGGCCGAGCAGATCGACGGCGCGCCGCTGCTGCTGGCGATCCAGTCGACCGACGAGCCGCGTCTGGCGCCCCCGGCCGACGAGATGATCTGGGTTGGCACCGTGCTGGGCGTGATGGGCACGCGCGACCAGGTCGGGCGCTTCGCCGTCGAGAACCAACTTCGCTTGCAGCCGCGGCTGCGGACCTTCGGCAGCCTCTTCAATCCGAGCCGCGCCGGCATCTCGGAAGTCGTCATCCCGCCGGGTTCGCGGCTGGTCGGCAAGACCATCGCCGAGGCGCGACTGCGCTCGCGCTTCGGCATCTCGGTGTTGGCCATCAACCGCGGCGAGAGCATCGTGCGCAGCGGGCTGCGCTCCGAAACGCTGCAGGTCGGCGACTGCCTGGTCTCGCATTCGACCTGGCGCGACCTGTCGACGGTGGCCCGGGACAAGGACTTCATCGTCGCGACCGATATCCCGAAGGAAGAACAGCGGCCGCAAAAGGTCGGTTTCGCGCTGACCTTCTTCGCGTTGGCGATGTTCCTGGTGCTGGTGCTGGACTTCAACCTGTCGATCGCGCTGATGACCGGCGCCATCGGCATGGTCCTCACCGGGGTGCTGAGCATGGACGAGGCCTACCAGGCCGTAAGCTGGAAGACCGTGTTCCTGATGGCCAGCCTGATCCCGCTGGGCTTCGCGATGGAGCTGACCGGCACGGCGGCCTGGCTGGTCCAGCAGATGCTGGCGCTGGTCGGCGACGTCAACGACCTGACCATGCAGATCGCGCTTGCGATCCTGGCCACGCTGTTCACGCTGGTCATGTCCAACGTCGGCGCGACGGTGCTGCTGGTACCGATCGCGATCAACATCGCGCTGGCCACCGGCGCCAACCCGGCGATCTACGCCTTGATCATCGCGCTGGGCACGTCGAACGCGTTCATCCTCCCGACCCACCCGGTCAACGCGCTGATCATGGGCCCGGGCGGCTACAAGGTGAAGGACTACGTCCGCGTTGGCGGGCCGATGAGCGTGGTGTTCCTGGTCGTCATGCTGCTGATGGTCAACGTCGCGTTCTGAGCCGCGGTCGGCTCGCTGATCGTGGCCGTGGGTCCGCCGGGATACACTACGGCGCCGACATCGAGATTCTGCTTCGCCATGCCGTATCCGACGACCCGAATGCGCCGTTCGCGCGCCACCGATTTCGCGCGCCGGCTGGTGCGCGAGACCCGGCTGGCGCCGGACGATTTCATCTATCCGGTGTTCGTGCTCGACGAGGCCTCGGCCCGTCAGCCGGTACCGTCGATGCCCGGCATCGAGCGGATGGGCCTCGACCCACTGCTCTGCACCTGCGAGCGGGTCGCGGCGGCCGGCATCCCGGCCGTTGCGCTGTTCCCGGTCATCGATGCGCATCTGAAGACCGAGTCGGCCGAGGCGGCCTGGACCGACGACGGGCTGGTGCCGCGCACCGTGCAGGCGATCAAGCAGCGCTTTCCCGAACTCGGC
>CAZJSH010000011.1:0-45250 GCA_964548715.1 uncultured Halomonas sp. | reverse complement strand
CCCGCGTGATCACCGAGAAGATCGCCTGGCTGATCGACAAGGGGCATTTCCGCGCCAGTCAGATCGCGGCCATCACCTTCACCAACAAGGCCGCCAAGGAAATGCGCGTCCGCGTCGGCAAGCGGATCAAGCGCAAGGCCGCCGAGGGGTTGACGATCTCGACCTTCCACAGCCTCGGCTGGCAGATCCTGAAAGCCGAGCCGGAGGCCGCCGAGCGCGCGAGCGGTATCAGCATCCTCGACCAGCACGCCTCGGCGGACCTGGTCCGCGAGCTGCTGCCTGGCCAGGTCAGGAGCGAGCAGTTGTACATGACGATGTCGGCGATCGGTGCACTGAAGGACGCCGGCATCGAGCCCGGCCGGGCGCTGGCCGACGCCGCCAGCGAAGGCGAGGGCCAGGTCGCGACGATCTACCAGGCCTATCAGCAGCGGATGCAGGAGCTCAATGCGGTCGACTTCGATGACCTGATCGCACTGCCGGCGAAAATGCTCGATCATCCCGAGCTGCGCACGCGCTGGCGAGCGAAGCTGCGCTACTTCCTCGTCGACGAGGTGCAGGACACGTCGGCCGCGCAGTACCGGCTGCTGCAGCGGCTGGCCGGCGAGTCCGGCGCGTTCACCGCGGTCGGCGACGACGACCAGTCGATCTACGGCTGGCGCGGGGCGCGGCCGGAGAATCTCGATCAGCTCGGCGTCGACTATCCACGGCTGAAGGTCGTCAAGCTCGAACAGAACTACCGCTCGGTCGGCAACATCCTCAATGCGGCCAACGCGGTCATCGCGCTGAACCCGCACACCCACGAAAAGCGGCTGTGGAGCGAGCACGGACCCGGCGACCCGATCGCCGTGCGCGACTATGCCGATGAGAGCGATGAGGCCGAGGGCGTGGCCCGTGATCTCACTGCGGCGCACGGTGGCACGACGATGCGCTGGGGCCAGGCGGCGATTCTCTACCGATCCAATTTCCAGGCCCGCGAGCTGGAGAAGGCGCTGCGCGAGTACAGCATTCCGTATCGGGTCAGCGGCGGGCCGAGCTGGTTCGACGCCCGCGAGATCCGCGACGGGCTGGCGTATCTGAAGCTGTTGTTCAACCCCGCAGACAACCCGTCGTTCATCCGCGTTCTGAACACGCCGCGACGCGGCGTCGGGTCCGGGTCGCTGGCGCGGCTGCTGGACTTCGCGCGGGCCTCGAAGCAGAGCCTGCTGGCCGCTGCGGGCGACGGGCCGTTCCAGCGCGAGCTGCCGGAACGTGCCGCGCGCGGCCTGCGCGGCTTCATCAACTTGCTGGTCGACTTCTCCGACCGGGCCGAGCGTGCCGAGCGGGAGGAGCTCGGCCCGCTGTACCGCGAACTGCTCGAGCACATCGGCTACTACGACTTTCTCGACGAGCAGGCGGACAATCCGGACCAGGCGCGTCGCCGCAAGCGCAGCCTCGACGACCTGGTCGGCTGGGTCGAGCGGCTGGCCAAGGACTGCAGTTCGGCCGACGAACTGGTGGCCCGGATCACGCTGGCCGCCGGGCCCGACGACGAGCGCGAGAATGCCGACGAGGTCCGCCTGATGACCCTGCATGCGGCCAAGGGCCTGGAGTTTCCCCGCGTCTGGCTGGTCGGGTTGGAAGAGGGCCTGATGCCGCACCGAAACAGCGTCGACGAGGGCCGGATCGAAGAAGAGCGACGGTTGATGTACGTCGGTTTGACCCGCGCCGAGCGCCAGCTGACCATCAGCTTCTGTCGCAGCCGCCGCCAGTACGGGGAGACTCGCAAGTGCGAGTCCAGCCGCTTCATCGACGAGCTGCCGAGAGAACTGCTCGACTGGCCCGGAAAGGACGGGCGCAAGCAGGTCGACGCCGGCGCGGCGCGCGACAACATCGCCGCACTGAAGGCGCTGCTCGAAGGCTGAGCCGCCGGCGCGACGTCGGGCCGACGTGCGCTGATCCGCAGTCTCTCGACATGCAGGAGGCGAGGCTCTCGCCCGGCCGAGCTGCTCACGACGCATTCACCGGATCAGCCGCACTGTCCAGACCACCCATTCATCCGCGAGGTCGTGTTCATGTACAGCATCCGGCAATTTCTCGACGAAAAGGGTCGCGACGTCTGGAGTATCCAGCAGGAGGCCCCGGTTATCGACGCGCTGAAGCTGATGGCCGAAAAGAACTGCGGTGCGCTGGTCGTGCTTGCTGACGACAACCGCCTGGTCGGCGTCGTGTCGGAACGTGATTACGCGCGGAAGGTCGTGCTTCAGCGCAAGACCTCGATCGATACGCCGGTCTCCGAGATCATGAGCGCCGACGTGGTGACCGTCGGCGAGGGCGACAGCCTGGATCATTGCCTGGCCCTGATGTCGGCCCACAACATCCGTCACCTGCCGGTGGTCAAGAACCAGCGCCTGGTCGGTGTACTCGGCATCGGCGAACTCGTTCAGCACCAGATCGAAGAGAAGGAAGGCGAAGTGCACACATTGAAGCAGTACGTCTCGGGCGCCCTGGCGTATCGCTGATCGGGCGGTGGCCAGGCGACGGGTCGAACGGCGCTCGGCCATTGACCGTCCTCCGATCTGCCAGTGACCGGGCATCCACCGGCGTTTCATCGATATTCCCGCGATCGGGACCGGCGGTATACCCGACGCGAGATGGCGTTCACACTGCGGTGAATGCATCGATCCGTCGATTGCCCGATACGGCGCTGCGCGGGCCATCGTTCATGATCGCTGGGGCGCCCGGCCAGCTACTCGGGGCCGGTGGTCACCAGGGCCGAATCGAATCCTGTCGACGATGAACACGGCCCGACGGACCGGCGTTCGGCCCTGACGAAACGCGACTTCGCTGGTTCATCCCCGGATACGGGCTACTCCCTTTTTGCTGGATCGGCCGATCGGCGCCCGGTCATCGCTTTCTGCGATCCTGACACGGGCCGGAAAGACTGGGGTTCCACGCAATACACCCGATGTTTCACGCAATCAGGCTGGTCAGGAATTTTCACGCGGCGTTCATGATCGGGCCCCCGCGTGTCTTAGGCTAGGACGCGTACTCGACGAAGCGCACGGTCGCCTTCGAACCGTGCGGGAGGACGCAATGACAGTCACGATCGACCCGACAGGAGAGCAGAGCAACCACAAGCTGGCTGCAGTGTTTTCCGACGCCAATGAATCCATCGAGGCGAGCCGCCGGCTGGCCGCTGGGACCTCGCTGAATCTCGACCAGATCGACGTGCTGGATCCGGCCAGCGACCAGCAGCACCGACGTCTGCTGCCCGAAAGCCGCGGCATCTGGCAGACCGTACTCCGTTCGCACCTGCTACTGGGCCTGTTCGGCGCAGTGCTCGGCCTGGGTCTCTTCGCGATCCTGTTCTTCGGCGGCGTGCCGTTCGTTGCCGACAACCCGCTGTTGTCGGTGCTGGTGTTCGTGCACGTGTTCACGTTGTTCGGACTGATGGTCGGCGGACTGGTGTCGCTGCGCCCGGACCAGGTGCCGTACGTGCGTGCTGCGCGGAAGGCGCTGAAGTCCGGCCAATCGGTGCTGTTGGTGCATGCCGAGTCCATCGACGAACTGGACGAGGCAAAATCGTTCCTCGAGCAGCCCGCGCTCAAGGCCGTGAGAACCGCTTGAACGACGGGCTTGAAGTATCGTTGAACGATCGTTCAACGATCGGAGCGGACGGCTCGGGCTCCGCAAGGAGACGGGGCGCGCGAGCTTCGTACATACTTGCGCTGAAATACGAAGGACAATTCCATGTTTCTCGAAAAGATCAAGAGCGACGGTCTCGCCCATCTGTCGTGGGTGATCGGCGGAGCCGGCGAGGCCGCGGTCATCGATCCGCGGCGCGACTGCGAAATCTATTCCCGGATCGCGGCCGACCATGGCTGCCGCATCACGCACGTGTTCGAGACACACCGCAACGAAGACCTGCTGTCGGGTGCCCGGATCCTGGCCGAGCGCACCGGTGCGCGCGTTCTGCACGGCCCGAACGCCGCCGGCGACGTAGCGTATGCGGAGACTGCGACCGACGGCGACGAATACGACATCGGCAGCGTGCGCATCCGCGTGCTGGAAACTCCGGGACACACCGACGACAGCCTGTCGTTCGCCTATTTCGATCCCGAGTTCGGCGACGAGCCGGTGGGTGTGTTCACCGGCGACGCCTTGTTCGTAGGGGACGTCGGACGCACCGATTTCTATCCGGACCGAAGTCGCGAAGTCGCCGGACTGCTGTACGACAGCCTGCAGAAACTGATGGCCCTGGGCGACCAGGCCGTGATCCATCCCGCGCATGGTGCCGGCTCGGTCTGCGGCGACGCGATGGCTGACCGCGAGGTCTCGACGATCGGCTACGAGCGCCTCAACAATCCCCGTCTGCAGATCGAGGGCCGTGAGTCGTTCATCGACGCAAAAGTCGAAGAGCACCATCGTCAGCCACCGTATTTCCGCTACATGGAGGCCGGCAACCTCGAAGGCGCGACCTCGATCGATCGGCCGCTTCAGCCGGTCGCCATGGACGTGGGCCGGTTCGACGAGGCCACCGAGGGCCGCGTGGTGCTCGACGTGCGCAGCGCCGCGGCATATCTCGGGGCGCATCTGCCGACCAGCCTGGCGATTCCGGAGGGCATGATCGCGAGCTTCGCGGGCTGGTTTCTTGCGCCGGACGACGAATTGCTGCTGGTCGCCGAGAATGCCGACCAGGCCCAGCGGGCCGCGCGCTCGTTGGCGCGCATCGGCTACGACCATATCGACGGCTACCTGGTGCCGTCGCTTCCGGGTTGGGCCGCGGCGGGGCACCACTTCGATCGCGTTCCCGTCATCGATACCGACGAGGTCAAGCAACGCCTGGACCGTGCCGACGCCGACTGGACGCTGCTGGATGTTCGAGACGATAACGAGATCGAATCGGGCCGCATTCCGGGCTCGGTAAATGCCTATGTGGGTGAATTGCCGCAGCGCCTGGAGAGCCTGGCGCGTGATCGTCGCTATACCGTCATGTGCGGCAGCGGAAGCCGGGCCACGATCGCGGCGAGCCTGCTGTTGCGCAACGGCTTCGAGCATGTCGACCTGTTTCTCGGTTCGTTCTCCGCCTGGTCCGCCGAGGGTCTGGAAACCGAGGGCTGACCCGACGCGTACCGACGCTCGCGGAGGACTCAGTCGGGCCGACGGCCTTCGTGGTCATCGGGGAAGCCGACGTCATCGGGTACGTGCATCGGCACTTCGCCCTTGCGAGGCCGGAGTGCGACGTGCGCATGTCGTCGGCCGACCACCACCAGCGCGCCGGCCGAGACGAACATCAGCAGGCCATAAAGCGCAGCCGGCATGGCAATGTCGGCCGATCCCAGCAGTGTCAGTGTGACGGTCAGGCCGATCGTGGAATTCTTGATTCCCAGTTCCATCGCCAGGGTCAGTCCGTCGACGAAATCGTGCCCGGCCCACCGTGCGATGCCCAGCCCGGCCGCGATGCCCAGGAGATTCAGCGCGATCACCGAAGGGCCGGCCTGGACCAGCAGTTCACCGAGATGGTCGCGCGTCTGGATCACGATCAGAACGACCAGCGCGAACAGCACGAGCATTCCGAAGGCGCCCACGGCGCCTTCCAGTCTTCCGGCCAGCTGCGTCTTCCAGGCCCGCAACGTCATCCCCAGCATCACCGGCACGAACACGACCGCCAGCAGCATCACGATGGTCTGCGTGATCGGCAGCTGCAGGGGGGATTCCAGCGAGGAATCGGTGAACAGGCCGATCGCCCAGTTGGCGAACAACGGTAGCGAGAGAACCGTGATCAGGCTGGCCGCGGCGGTCATCAGGATCGACAACGCGAGGTTGCCCTTGGCCAGGAACGCGAACACGTTCGAAGTCGTTCCGCCCGGGCAGGCCGCTATGATCACCAGTCCGATCGCGATCGCCGGCGGTAGCTGCAGCGCCCAGGCCAGCGCGAAACCCATCGCGGGCATCAGCACGATCTGGGCGATGGTGCCGAACACCAGCGCCCGCGGGTAATGGACCACGTTGTGGAAATCGCGGACGCGCAGCGTCAGCCCGACGCCGACCATGATGATGAACAGCGAGATCGGCAGGCCGATCTGGATCAGCGTGCTCCCTTGAAGCGCATTGGCGAGCGAGGGCCCGGCTGGATCGGTCACTGGAACTCTCCGTTTCGAATGGCCGGCGTCGATGCCGATCTCCGCGAACAGACTAGCCCGATCCGGAGTGCGCCGTGTGGAGAACGCGAACGAGGATGGACGAGCCCGCCCGGGCCGTCTTCGCCGGTGCCGTCTTCGAGGTCACTGGCGCTGCAAGTGACGCCGGACCAGGATCTGCGTCGCGGCGGTCATTCGCTTGCTTTATCCTCAGCATTGAATCTGCCTGAATTCTTCGATATGCCCGAGAAAAAAGTCGTCCTCGCCTACAGCGGGGGACTCGATACCGCCTGCATCCTCAAGACCCTGCTCCAGGACGGCTACGAGGTCGTAGCCTATGTCGCCAACGTCGGCCAGCTGGAGGATTTCGACGACATCGAACGCCGGGCGCGCGCAACCGGTGCAAGCGAGGTCTTCGTCGAGGACCTGCAGCACGAGTTCGTGACCGACTTCATCTGGCCGGCGATTGCCGGCAAGGCGGTCTACGAACATCGCTACCTGCTCGGCACCGCGCTGGCGCGACCGGTGATCGCCAAGCGGCACGTCGAGATCGCCCGGAAGGTCGGCGCCACGGCGGTCGCTCACGGGGCCACCGGCAAGGGCAACGATCAGGTGCGGTTCGAGCTGGCCTTCGCCGCACTGGCGCCCGATCTGGAAATCATCGCGCCTTGGAAGGACCCCGAGTTCCTCGCTCGCTTCCAGGGCCGCAAGGACCTGCTGGCCTTCGCCGCCGAGTACGACATCCCGGTCGAGGCCACGGCCGAGAAACCGTATTCCAGCGACGAGAACCTGATGCACCGCTCTTACGAGGCCGGGATGCTCGAAGACCCCGACGCCGCGCCGCCGGGCGATATGTACAAGCTCACCTGCGCGCTCGAGGACACGCCGGATTCGCTGGACCGCATCGTCGTTCGTTTCAAGGACGCGATGCCGGTCGAGGTCGAACGCTTGAGCGACGGCACTACGGTCACCGACCCGGTGCAGCTGCTCGGCCTCCTCAACGACCTTGGCGGAAAGCACGGCATCGGCCGGATCGACGTCGTCGAGAACCGATTCGTCGGCATCAAGTCGCGCGGGGTCTACGAGACGCCGGGCGGCACCATTCTTCATGCGGCACTGCGTGACCTGGAAGGCATCGCGATGGATCGTGAAGTACGTCGGCTGCGCGACATGCTGTCGCCGAGATTTGCAGAAATCATCTACAACGGCTTCTGGTTCTCGCCGGAGATGGAATTCATCGAAGCCGCTTTTCGAAAGTCATCGGAATTGATCGACGGTGAAGTCCGGCTGAGTCTGTTCAAGGGTAACGTGATCATCGAGGGCCGCTCCAGCCCGAGTTCGTTGTATGACCCGGAATTGAGCTCGATGGACGTGGCCGGCGGATACGACCAGGAGGACGCTCGCGGGTTCATCCGAATCAACGCGGTACGGCTGACCGCACATCGACTGATCCTGGAGCAGAGTGAAGACGACTGAGGGGAGACTTGCGCGCCGAGCCGGAAGCGAACCGAACAGGAGGAGTGCATGACGTACCACATTTCGAAGATCATCGATGCACCGCTGGCCGTGGCGCGTCAGCGCGCAGTCGATGCATTGGCCGAGGCCGGCTTCGGCGTGCTGACCGAGATCGACGTCCGGGCGACGATGAAAAAGAAGCTCGATCGCGACATGCCGGGCTACGTGATTCTTGGCGCCTGCAGTCCGGAGATGGCCTGGCAGGCCATGCAGCACGAACCGAAGATCGGCACGATGCTGCCGTGCAACGTCATCGTCCGCGACGTCGGCGAAGGCAGGATCGAGGTATCCGCAGTGGATCCGGAAGCCTCCATGCAGGCGATCGAGAATCCGGAGCTGATCGAGGTAGCCGGCGAGGTCCGGAAGCGCCTGCAGGGGATGATCGACGCGCTCTGACGAGAGCCCAAGGCGTTGACGTCGATCGAATCAAGCGGTTACTCATCGGAATCCGGCTCGCCCTTGATTTCCCGATAGAGGTCGACCGGCATGGAGTTCGGATCCGATGTCAGCTGTTCCACGTAGTCGACAAACCCGGGATACAGCAGATTCTTCCGCTGGCGCCAACAATCCTTGGAGCCCCGGCAATTCCTTGACTCCCGTGATCGCTGCGGTGATCGTTTCGGAGACGAGCGGGTCCGGCGTGCCCCCGTCGACCAGCAGGTAGCGGTTCTGCATGCCCAGAAAGATGCCGTGCATCATCATCAGGAACTGGTATTCCTCGGCGGGCGTGGAATCGCCGGTGCCGCGCCTGCCGGTGATCATGATTTCGCTGCTCTGCGGGTTGGTACCTACGGCGATGTGCCAGTTCTGCATCGAGACATTGGCATCGTTCGCGGCGGCTGCCCGAACCGTTCGCGTGCTGTCATTGACCTGAATGCCGACGTAGATCAATGAGAGCACGACCGCGACCTCCGCGATGACCTCGGCCGGGTTGGCTGGCTCGGAAAGCCTGATTTCAGGCGTACTTCCTTTTGGCTATGGCACGATCCATGTACCCGGCACGAGACGGCCGGCTGGATTCGGTTCCTGCACGATGACGCATACTGCCGCACTGGAGAAACGGGCCAGGTAAATGGATCAATCGCTGATCGATTATTGCGCATCCCAGCCCGGCATGCTCGTGGTGCCGATCGAGGTGTTGTCCGATACCGGTCTCGATGCGCACGCGGCATCGGCGTATCGGGACCGAGGATGGCTCACGGAGATCGAATGCGAGCGGATCGACGCGATGATCGCGGCCTACTGCAAACGGGCCGGTCAGCTTGGTCAGGCCTCGCGGCAGTGGTTCCACTCGAGGGTCCAGCACCTGTGCCTTGTGACGAACGGCGTTCGGACTCGGCCCTACTTCCAGCCCTTCCATGCCAGCAGCTGGCTGTTGTATCGAGACGACATCGACGAGGCGACCTCCAGCCTCGAGCTGAGCATCTTTCTGCTGTTCCAGGCCGAGCGGCAGTACCTGCAGCAGCAGGTAGGGGCCAGCCTGCTGACCAACCTCCCGTACCTGCTGATCCTGAACGACGACCAGTGTTCCGACTTCATCGAGGGCTGTCGCCGAAGCACGCGCCCGGATGCAGCCGGGTATCGGGCGCTGGCGGACGCCATGCCGTGGATCCGCGAGCTTCACCACGAATCGTTCCGTCCGCCCGTGGCGTCGCGGTCGGATCACCGCCGGCTGGCCAACGGCCTGATCGTGACCGCCGGGCAGCAGGCGCGGCTCGACGGGCTGCATCGCGAATGGATGGCCTCGATCGAAGCCGTCGTTGCTGCGCACCGAGCGTCGCCCACCGCGCCGACGCCGCTCGCCGGCCGGTCGCTGCTGGACTGGCTGGAGACGGAGTCGCCCCACCTCGTTCTGACTGGAGAGCAGGGCGAGGTGATCTGGTCGGGCCCCGGCTCGGCGCGGGAGGCGTTGACCGGGATGGTGCCGCAGTGTTCGCCCGAGGCGGAAGCGTCGATCCTGGCCGATCTCGAGGTCATCGATCGAAAGAGCCGGGCGTTCCTGGAATCATTGACCGCGCCGGACACGCTGGCCCGGCCGGCCGACTGGATGACCGAGGGCGGACTCAGCTACATCCATGGTGAAACGCTGCGGATCGCTTATCCGCTGACCGGTGATCCGGACCGGCTGCGGCACGCATCACCACCCTACGAGCGGCTGATGCTGGCCGCAAGGACCGTCCACGAGTGGGGTCACCAAGCCGCCGAGTCGGGCTGGGTCCGAGTCGATCCGCAGCGGCTCGATGAACGCCGTTCGCACGAGGAAGCGCTGGTCTCCCTGCTGGACGGCATCGTCGATGGTCTTCCATCGGCGATGAGACCCGCCCTGGTCGCCGCGCTGGGTCGGCCGAAGTCACCGGCCGATACGCCGGGCCGGATGCTGCTGCGCGGGCTGCTGCTTCGAATCGACGATTACAAGGCCAACTTCCTCGCCCGGCATTACCTGCGCGATGAAGAAATGGATACCTATGTGCGCAACAACGTGGGGTCGCGATTGCTGGACTATGCTCCGGAGCACGCGCTTACGCATCTGATGCGCGCGGTCTACGAGTATCAGTACCTGGAACTTTCGAGCATCCGCGACCCGCGGGCGTGGTTCATGGACAGCACCTGGTTCGAAGCGCTGTTCATCGCGCCCCGGATCGTCGACGAAGCGGATTTCGACCGGCTGGCCGGCCGGATCGGCCGGATCTGCGCGTGCTATTCGATCGACGCGGACCGGATCGCGCTGCCGGACCGGGAGCGCTGAGAGCCCGGATCGGGCGCAGCTGTCAGTCCGTCTCGTCCTCTCGCGCATCTGCGCTGCGACTGGGTACCGCAATGGCGGTCCAGGCCGTGGCGGTCGACAGGATCAGCAGAATCAGCAGCGCGATTCCCGCCAGTGCGAGTTCCGGCAGGTCGGTGAAGAACACCAGGTAGATCCAGAATGGCGTCAGGACGGCGATCAGGGTCACGACGATGATCGTACGAAAGCCGGCAGTGCCGACCCAGGATCCGTTCTTTTCCGGCTCCACGATGATGTTCTCCCAGTGACGAGGTATGGACGAGCGCTCGTGCACCGGGCCCCGCCGGCGCAGCGAGAATCTACGTGATTCCGGCTGTTCCTGTCAAAGAATCGTTGCCGGGTTCCGGCGTCGTGGACGGGCGAGGGCGGGACTGCCCGGGTCCGTTGGAACGGTCGTCGTATGGCCGGATCGGTCTGGCACCGGTTGCCGATGCGACGTCGTCCCGATCGGCTCGATCCGTTTCGAGTACACTGCGCGCGGCCCGGGCGCACGGCCGGACCAACAATCAACAGCCTGCGATACAAAGTTGAAGCTATCTTTCATGATTGTGAAGTAAGTTCATAACTTACTGAAAGATTTGAAAATAATTCGAAATTTCTTGCGGGAAACTGTTGACAAACGCATCGCCGTTGGCGCAATCTATATTCAACGCGGAAGCCTCACAAGGGTGAAGCGGCGCTAGAAAGCTCTATCCACAGAGATCTGGTGGCAAACGTGGAAGCTGTTCGCAGCAACCGGGCTTGCTAAGCATCAGGAGACCAGCGCTAGCGCTCCAATCTCAAATTATCCGCGGACAAGCCCCGGTTCCAGAAGACCGGGGTTTTGTTATGTGGGTGCACTGAACCTGGTCGAACCCCGAGTCGCGTGGATGGGCTTGCGCGAAGCCGACGCCCCGACCGACCACCGCGTTGCGTTTCAGCCCGACTCCGCGATCAGCGCCGGCTTTTCGAACACCATGAAGTGCTGCTGCGGCAGGATATCCTCGGTGCGGACGTGCTCGAGGCCGATGGCCTGCATCTCCTTGATGGCCTGGCGCTGGCTCATCTTGTGCAGCGGCTTGATCGGTACGCGCGGATCCTCGGCGCGATATTCGATCAACACCAGCGTTCCACCCGGCGTCAGCGCGTCGACCATCGCCGAGCCCATTTCGTAGGGATGAGAGAACTCGTGATAGGCGTCGACGAGCAGGATCAGGTCGACGCCGCCCGAGGGCAGGTTCGGATCGGTGATCGAGCCGAGCACGGTCTCGATGTTGCCCGGCGCGCCATTGCGCTTGTGCTCTTCGATGATATCGAGCATCTCCTGCTGGATGTCGACGGCCAGCACCCGGCCGTCCGGCACGCGTCGCGCGATCGGGATGCTGAAAAAGCCCGTGCCGGCGCCGATGTCGGCCACGACGTCGCCGGAATCCAGCGGCAGGCCGTCGATCAGCAGGTCGGTACGCTCTTCGCGCTCGCGCGTCGGACGCTCGAGCCAGCCTGCCGCGAGGTGACCCATCACGTGCGATATCTCGCGGCCCATGTAGACCTTGCCGATGCCATCGCGTGACGGCGCGACCCGAGCGTAGCGATCGCTCTCGCCCGCGATGCTCGTTCCGGCATCGCCCGGGGCGTCGGTGCAGCCCGCGGCGGTGAACATGATCAGCAGCAGTGCAACCCATCGCTTCATGCCAGGCTCCCTGGAGTTTTCCGGTCGAAGTCTAGAGCGGCCGGATGGTCGCTGCGTGAGAGGCGCGGGCTGTGCAGCGAGCAGGCCGGGCCCGGCACGGGCCGGATGCAGCCTCCTGCGGTCGCTGAGCTACGGCGTGAAGCAGGGGGCCAGTGTGGCCATGTTGTCCTGCATCAGCTTTGTCAGCGGCAGGTCCCGCGAAGCTTCGATCACGCCGCACTGCTGCGTGATTTCCATCATGCCCGGCGTGGCCAGCCGCGGGTACTCCTGCTGGATCGATGCCATGTCCTGCAGCGACGAGAAGGACCGTTCACCCATCGCTTCGGCGTCCTCGACCAAGGCCACCGTCTCGTCGCGGCCGTAGCGCTGGATATGTTTGTCGATGATGCAGCCGACCGCCTCCGTCATGCGCGGCGTGTAATCGAAATCGATGTCGCTGGTGTCGAGATCGGCTGCGCAGGCCTCGATGACCTTCAGCATGTTCTCCCCCATCTTTTGACTGGCGAGGATGTAGCGATCGCGAAGTTCGGCATCGGCCCGGGCGCTGCCGGAAGCCAGCAGGGCTGCGGCGATGAGGAGAACCGCGAGGGGCTGAATGATCTGCATTTGGGCGCTTTCCAACGATGAGGGGGCGGGAGTGCAGGCGCGCGTCCATGACGCGATCGAGTTGACCGACCGAGGGCGCGCGGACCGTCGGTGGTGATTCAGCGAACGTGCACGGTCGATGCCGGAGGCCACGCCGTCCCGACGGGGCCCGGTCGTGGCTACACTAAGAGCGGCTGCCCGCGTTGCGCCGCGGCAGCGCCGAAGCGGCCCATGCGACGGCCGTCGCGAGCAGCAGGACGCTGACCACCGCGATCGCAGCCATCACGGCGAACGACAGATTGGCATTGACCAGCAGAATGACCCAGAACAGCGTCACGAGGGCAATCAGCGAAGCAACCAGGACGGTGCGGCGTCCGGCGGTGCTCATCCAGGACAGGTTCTGTTCGTTTTGCATGATGATGCGCTCCCTGAAAACATGGATTCTTTCGTGTATGCGAGATCGACTATAGAGCGCCGTTCCTGCGGGCGATTTGATGGATATCAATCGGCTTTTATTTCAGATGAACGTGATATGCCGGCCCACGCTCGATCGATTCGCACCGCCCGCGGCGTCGGAACCTGTCGGCCGGCGTTGACGCGCCCGTACGCGGTCGGCCCCACACTGCAGGCATGAAAGACGGCAGCCGGGTTCGTGGGGGTGGGGTGTGCGAGTTGTGCTCGCGCCAGGTCCGCGAACTGACGCGCCATCACCTGATTCCCCGCACGCGGCACAAGAACCGCCGGAACAAGCGCGATTTCGACCGCGGTGACGTCAAGCACCGGCTCGCGCTGTTGTGCCGGCCCTGTCACTCCCACGTCCACGCCACGCTCGACAACAAGGCCCTGGAACGGGAGTTCAATACCGTCGACGCGCTGGCCGCTCACCCGGAGATCGCCCGCTTTGCCGAGTGGATCGGCCAGCGGCCCGACGGCACTCGGGTCGGCTTCCGGCGCTGGGACGCGCAATGATCGGGCACGGAGCGCAGCGCGGGCGGGTCGCCCGGGCCAGGCGGGCGGAGTGGATCATCGATTCGGTGCGTGCTATTTTTACGCCATGCGTTCGACGGTGAGGAGAATGATCATGGCGCTCAGATGTTCCAGCCCACTTGTGATGTCGGCTCTGGTCCTGGTGCTGGCCGGCTGCGCAAAGAGCCCCCTGATCGAAGGAAACGAGGCGTTCCGCAGCGGCGAATTCGAGACGGCCGGGGCCACCTGGCTTCCTCTCGCGATCGACGGGGATGTCGATGCCCAGCACAACCTCGGCGTCCTGAATGCGCAGCTCGGTGATTCCGCCGCCGCAGCGCACTGGTGGGGTTTGGCCGCGGCGCAGGAGTTCGTGCCGTCGATGCGTTCGCTGGCTCGTCTCGAGCTGGCTGCGGGCAAGCGCGCCACCGCGATCGCACTGTTTCAGCGCGCGGCGCGATGGGGCGATTCCGAGGCCGCAGCGGCGCTGGAGTCGCTCGATGCACCGGTTCCGAACGCGGATCTCTGGCTGGCGCGGGCGGAGCAGGTCCGGCTGCAGCGCATCGCCGCACAGCGGTACGATCGTCGCTTCGAGCGTCTTGACTCGAACGAGTGGTGGGAACCCTGGAACCGTTTCGACGAGCAGGCCGCGCTGGCGGATTGACGGGCGCACCCTGGACGTGCGTGGCGCAGGGCCGACGCTCCACGGGACTGTGATCTTCCTGCGGGACCGTGCTAGCGTTGCGGCGGGCTGCTGCATCACACCCGGCGATGCGGCCAGCCATTGGTCGATCGGGAGCTACGGGTGTCGATGAAACGGATTCGCGTCGTCCTTGCCGCGCACGGTGAAGCCGAAAGCGCGGGCTTTCGCGAGAATTTCCAGGTCAGCCGGCGCACGCTGGCGCACGCCGCCGAGGTCATGCGGCTGCCAGCGCCGCTGCGGCTGGTGATCTGTACGCTCGGCGGCCTGCGCAAGCGATGGAAGGGCGGGCGCGGTTCGCCGCACAACGAGAACTCGAGACGCCAGGCCGCCGCGCTGCAGTCCGTGCTGGACGAGCAGGGCGGGGCAGAGTATCGGGTCGAAGCGGCCTTCGCGTCCTCGCCGCCGTTGTTCGAACAGCACCTGGCGCTGCCGGACGGTTTCGATCACCAGGTCGTCGTGAGCATGATCCCGACCGATTCGCGGCTGTCCTGCGGGCTGATCTGCCACGCCTTGTGCTCTGCACCCGGCCAAGATCGGACGCAGAACTCGGTCGTCGCGCGGATGTGGGACGACCCCGACCTGATCGCGATCCATCGCGAGCATGTCGCGGCGCATTTCCCTTCGACGCCGCCGGTGTCGCCGTGCTGCCTGGTGCTGGTCCTGCACGGCACGGTGGTTCGCGATCGAAACGGTGATCCGCCGGGGTTCCACGCCGGTGTGGATGAAAAGGATCGGTACGGCGAGGCCCTGAAGGAGGCGCTGATGGCCGTGCCGGACCGGCCGTGGCAGCGCGTCGAGCTGGCCTACCTGAACCACGGCGTCGGCGGACAGTGGTCCAGCCCGACGCTGGATGAATTGATGAAGCGACTGGCCGAAGAGGGCGTCAGGAGCGTCGTCGCCTATCCCTGCGAGCACCTGGTCGACGGCGGCGAGACCACCGGACTGCCCGACGATCTGGCTGCCAGTGCCGTACCCGAGACGCATTGCCTGCCGTGCCTCAACGACCAGCTGGAGTTCATGCGCTATCTCGCCGAACGGGTTCGTGCCGCCGCGGGCCGGCAAGACCGGTGCGATCCATGTCCGCTGTCGGCCGAGGCTCAGTAGAACACCAGGCAGCGGGTCTCCAGGCTCTCGCGAGGCGGTGCGTTGAGCGGCGCCCGTGGATCCTTGCATGAGGAGTGCGGCGTGAACCGGGTTCGCCCGTCGTCGGCAGAATCGTAGGTCTTGAACAGCAGGACCTCGTCGCGGGTCATACGCGGGTAGTAGTACCAGCGCTGCCCCGGGTCGTGCAATGCGACCTGGAGTTCTCCGATACGGTCCTTTCCGCGGCGCTCAACGGGCACCAGGTCGTCCTCGTCCATCGTTCGCGCATCGCAGACGACCAGCGGATGGTCGAGCACCGGTGCGCCGATCGGTCGCCACGCGTTGACGATCGCGAAGCGTCCGTGCAGGAGCCGTTCGGCCTCGTCCGGGTCATCGGCGAAGCAGTCGCGCAGTCGCTTCGGCCCGGAGGCCGCCGTGTAGTCGTTATGGACGATCGCGGCTGGATCCCGGCTGCCGCGCTGGCGCTGCTTCGCGCTCGACGAGCTGCGCCGCGTGTCGTCGAAGACCACCACGCGCCGCGCGCCGGTGACCGCCAGCATCAGGGCCTCGAGTTCGGCATGGTAGCGCGTCTCGACCGCCGCATCGTCGTAGAAGTCCTCGACGGCGCTGACATGGTCGCATCGACAGAAGCCTTCCCGATCGAGATCGGTGGTCGGCAGCGCGACGCGCGCATCGTCGACCTCGACGGTATGTGTGCAATATCGACCCACGTGCTCCGTGCGATCGCCGCCGCCCTGCGACGGAACGTAGACTCTCGGGCTTGAACGGTCGGCCAGGAACTTCAGCTTGGCGATCAGCGGTCGCGCCATCGATTCTGCTCCGGCTCAGCGCTTCGGACGATTCAGGCGCCACAGCTCCCAGCCGGCGATCGCCAGCGGAACCGCGAACCAGATCAGCGCCTTGCCCAAGGTCAGGATTTCACCGGAACTCATCGGGAACTTTCTTTTGAACTTTGGACAGCCTGAACTCTTGCACGTCAAGAAAATGGCTGCATGCACCCTCTCCGGTCGTCGACGGCGTCCGTTTTGATCGCGTGGCTCGCTCCCCGGTATGATTACGACGATGGACGGGGGTGCAGTCGAGCCGCTCGTCCGTTCAATGGAGAGAACTGCCGATGACGTCGATGATCCACCGTTGTCCGATGGCCGTCCTGATTGTCGTTGCGCTGTGCTGGCTGGCCGCGTCGGCTCCAGCATCCGCCGAAACGCCCGTCGACGGCGCTTCGTTCGAAACCGGATCGGCAGCGATTGCCGACACGGACGCCGACACGGACGCCGACGCAGAGCTTGCAGCCTACGTCGACGGCGTGGTCGATGCGTTTCGAGGCGCCGCCGACCAGGCGGGCGTTTCGGTGGCCGTTGTCGATGGGGGCCGTCCGTTGCTGCTGAGGGGCTACGGCTGGGCCAACGCCGAATCCGGCGCCCCGGCCGCTCCGGACACGCTGTTCCAGATCGGCTCGATTTCCAAGACCTTCACCTGGACCGCGGTGATGATGCTGGTCGACCGCGGGCAGCTGGACCTGGATCGCGACGTCAATGAGTACCTCCAGCAGATCGAGGTGACAGAGGCCTTCGATGCGCCGGTCACCATGCGCCACCTGATGACGCATACGGCGGGCTTCGAGGACACCGTGCAGATCTTCACCGCCTCGAAGGACGACCCGCGAAGTCGGTCCCGGGCCTTGGCCGACACGCAGCCGCAGCGGGTATTCCCGCCCGGAGCCCGCACCTCGTATTCGAACTGGGGTTCGGAGCTCGCCGCTCAGATCGTCGCCGACGTCAGCGGGATGGCGTACGAGGACGTTCTCGAGCACGAGATCCTCCAGCCACTGGGCATGCGTTCGACCAGCATGGCTCCGCCGCACCGGCTTCCGCCCGATCTGGCCGCCCGCATGTCGGCCGGCCACAGCTACGAGGATGGCCGACTCGTCGTCGAGGGGTACCTGTCGCAGGGACCGTTCGGCGCCAGCGGCCGGATCGCCTCGAGCGCCGCGGACATGGGGCGCTGGATGCGGTTCCACCTCAACCGCGGCACGTTGGACGGCGTTCGGCTGATGACCCCGGACACCCACGACCGGATGTGGTCGCTGTCCTTCGATCACCCGGAAACCGCTGCCGGGCTCGCACATGGATTCGAGCGACGCGAGGTCAACGGGGTGGTCCAGATCGGCCACGGCGGCTCGACGCGTACCTTCGTATCGGTCATGTGGATGGCGCCGGAGCAGGGTGTCGGTGTCTTCGCCTCGAGCAACACGGTCGAGCCCGGCATCGGACCTCGCATCGGCGATCGGATCTTCGCGCGCCTGACCGGCATGCCGGAACCGCCTGCGGCCATCGAACCGGACCGGTCCGGCATCGATCTGACAGCCTACGTCGGCGACTACGTCAACAACCGGCGCTCGTTCTCCACGATCGCGCGCGCCGCGGCTCGAAGCGTCTCTGTCCGCGTTCGGACGATCGATGACGAGCCGGGCATTCTCCGGGTTCGCACGGGCGGCACCATCCATCGCTTCGCCCCGGTGGTCGGCGCCCCCGACGTGTTCGAGAATCGCCAGGGCATGCGGCTCCGGTTCATTCGCGATGCCGACGAGGTGGTCGCCGTCAACACGCCGCTCGGGGTTCATTCCAACGAACGTACGTCCGGGCTCGATCGCCCGCGTACGCTCAACATCGTCGGGGTGGCGACCGTGCTCCTTGCGGTGACGCTGCTGCTCGGGGCATGGCGCCGCTGGAAGCAGCAACCGGAGGCGACGACACCGGGGCGGCAGGCCGCCCGGGCGGGTAATGTATCGGCCGTCATCGTGCTCGCCTACGTGGTGCTGCTGGTCGTCACCCTCGTTTCGGTTGCTGACCTCAGCGACGACTTCACGGCATTTCCGACGCCGTCGGTCATTGCCTTGTCGTGGTCGGGCTGGGCGCTGGTCGCCGCGTCGCTGCTGATGGTGTTCGGTCTGATCCGCGCATGGCGCGGCGCGGAATGGGGCCTCTGGCGCCGGCTGCACTATTCCGCCTTCGCACTGACGCTGGTCGCCTGCACGGGCCTTCTCTGGCACTGGAACTTCTTCGGTGCCCCGCTGCTGTGACGCCGGCCGGAGTCCGTCGCTGCAGCGGCGAAGTGATCCGGAAGGCGTCGCTGCCTTTCGACGGAATGAGGGCCAGCGGCGTCGAGTGATCGGCCAGGACCTTCCGTTCATCCTGGAACGGTCCGCTCAGGAGCGCTGCGTCATCCGTTCGCCAGGCCGCGCAGCACGAGGTCGTCGTAGCTGACCATGCCGAGTACCTCGTCGGCCGCGTCGATGACCGGCGCCAGTGTCAGGCCGAAGGCGTTGAACAGCCGGGCGCAGTAGCGGACCTGCATGTCCGGATGAACGCCCAGGGCGGGCTTCGACATGATTTCGTAGACGTTGGTGCGCTCGGGTGCCCGATCGACGGCCAGCACCTTCTTGGCGATATCCGACAGCAGCACGATGCCGTATTCATCGTCGTCGTCCCGCTTGTCGACGATGAGCGCCAGTGCGTCTTCCTTGCCGAGCAGGTCCAGCGCCTGGTCGACGGTCGCGAGGCCGTCGATGTGGCAGAACCGGCTGTGCATGACATGGCGCACGCGCATGATCGTCTTGTTGTCGCTCATCTGGACTCCGGAACGGTTTGCACGTCTCTAGGCGCTTTTCTCGATTTCGGCCGCGATCTCGGCCATCTGGTGACGGACGCCGACTGCGTCCTCGACGTCGATCTGGAAGGCCACGCCGGTGCCGGGCGTCTCGTCCAGCTCGCCGGTTTCCGCCAGTTTCTCCAGCACGCGCCGGGCCCGCGTTTCTTCGACCAGGAACAGCAACATGTCCCTGGCTTCGCTGATCTCCAGGCCGAGGATGCCGAACGAACGCTTGCGGCCCTCGCCCCGTACGCCGGCGACGATGGTCGCACCGGTGGCGCCCGCTTCGCGCGCGACCTTGACGAGGTCCCGGGTGCGGCGGTCGTCCGCGATCGCCATGACGAGCTTGAACTTCACGGTGACGGTTCCATCGCGGCCGAATGATCCACGGCATCGACGAACTGGTGCCGCAGTCCCAGGCTGTCTTCGATCTCGACCTCGCAGACCAGACCGGTGCCAGCCGTTTCATCGAAACGGGCGGTTCTGGCTACGGATTCGAGGATGGTTCTGGCCCGGTCCCGGGGAACGATGAACAGGATCACGTCCCGGCCCGAGTCCAGCTCCAGGCCCAGCACGGAACGCGATCCCTTTCGCCCCTGGCCGCGCGCTTCCTGGATCAGCGTTGCGCCCGCTGCACCGGCTTCTCGTGCAGAGTCCATGACGCGTTCGGTCCACTGGTCATCGACGATGGCGATCAGCATCTTCATCCTCACGGGCCCGGCTTCTCCTCGCGCCGCATCCTGCGGTTCCTCCATTCGACCATCTGAGCATACGCCAGAACCGACATGATGGGAAACAGGCTGGCGAACGCGATCAGGCCGAAGCCGTCGATCAGCGGACTGCGTCCCGGCACGTTGCTGGCCAGGCCCAGCCCCAGCGCCGCGACCAGCGGGACGGTGACCGTCGAGGTCGTCACACCACCGGAATCGTAGGCCAGGGCGGTGATGATGCGCGGCGCGAAAATGGTCTGGATGATGACGATCACGTACCCGACCATGATGAAATATTCCAGCGGCAGGCCGGTCACGATCCGCCAGGAGCCCAGCGCGATGCCCACGGCCACCCCAAGCGCCACGGCGATGCGCAACCCGACCGCGCCGATGGCGCCGGCCGAGACGTCTTCGGCTTTCATCGCCACGGCGATCAGCGCCGGCTCGGCGATGGTCGTGGCGAAGCCTATGCAGAAGGCGAAGGTGTAGACCCAGTAGTAGTCCTGCCAGCGCACGGCGTCGAGGGCTCCGGACGCCGTGCGAAGGAGGAAGTCGGGATCGGTGAGTTGCAGTGCCATCAATTGACCGAGCGGGAACAGCGCCTGTTCCAGCCCCTCCAGGAACAGGCTGAGGCCGATGACCACGAACACGAAGCCGCCGAGAATCCGGCCCGGGTGAGGAATCCTGCGGCGAAGCACCAGCACCTGGAAGCCGACCAGCACCGCCGCGATGGGCAGCACGTCGCGAACCGTTTCGAGAAACGCGGCGATGAATCCGTACAGCCAGGTCATTCGAGAAGCAGCCCGTAGCCCATGACGAAGATCATGGGCGTCAGGGACGCGAAGGCGATCAGGCCGAAGCCGTCGACCACGGGGTTGCGTCCCTTGATGCTGGACGCCAGCCCCACGCCCAGCGCGGCCACCAGCGGCACCGTGATCGTCGAAGTCGTCACGCCGCCGGCATCGTAGGCCACGCCGATGATCTCCGGCGGCGCGAAGCGGGTCATGACGATAACGCCGGCATAGCCGCCGATGATCAGATAGTGCAGCGGCCAGCCCATCACGATCCGGAGCGCGCCGATCATGATGGCCAGGCCCACCGCGAGGGCAACCGTCAGGCGCAATCCGTTGGCGAAGCGTTCGCGTTCGACATCGGTGGCTTCGATCAGGCCGGCCTCGGCGGCGACTCGCGCTGCTTCGCCGGCCACGGCGATCAGGGCCGGCTCGGCCACCGTCGTGCCGAACCCGAGGGCGAAACCGAACAGCAGCAGCCAGAACAGGCTGCCCTTGCGGGCAAAATCATGGGCCATGGACTCGCCGAGCGGGAACAGCCCCGTTTCCAGCCCGATCACAAAGAACGTCAGGCCGAGAATGACCAGCACTGCGCCGACCAGCAGTTCGGCCACGTTCGGAATCGGCTGCTGCAGCACGAAGAGCTGGAAGACCGCGATGACGGTGAAGATGGGCGCGAGATCGCGCACGCTTCCGCGTACCGTGACGAAAAAGGCCCGCACCTGGCTCCTCATGGCTCCGAAGACTACCACCGAGTGAGCCGCGTCCCGCATTGCAGCGCCGCTGCGTTAAGTGCGGGTGGCTTTACCCCGGGCACCCGAGTCGGGGCGAGGCCGCGCCACGCTGCTGCAGCCAGGGCCCGGCTATCCGTGTGATGCCTGGGGTGGTGCGTGAGCGAAGCCATCTTGCCGCCGCCCGACGAGACGTGAGCCTGTCCGTTCGCGTCCAGCGCCCCTGAGGGGTGGTGTTGTGACCGGCTATGGGCCAGGGTCGGTCCGCTCCCGAACCGTCAACCGAATCGCACCACGATCGTCGCGGTGATGACCGTTGCCGCGATCAGGTTCATGACGAAACCTTCGCCGGCCATCCGCCGGATGGGTACCTTGCCCGAGCCGTAGATCACCGCGTTGGGCGCGGTGGCCACCGGAAGCATGAATGCGCACGACGCGCTGATCGCTGCCGGCACCATCAGCAGTGCGGGCGGCAGGTCGGCGGCCACGGCGGTGGCCGCCAGCACCGGCATCAGCAGAGACGCCGTGGCCGTGTTGCTGGTGACCTCGGTCAGGAAAGTCACGCCCAGGCACAGACTCAGCACCATCAACCAGGGCGGCAGCGTGCCGAGCACGGCCAGCTGGGTAGCCATTGCGTCGCTCAGGCCGGTTTCCATGAAGCCCCGGGCAATGGTGATTCCGCCTGCGAACAGGATCAACACGCCCCAGGGGATATTGCCGGCCGTTTCCCAATCGAGCAGCCTGCCGCCGCGGCTGTCCTTCCTGCCGTCGGGGATCACGCACAGCGCGACGACGGCCAGCAGGGCCACCGCGGCATCGTTTGCGTAGGGAAGATCGAGGGCGGTCTGCCAGCCGCCGAACGGCGCGGTGCGGGTCATCCAGAGCAGTGCGGTAATCGCGAATACGGTCAGCACGCGGATCTCGGGTACGGTCCAGGCGCCGGGCCGCTCCAGGTCCGGCAGCGGACCGCGTGCCACGTTCCGGGTCAGCCACAGGAACATCAGCGGCAGCACCAGCACCACCACCGGGACGCCCCAGCTCATCCACTGGGGAAAGCTCGGCGCGGTGCCGAACTGGTCCTGGGCGACCTGCATGTAGATCAGGTTCGGCGGCGTGCCGATCGGCGTGCCGGTGCCGCCGAGGCTGGCCGAATACGCAACCCCCAGCAGCAGCGGGATCGTCAGCGGCACGAAGCGCTTGTCCTCGAGCACGGCAAGTGCCACCGGCAGCAGCATAAGCGTGGTCGCGGTGTTGGAAATCCACATCGAGAGGAACGCGGCGGCCAGCATGAACCCGAGCACCAGGCCGCGCTGTCCGAGCTTCGAGCAGGCATGGATCATGATCAGCGCCAGTCGCCGGTGACCGCCGGATTTCGCCAGCGCGCCGGACAGCATGAAGCCGCCCATCAGCAGCAGGATCAGCGGCGAGCCGTAGCTCTGCGCCACCTGGGTGGGCGTCAGCGCGCCGCCGAGCGGCAGCAGGGCCATCGGCAGCAGCGAGGTGACCGGGATCGGCACCGGCTCGGTCAGCCACCAGACCGCGCACCACGCGGTGACCGCCGCGACCACCGCAGCGGGCGTCTCGAGGCCCCAGCTGGTCACGCCCAGCGCGCCGATGGACAGCCCGAGCAGCGGACCCAGCGCGAGAAACACCGGCATCAGGCGCGACGGCGCGTTGTCGGCGGATTCCGGATCGCAACCGTCGTTCGGGCGGTCGGTCATGGCTGGGCAGCGTGATGGGGGATCGGAATCTCGAGAGTAGCCGATCGAACGCGCTCGGGTCGATCGGATCGTCTGCCGTGGATCGAGCGTCGCGCGGGCCGGGTCCGGCGCTGACCGTTGTCTGGAGACCGCCGTTCAGGCGTCTTCGGGCAGTGCCCGCAGGCTCGCGATATTCTCGGCGATCGGGGCGATGGTGACTTCCGTGGCCTCCGACTCGACGTAGAACACGTAGCTCGAGTTGATGCCGACCACGTAGGCCTCGATTTGCCTGCCGTCGCTGAAGGTGATGCGGGTGTCGGGCTCCATGGCGCCGTTGTCCAGGTCGCGACCCTGGGCGAAGCCCTGGCCAAGGCCGAGGCCGAGGAACGCGCAGAACAGCGCCAGCACACACATCGGCAGCCAGATCTTTCCGATCGGCTGCTCGCGCAGGCCCTTGTTCTTTTCGGTCGGCTTCTTGTTGGCCAGGTGCCGCATCAGCTTCAGGTACGGCCACAGCACCAGCGGCACGCCGATAACCACCGCCAGGACTTCAATGTCGCCGGTCACCAGCGCAATCGGGCTGAGCAGCACGTCGAGCACGTTGGAATAGTCGATGACGTTGACGCCGAGCATCGCGAAGTGGATCGACTCGCTGGCGATGCCGAGCAGCAGCAGGTAGACATAACCCAGCGGCAGCAGCTCGCCGGGCGGCGGCAGCCCGAGCGATTCGAGAAAGCCCGCGTCCTCGCCCGGGCCGTTATTGCTGTTGCTGTTGTTCTGCTGCATGTTCGATCGGCCGGGTTTCGCGGGCAAGGCGGTCGAGAACGCCGTTGACGAAGGTATGGCCCTGTTCGGCGCCGAAGCGGTGGGCCAGTTCCACGGCCTCGTCGAGCACGACGCGATAGGGAATCTCGATGTGGTTGACCAGTTCGGCAGCGCCGATGCGCAGGATGACCCGCTCCATCTGGTCGAGGTTGACGTCCAGCCGGGACAGGTGGGGCTTGAGCTTCTCGTCGAGCGCATCGCCCTGGGCGATGACTTCGCGGACCAGTTGCTCGAAGTAGTCCCGGTCGACGCCGTCGAAGTTCTGTTCCTCGACGAACTGCTGGATGATGCTGTGGGCCGAGTCGTCGTTGAGCTGCCACTGGTACAGCGCCTGCAGCGCCCGGCGGCGAGCGCGGCGACGCGGTTCGAACGGGCTTTCCTTGCGGCGCTTACCGGCCATCGACCGGCTCTCCCTGCATGTCCACGTCCATCAGGCCGACGATCTCGTCGCCCAGCGTCGCCATCTCCAGCGCGGCCAGCGCCACTTCGCGACCCTTGTTCTTGCGCGCCGGATCGGCCCGGTCGAGCGCCTGCTCGCCGTTGTCCGGGGTCAGCACGCCGAACGCGATGGGCACGCCGGTGCCCAGCGCGGCCTCGCCGAGTCCGCGGGCGCATTCGGAGCTGATGAAGTCGAAATGTGCGGTCTCGCCGCGAACCACTGCGCCGAGTGCGATGACCGCGTCGTAGCGGCCGGTCTCGGCCAGCTGCGCGCAAGCCAGCGGAAGCTCCCAGGCGCCTGGCACGCGAACGATGGTGATCCGGTCGTCGCGCACGTCCTGGGCGCGCAGGGCCTGGAGACAGCCGTCGAGCAGCATCTCGACGACCTCCTCGTTGAAGCGGGCCGCGGCGATCGCGATGCGGCGGTTGCGGCCGTCGGGTTTCGGGTCGATACGGTTCATGATGCGGAGGCGTCCTCGGGGACGACGTAGTCGGTGATTTCCAGGCCGAAACCATCGAGCGCGTGCAGGCGCTTGGGTGCGCCGAACACCTGCATGCGGCGCACGCCCATCTCGGCGAGAATCTGGGCGGCGATGCCATAGCTGCGCAGTTCGCTGGCGGCCTGGTCCTTGCCGTCGTCCGCGCCGGGCGCCTGCGCGCCCATCAGGCCGGCCAGCCGGTCGCTGTCGGATTCATCATAGCCCAGCACCAACGCCAGGCCCTCGCCGCGCCGGGCGATGTCGGCCAGTGCGGCGTCCAGCGGCATGCCGAAGCCGGGTTCGGTCAGGCCCAGCACGTCGCCGAGCAGCTCAGGGACATGCACACGCACCGGGAACGAGCGCTCGGGGTCGATCGAGCCGCGCTGCAGCGCCCAGTGCAGCTTGCCCAGGATGCGATCGCGGAACACCTTCAGTTCGAACGGGCCGTGCGCGGTGCCGACGGTCTGGGCGTGGACGCACTCGACGTTCTGCTCGGTGCCGAGCCGATAGCGGATCAGGTCGGCCACCGTGCCCATCTTCAGGCCGTGCTCGGCAGCGAAGGCCTCGAGCTCGGGCCGGCGGGCCATGGTGCCGTCCTCGTTGAGGATCTCGACCAGCACGCCGGCTGGCTCCAACCCGGCCAGCAACGCCAGGTCGAGGCTGGCCTCGGTATGGCCGGCCCGGGCCAGCACGCCACCGGGCTGGGCCATCAGCGGAAATACGTGCCCCGGCTGGTTCAGGTGCGTCGGCATGGCGTCGGGCCGGACCGCAGTGCGGATGGTATGGGCGCGGTCGTAGGCCGAGATGCCGGTGGTCACGCCCTCGGCGGCCTCGATCGAGACGGTGAAGTTGGTCTGGTGATGGCGATCGGTATCGCGCACCATCAGCTGCAGACCCAGCTGCTGGCAGCGCTCGCGGGTCAGCGACAGGCAGATCAGCCCGCGCCCGTAGCGCGCCATGAAGTTGATGGCCTCGGGCGTGACCAGGCTGCCGGCCATGATCAGGTCGCCCTCGTTCTCGCGATCCTCGTCGTCGAGCATCACGACCATCTTGCCGGCCTTGATGTCCTCGAGGATGGATTCGATCGAATCGAAGTGCATTCAGGGGTTCCGTGGTTCGGACGGGCGGGTCTCGAGCAGTCGCTCCAGGATGCGGGCGAGCTGATCGACCTCCAGGTTGACCGCGTCGCCGGTCTCCAGGCGACCCAGCGTCGTGACCGCCAGCGTGTGGGGGATCAGGTTCAGTTCGAAGGCGGTGTCGCCGACCTTGTTGACGGTCAGGCTGACACCGTCCAGCGTCACCGACCCCTTGTGCGAAATATACCGCGCCAGCGTCGCCGGCGCTTCGAAGCGCATGCGGCGGTTGTCGCCGTCGGCGTACTGCTCGACCAGCCTGGCCAGGCCGTCGACGTGGCCGGACACCAGGTGCCCGCCCAGCGGCTCGCCGGCCCGCAATGCCGGCTCGAGGTTCACTGCGCTGCCGGTCGCAAGCCGGCCCAGTGAGGTCACCTCCAGCGTCTCGTTGGAGACATCGGCGGCAAACGTCGTGGCGGTCGGGTCCAGCGCGGTCAGGCAGACGCCGTTTATGGCCACGCTGTCGCCCGGGTCCAGGGCGAAGCCGGCGATTGCGTCGGCCTCGATGACCAGCCGCCGGCCGGCCGGGCCGGGGGCGGTTTCAGCGATGCGGCCGAGCGCCTTGACGATTCCGGTGAACATGAAACTTCCCCGTGGATTCAGCGATTTCGGGCCGGTCGCATTCGGATACGGAAGTCCGGACCGACCCGGCGCGTTTCGATCGGGACCATATGGAGGCGCTGGTCGAGTTTTTCCACGCCCGGAAGATGCACCAGCGGATGCCCGTCCCCGATCAGGCTCGGCGCCTGGTAGAGCAGCAGTTCGTCGATCCGTCCCGCAGCCAGCAGGGCCCCGGTCAGCGTCGGGCCGGCCTCGACGTGCAGCTCGTTGAGCTCGCGCCGGCCAAGTTCGAGCAGCAGCGCATCAAGCTCGATGCGCCCGGCCTCGTCGAGCAGGCCGACCAGCATCTCGCAGTGCGCCGGCAGCCCCCGTATCGGCTCGCTCCCGGCGCGCAGCACCGGGGCGCCGGTGTCGAACAATCGGGCGCGGGCCGGCATGCGGTCGTTCGGATCGACCACGATGATCGGTCGCGGCGGCAGGTCGATCCCGTCGAGCCGGACATCCAGGCGCGGATCGTCGGCGACCACTGTGCCGATGCCGGTCAGCAACGCATCGGCGCGGGCACGCCAGCGATGCCCGTCGCGTCGAGCGGCTTCGCCGGTGATCCACTTCGATCGACCGTCCGGGCCGACCGTCCGACCGTCCAGCGACGCGGCCAGCTTCGCGCGCACGTAGGGTCGGCCGGTTTCGAAGCGGGTCAGAAACCCCGGGTTGAGTTCACGCGCCTGGGGTTCCATCAGCCCGTGGGCGACGTCGATGCCCGCTTCGGCCAGCCGGGCCAGCCCGCGTCCGGAGACCTCGGGATGCGGGTCGATGATCGCTGCGACCACCCGGCCCACACCGGCCTCGATCAGCGCCGCGCTGCAGGGCGGCGTGCGCCCGTAATGGTTGCATGGCTCCAGTGTGATGTAGGCCGTGGCGCCACGGGCGTCGGCACCGGCGTCGCGCAACGCGTGGACTTCGGCGTGCGGCTCGCCGGCGCGCTCATGCCAGCCGCGGCCGACGATCCGTTCGCCGCGTGCGATCACGCAGCCGACGCGAGGGTTCGGATGCGTGGTCCAAAGGCCCCGGGCGGCCAGCCGCAGCGCCTCGGCCATGTGCCCATGGTCGACGGCGCTGAAGTCCGAGATCGGCTCAGTCATCGCTGTCGCGCTGACCCAGCAGCTGGATCTGTCGCGTATCCAGCGTGCCTGGATGCTCGCGTTCTAGACGCTCGATTTCCTCGCGAAAGGCCTGGACATCTTCGAAGCGGCGATAGACCGAGGCGAAGCGGACATAGGCGACCTGGTCCAGCTTGGCCAGCTCGGTCGCGACCCAGTCACCGATCGACGAGGAGGGGACCTCCGGTTCTTCCAGCGTGCGGATCTTGCGCAGCAGATCGCGCAGCGCCCGCTCCACCTGCTGGGTCTCGACCGGCCGCTTCTCCAGCGCGCGCTGCATTCCGCGCCGCAGCTTCTCCTCGTCGAAAGCCTCGCGCGAACCGTTGGACTTGATCACGTTCGGAGCCTTAAGGGCCGGCGCCTCGAAGGTGTTGAACCGCGCCCCGCAATGCGCGCACTCCCGCCGGCGTCGGATCTGATAGCCGTCGGAGGTCAGGCGCGAGTCGACCACTCGCGTGTCGGTGTGGTTGCAGAAGGGGCACCACATGCGGCTTGTCCTTGCGGGCTGGGAACCGGGCGTATTTTACCGGCATGTGACGGGTAGGGTTTCCGGGGTCCGGCCGGGGCCGATGTTTCGGGGCGGTGCTTGTACCCGGAGGTCGCGGGGATACGGTCCATGCGGCTCCGGTCTTTGCATCGAAGGCGTTCCGAGGCTCGCTTCACGGACCGATGCGGTCGTGTCCGTTCGCACGGGGCCTGAACGTCAAAGGCGTTTCGCCCGCCCGGCACTGCGCCAGTCCGCGCCATCGAGGCAGAGTCAAACCAGCGCCACGGAAGAACGCCGTCACTGAATCGTCTGTTGGAAGCCGCTTGCGGGCGAAGGGTGGCCGGGCCGGCTCGCGCGGTAACCCGCCCTCCCACAGTCGAACCGACCGCCAGCCAGGGATCGAAAGTCTGTGGGAGGCCGGCTGTGCCGGGCGAAGGGTGACCCGGCCCTTTCGCGAGCAAGCTCGCTCCAACCGTCGACATGGAGCGGGATGGTTTCTGACGTTGAATCCGAACCCCCGGCGACGACCTTGGAAACCAACGAAACGGACCCTATTCGACCCACCCCAGCTCCCGCGCCGTCATCGGCCCGACGATGACGTGCCGCAGCCCGGGAGCCTGGACGAGCCGCCGTTCGCTGATCGGAATGCGCCCGGCCATGATTTCGGCGCGCTGCTGCGGATACAGCGGCTGGCGGTCGGGGTCGGCGTAGCCTTCGGGGTAATTCGGTCGGTTGGTGCCCAGGTCGTACTTGTCCGTGGCGCCGACAGTGTGGAGGAGTTCGTGCAGCAGCACGACCCGGTTGGCGCCGGCTTGCTGGCGCGAGGCGAACAGGTGGGCGGAGGCGACGCGAATGCGCTCCAGGCCGGTCGAATGGGGCAGCCGCTGGCGCCGATTCGGATCGTGGTATCGGGCGATGATGACGATGTCCGGGTCCTGGCCCTGTTCGTCGAAGCGAAAACGCCACCAGCGCAGTCCGGCGACCCAGCGCATGCGTTGCCACAACGAGCCATTGACGGGTTGCTGCTGCGGTGGATCAGTGATCTGGCGGCCGAGGTCGATGTAGATCGGCGTGGCGAGGTCGACGCCGTAGCGATGCGCCTCGCGGGCCATCCACTCGGCGATCGGCGTCAGGTCGTTCTCGTCCAGCGCCTCGATGTAGCGCTGTGCCTGCGGGCTGTTGTCCTGGTTGACCGGGTAGACGCTGACGAACAGCGGCGCGTTCCAGTCGGCGATTCGCCGCGCGTCGCTGAACACGTTGTGGACCACCAGCAGCAGCAAGATCAGCAGCAATGCGATGCGGACCTGCTTGAACGTCATCTGCGGAGTCCTCGTCGGGGCGCGCGCTTCAGCGGTCGGTGCGGCGACGAAGGTAGTTCAGCAGGTCGACCCGGGTGATCAGGCCGAGGAACGTTTCGCCATCCAGTACGATCGCAACGCGGTCGGCGTTGAAAGTCGGCAGCAATTCGTCGATATCGGCGTCGACCTGGACCGATTCGAGGTCGGTGACCATGGCCGACGAAATCGGGTCGTCGAAGCGGTCTTCCTGGTTGTAGATCGCCAGCAGCAGGTCCGACTCGTCGATCAGGCCGACGATCCGGCTGCCGTCGAGCACCGGCAGCTGGGAGACATCGTAGAGCTTCATCCGCTTGTAGGCGTTCGACAGCGGCTCGTCCGGCCGGACCACGATTGCGTCGTGAGTCGTGACGGGGCGCGCGATCAGGTCGCGCAGGTCGCCATGGTTGTCGATGTCGAGGAAGCCCTGCTCTCGCATCCAGTAATCGTTGTAGACCTTCGACAGGTACTTGTTGCCGGTGTCGCAGACCAGGGTCAGCACGCGCTTGGGCTCGGTCTGCTCGCGGCAGTACCGGAGCGCTGCGGCCATCAGCGTGCCGGACGACGAACCGCCGAGAAGACCCTCGCGGTCGAGCAGTTCGCGCGCGGTCAGGAAGCTCTCGCGATCGGAGATCGAATACGCCTTGCGGACCCGGCTGAAGTCGCTGATGCTCGGCAGGAAGTCCTCGCCGATGCCCTCGACCAGCCAGCCGCCGGCGTCCTCGCGGACGGTCCCGGTGGCGATGTAGTCGGCCAGGATCGAGCCCTCGGGATCGGCGAGCACGATCTCGAGGTCCGGGGCGGCCTCGGCAAAGAAGCGCGAAAGCCCCGTCACGGTGCCGCTGGAGCCGACGCCGATGACGATCGCGTCAAGATCGTGGTTCATCTGCTCCCAGATCTCCGGGCCGGTGCACTTTTCGTGGGCCAGCGGATTGTCGGGGTTGCCGAACTGGTTGATGAAGTAGGAGCCCGGCGTCTCGTCGGCGATCGTCCTGGCCAGGTCCTGGTAGTACTCCGGATGGCCCTTGCCCACGTCGGAGCGCGTGATCACGACCTCGGCGCCCATGGCCTTCAGGTTCGAGATTTTCTCGCGACTCATCTTGTCGGGGATCACCAGGATCATCCGATAGCCCTTCTGCGCCGCGACCAGCGCCAGGCCAAGCCCGGTGTTGCCGGCCGTGCCCTCGACCAGCGTCGCGCCAGGCTTGAGCTCGCCGCGCTTCTCGGCCTCTTCGATCATGACCATCGCGATGCGGTCCTTGATCGAGCCGCCGGGATTATGGCTCTCGAGCTTGGCGTAGAGCGTGCAGGGGCCGGTGTCGAGATGGTTGATGCGGACCACCGGCGTGTTGCCGATCAGATCCAGCACGTTGTCATGAACGGTCATGGTCGCCGCAGGATAAGAGAACCTGCGTAGCGTAGCAGGGCAGGCGACGGGGCGGGGCAGGGGACGGGAAGGTCGCCACCGGCCACAGGGCGGCCGGCGGCGGGGAGGTCTGAGACTTCAGGCGGCCCTGGACTGGTCCATCATCCGGGCCAGCTGGTCCTTGGCCTGGAGTTTTTCCCGCTTGAGCTGGTTCAGGGACTCGTCTGCCATGGGCGCGGTATTGTTTTCAGCCGCGATGACCCGCTTCTCAAGCTGTTGATGCCGGTTGTACAGCTTGCGGAACTCTTCGTTTTCCTTCAGCAGGGTTTCCATCTGATCGCGACGATGTTCGAACATGGCACTTCTCCTTTCGTGGTCGTGACGCGCACAACGTCGCCGCTCCGTCGAATCACGACGGTGCGGCGCGCGAGTGCGTCGGAAAAAGTAGAAACGAGTCGGTTCGGCCAGAGGGTGTCGGCACGCCACTGGCGCTGCCGTATTCGTGCAGAAGCGGTAGGCCTGGACACCAGCAGGGCCTGAGCGCGGGAACGGCGAAGCCGTGCGCTCGAAGTGGGATTGACGGGTTCGAATGATTCGGGGTCTTCCACGTCCTGTCCCGACCGGCTCGGATATCTGTTGTATCGCAGTCGGGGCGGGTTTGGCAAGGGCGAGCGGTCCGGTCGGCGTTCCAGCGGGCCGATGGGAACGTAAGGTCTTGAGTTACGGCATTCCCGGGGGGGGCTGGTCGAGCTGAGTATTTGTTCAGCGCAGCTCTCGATGGTTGCCGCACGTTCGAAGCTGCCACCGAGGTGGACGGGTTGGCCTGCCGCCGGTGCTCGGCGGGCCGTCGTTCCGTAGCTCTGAAACCATCATCGACGGCACTTCGCGCACTCGCTTCACGAGCCGTGAGCGGCTTCGAAGTTGAAACGATATCGACCGTGGAACTGCGCTGCCCGGCGCGGCTCCTGGGGCCAGGCCGCCGCAACGGGTCCGGCCCCATGCATTCCCTCGGGCGCGCCGGACCTATTCGTTGAGAAGGATCACATCCACCCGGCGATTCCGCGCCCGACCTTCCTCTGTCTCGTTGGTCGCGATCGGAAAGTCCTCGCCCATGCCGACGGCGTTCATGCGTCCGGCGTCCACGCCCAGGTCGGTCAGAGCCTCGCGAACCGCCATGGCGCGTTGTTCGGAAAGCCGGAGGTTCAGCTGGGCCGGGCCGGTGGCGTCGGTGTGGCCTTCGATGCGGATGGCGGCGTCGGGCTCGCTGTCAAGCAGTTCGATTACATCGCCCAGGTTCTGCTGGGCGACCGGCAGGAGATCGGCTTCGCCGACTTCGAACAGGACGTCGCCGAGCGTGATGACCACGCCGCGGTCGGTCTGGCGGTATTCCATGTATTCGAGTCGGCGGCGGAGGCTGTCTGCCGCCTGGTTGGCCAGGTCGGCTTCACGCCGCGCCAGCTCGATCTCTTCGGACTGGGCTTCGGCCAGGCGCCGGGCCTGTGCGGCTTCCTCCCGTGCACGCTGGGCATCGGCGGCGGCGCGTTGGCTGCGTTCCTCGGCGCTCATCGCCTCGACCTGGGCACGCTGCATTTCTTCCCGGGTGGCGGTGCTTTCCATCAGCGCTTCCTCGGCTTCGCGCCGGGCCTGCAACACTTCCAGCCGGCTGGCCTGCACGACGAGGTCGGTGCGGTGTTCCTCGACGGCGTCGGCCTCGCGGCGAGCTCGCTCGGCAAACGCCTCGGCGCGGGCGATCTCGACGTGCTTGCGCGCCACGCGAACGCGGTGCAGGCGGGCGTCGGCATCGAGGTCCTCGACCCGCGCCCGGCGCACGGCCGTGCGCGCTTCGGCCACGGCCGCCGGCGCTAATTCGACGGTCTCCTCGTCGGCCAGCAGGTTCTGCAGATCAGCCTGGAGGTTCTCGATCAGGCCGGGTGGTGGGGCCGGCGTTGCGCACCCGGTCAGGGCGAGCGCCAGCGCGAGCATCGCGCAGAGGCGCCCGGGCCAGGGCGTCGATGCCGGCGTCATGGCAGGTCCTCCAATCGCAGGCGGTCGCCGTAGATGTCGACCAGGTCGTCGCGCAGCGCCTCGTAGTCGGCCCGTCGATCGGCCAGCAGCTCGCGGGCCTTTGCGCCGCGGCTTCGGACGATCGCCAGCCGCGCCTGGACTTCGGTCATTTCCACGTGGTGGGCCAACGCCGCCAGTTGTTCGGCCTCGAGTGCGGTCACGGCCTGCTCGTAGTACTCGCGCGCTTCCTCGAGTTCGAGCGGCGCGTGTTCTACGGCACCGGCCTGTTCGGCAAGGGCCAGCGCGTCTTCGGCCGGTCGCAGCAGAGCCGGGTCCGGCGGGGTCGTGGCGCAGGCGGTCAGCAGCAGGGCGAGCAGCGTAGAGAGCAGGACCGCGGGGGCGGTGTTTCGGCGGTGTTCAGTCGGCATCGGGCTGATTTTCCGGGGCGGCGTCGCGGATGGCGGAAATCGTGTCCAGTTCGGCGCAGATGCGCCGGATTTCGGGCCAGTTCGACTCATCGCAGGTGAACCTGCGGGCATTATAGACCTGCGGCAGCAGGCAGCAGTCGGCCAGCGTGGGACGATCGCCGTGGCAGAACCGGCCGGTATCGTCGGAGCCCGCCAGCAGGCGTTCGAAAGCGTCCAGTCCGCGGCCGACCCAGTGCCGGTACCAGGCGAGCTTGGCGTCGTCGTCGATGCCGATCATGCTGACCAGGTACTTCAAGACCCCGAGGTTGTTGAGCGGGTGGGTGTCGCAGGCAATGACGCCGCACAGCGCTCGCACCCGGGCGCGGCCGTCCGGGTCGCCGGGCAGCAGCGCCGGCTCGGGGAAGACCTCCTCGAGGTATTCCAGGATGGCCAGCGACTGGGTCAGCACATGGTCGCCGTGGACGAGGGTCGGCACCTGGCCCTGTGGATTGAGATCGAGGTAGTCGGGGGCGTGCTGCTGGCCGCCGTCGCGTACCAGGTGTACCGTCCGATGCTTGTGTGCAACGCCCTTCAGGTTCAGCGCCATGCGGACGCGGTAGCTGGCCGAAGAGCGCCAGTAGCCGTAGAGGACGGGGTCGGCGCGGCGGGTGTGCGCGCCGCGGCTTCGGTTCGGTTCGGTGGTCATGCCGTCTCCGGGGGCGGGGTCGATGCGGGCGTTGAAGGCGCTTGACCTGCGGCGGCGGCCAGCCGGTCGATCGCGCGGTCCAGTGCGGCGTGATCTTTCGGATCGAGCGCGGCGAGCAGACGCCGTTCGTAAGCCCGGGCCTCGGGCACGATGCGATCGTAGACGTCCTGTCCATGGTCGCTGAGCGTCAGGTGCTTGGCGCGACGGTCGCTGTCGCTGGCCTCGCGTTCCAGCAGGCCGCGTTCGAGCAGGTTCTTGACCGCCCGGCTGACCGCGACCTTGTCCATCGCCGAGCGCTGCGCGACCTCGGTGGCAGAAATGCGCGGATAGCGGCCGACGATGGCGATGGCGCGCCACTCGGTGACGCTCAGGCCGAAACGTTTGCGATACGTCTGCGCGATGCCCTCACTGATCCGGTTCGACAGCACCGAGAGGCGATAGGGCAGGAAATCGTCGAGGTCGAGCATGGGCCGGCCAAGGTTGATAATAGTTTCAAATGTAACTAAAATCGTGGCATCAATCAATCGTTCCGCCGTAGTCGCGGAAGCACCGACGTTCTCGCCGCGCTGCGTCGACCCCGAATCCGAAGGAGTGTCTGCCATGACCCAGGCCACCAACCATCCCCGGCCCAACCCGCTGGGCGTTCAGAATTTCGAAGTCATCGAATTTGCCTCGCCGGAGCCGGAGAAGCTCCACTCCCTGTTCGACGCCCTCGGCTTCGTCAAGGTCGCCGTGCACAAGGACCAACCGGTCACGCTGTACCGGCAGGGCGACATCGACTTCATGGTCAACGAGACGCCCGACTCCTTCTCCAGCGAATTCGCCGCTGCGCACGGACCGTGCTGCACCGGCTTCGGCATTCGCGTGTCCGATCCGGAATCGGCCTATGAGACGATCAAGGCGAACGGCGGCAAGGATGTCGACGGCGACGTCGACACGCTCCCCCTGGACTGCCCGAAGATCGCCGGTATCGGCGGCAGCGTGCTCTACCTGACCGGCGGCATCGAGGACGTCGAGCAGCACTTCGACTTCATCGAAGGCGTCGAGCGCAACCCGAAGGGTGCCGGCCTGACCTTCGTCGACCACCTGACCCATAACGTTTACAACGGCAACATGGGTCAGTGGGCCAGCTTCTACGAGGACCTGTTCGGCTTCTTCGAGGTCAAGTACTTCGACATCAAGGGCCAGCAGACCGGACTGCGTTCGAAGGCCATGACCGCGCCGACCGGCTCGATCTCGATCCCGATCAACGAATCGGAAGACCCGAAGAGCCAGATCAACGAGTATCTCGACCAGTACAACGGCGAGGGTGTGCAGCACATCGCGCTGTACACCGAGTCCATCTACGACACCGTCGAGAAGCTGCACGCCAACGGCATCGAGTTCCTGGACACGCCGGACACCTACTACGACGTCATCGACCACAGGATTCCGCATCACGGAGAAGACATCCAGCGCATGCGCAGCAACAAGATCCTGATCGACGCCGACCCGAACGAGACCGACAAGCAGCTGTTGCAGATCTTCACCCAGACCAACATCGGTCCGATCTTCTTCGAGATCATCCAGCGCAAGGGCAACGAAGGCTTCGGCGAAGGCAACTTCCAGGCGCTGTTCGAGGCCATCGAGCGCGACCAGGAGAAGCGCGGGGTCCTGTGAGCCGCATCGCTTCCCGAATCGTCGACGTCCACGCGCCAGGAGTTCGAGCATGAAGAGCTGGATCACGCATCCGAAGGTCGAGGGCAAGGCCTCGCGCCAGGCCCACTGCGATCTGCCCGAGGGAACCTACGAACGGGAACTGGGCAAGGAAGGGTTCTTCGGACCGGCCTCGCACATGTACCACCCGAACGCACCGACCGGATGGACCGACTTCGAAGGCCCGCTGAAGCCGCGAGCGTTCGACACCACGAAGCTCGACGCCACGACGGCCTCGCCCTGGGATGCCACCGAACTGATGCACAACACTCACGTTCGCATCCGGCAGTGGAAGAGCGACGGGAACATGGACCACCTCGTCCGCAACTCCGACGGCGACGAGATGCTGTTCGTCCATGCCGGCAGCGGCGAGCTGTTCTGCGACTACGGCCGGATGCCGTTTCGCGACGGCGACTACATCATGCTGCCGCGCGGGACCATGTGGCGCATCGACAGCGACGCAGCGGTCGAGCTGCTGCTGATCGAGGCGACCAACTCGAGCTACATGCTGCCGGACAAGGGCCTGGTCGGCCCGCACGCGATCTTCGACCCGGCGATGCTCGACACGCCGAAGATCGATGAAGCCTTCAAGGCCCAGCAGGGCGAGGGTCAATGGCAGGTGCGGGTCAAGCGCCGCAACGCGATCTCGACCATCACCTATCCGTTCAATCCGCTGGACGCGGTCGGCTGGCACGGTGACCTGATGCCGGTCAAGATCAACTGGCGCGATATCCGCCCGCTGATGAGCCATCGCTATCACCTGCCGCCGTCGGCTCACACCACGTTCCTCGCCAACCGCTTCGTGATCTGCACCTTCGTGCCGCGACCGTTCGAGACCGACCCGGACGCGCTGAAGGTGCCGTTCTTCCACAACAACGACGACTTCGACGAGCTGATCTTCTATCACGCCGGCGAATTCTTCTCGCGCGACAACATCCATCCCGGCATGATGACGCTGCACCCCTGCGGCTTCACCCACGGCCCGCACCCGAAGGCGCTGAAGAACGCGTTCACGCCCAAGGCCGAGGGCACCGAGGAAGTTGCGGTCATGATCGACACACGCGATGCCCTCGAGGTCACCGGCGATGCGGAGACGATCGAGTGGACGGGATACGTGGATAGCTGGAAAGGGTAGAGCGTCGGCACTTGTCCGCTTTCGACCGACGGTGAGCGGGAACCCGGCAGCCTGAAAGCTCTTTCTCACGGATCCGCAGAGGCGCAGAGAAGGTCGGGCGGCTCGTCGAAAGGCCCGGCCGGACGAATTCAAACTCAAACCATCGGGAACGAACACCATGAAACTCGCCACGCTGAAGGAAGGCGGCCGTGACGGCACGCTGATCGTCGTCTCGCGCGACCTGACCCGCGCCGTGAAGGCCGACGGCATCGCGCCGACGCTACAGGCCGCGCTGGACGACTGGTCGAACGCGGCGCCGCGACTGAATTCGCTGTTCGAGGACCTGCAGGGCGGAAACGCAGACGGCGCGTTCGACCTCGACATGAACGCGCTGGCTTCGCCGCTGCCGCGCGCCTACCAGTTCGTCGACGGCTCGGCCTACCTGCCGCACGTCGAGCGCGTGCGCAAGGCGCGCGGCGCCGAGGTGCCGGAGAGCTTCTTCACCGATCCACTGATGTACCAGGCGGTCAGCGACGGCTTCCTGGGTCCGCGCGACGAGATCGCGATGGAAAGCACCGAGTGGGGCATCGACTTCGAGTCCGAGATCGGCGTGATCTGCGACGACGTGCGGATGGGCGCGTCTCCTGAAGAATGTGCCGACCACATCCAGCTGGTCACCATCCTCAACGACATCTCCCTGCGCAACCTCATCCCCGGCGAACTGGCCAAGGGCTTCGGCTTCCTGCAGTCCAAGCCACGCTCGGCGCTGGCCCCGGTCGTGGCCACACCCGATGAGCTGGGCGATGCCTGGCAGGATTCAAAGTTGCTGCGCCCGCTCGTCACGCACCTGAACGGCGAGCTGTTCGGCCAGCCCGAAGCCGGCGAGGACATGCAGTTCAGCTTCGCGGAGCTGCTGGCCCATGCCGCCAAGTCACGGCCGCTGGCCGCCGGCACCATCCTCGGCTCCGGCACCATCGCCAACCAGGACACCAGCCGCGGTGCCAGCTGCCTGGCCGAAAAGCGCATGCTCGAGATCATCGCCAACGGCGAGCCCGAAACCCCGTTCATGCAGTTCGGCGACACCGTCCGCATCGACATGACCGACCCGGACGGCAACAGCTACTTCGGGGCGATCGACCAGAAGGTGGTGAACTACGAGCGCTGATTTCCGCGAGCTTCGCCCTCGACCGGAATCGAATGCTGTCTGCGGCTCCGCACTCCGGCGCCGTTCGCGGTCGGCTCGAACGCGAGACTTCAACGTGATGTCAGCCGGATCGGTCCACGCGCCGTGTAGATCGTGTGGATTTCGAACTCGCCGGCCATCCAGCCGTTCGATCCGGCCACCGCGAGCCGACGAGCCGGTTCTTCGTGCAGGCGCACGACGAACGTTTCGGTTCGGGCGCGTCCGAATCTTGCGTGCGGTGGATGATCGATGCGGATGGACAGCCACGACGGGGGCGTCGAGCCCATCGGGGGATCGGGCGTGATACTGGCCGTGATCGCTCGCTCGGGCTCCGAGGTCCGCTCGAGCACGTTTCGAGTCCTGTACCAGTGGGTCATCCCGCTCTCGTTTCTGACCTCGACGTCCTGCTCGGACAGGTCCAGGGGCAGGGCGAGACGGAACCCGGCATAGACATCGAAAGCGTGGATCCGATCCTCCGACGCGGTATCCAGCGCGAGCAGCGCCATGGCCAGTGCGGGTGACTCGGCGGTAAGTCTCCGTAGGCCCGCCTCGGAGAGCCGGATCGAGAACGGCGGCCATCGATCGAGTACGTCGTTCGGGGTCCAGACGAACACCGTACGTGTCTCGTACAGGCCTGGGTCGAACTGGGGCTCGAGTTCGACCTTGCAGGCGGGGGTGTCGATGGCCGTGACGACCTCGGCATAGTCGGGCACGAAGGATGGCCGCTGGACAGAGTCGAGCTCGCTCGAGGGTTCTGTGGCGGTGTCTGCCGACGGCGGGCGAGTCCCTGCAGCGGCATCGGACATCAACGTGCCGACGACCGCGCCGATCATCAGGAACCCGGGTCGGGGGAATCGAAACAAGCCGGGTCCGGCGTCCATAGACCATGCGCTCCGACGCGCCGGACTTCGAGTCCAGCATTGCGCCGAGTCTGGACGCACGGTGGTTAATAAGTCGTAATCGGATGATGATCCGGTGACAGCGTCGGGTGCCTGCAGGCGCGTTCGGCCATCGGCTGGCCGTCGCGGTGCAGCCGCTCAGAAGACGCCGCGTACCTCGAGGTACAGCGTCCGGGAACGACGCCGATCGCGGAGTTCGCGGAATTCCAGCGGGCGGCTGTCGCGCGGGCCGTCGAAGACCCTGCGGTCGCGGTTCTCGTTGTTGCGGAATACGGCATCGACGCCGAGCCGTATGCGTAGCGACTCGATCGCGCGGCTCTCGATGTAGCCGCTGAGGTTGCCGATCCCCTTGAAGCGATCGATTTCGTCGAGGCCGAAGCGCGTGAATCCGTCACGCAGCGAGCCGTTCAGGCCCCAGCCCAAGCCGGCCTGCGGGAGGTCCTGTCGGAAGTCGGCCTCGATCCGCCAGGCGCGTTCGTTGGAGAGGATCCGTTCCCGGCCGGTCAGCGGGTCGTCGACGCCCGAGTCCTGCCAGCTGCCGGTCAGGTCGAGTCGGGCGTTGGCCAGGCCGAGTCCATCCAGCGGCGCGGTCAGCTCGCCGCGGATGCCGTAGCGCCAGCCCGCGCCGATATTGCCCGGCACTTCCAGTCCGTCTTCCAGCGGAAGCACGTCTTCGACATCGTCGATCCGGTCATAGAACGCGGTCAGACTGAGCAGGCCGATCCTGTCGAAGCGGGCCTCCCAGGTCAAGTCCAGCGTCACCGTGGTCTCGGGGCTGAGCGATGGATTGCCCAGGCTGAGCTCGTCGTCGCCGAGGTCGGCGGCGCTGACGAAGTCGGAGAAATCGAGTTGACCGACCCTGCGCAACACGCGGCCGCGAAGCAGCGACTCGTCGTCCAGCGTGTAGGTCAGCGTGGCGCTGGGTTTCCAGAAGAAGAACGATCGTTTCCCGGCGAAGCCCCCCGTCTGGCTGATTTCCGAGGCTTCGGCGGCCAGCTCGAGGTCGATGGCCAGCGGGCCGGACGAAAACGAATCCGCCAGCGCGACGTCCAGTCGCTGTTCTTCGACCTGGGTCTTTGCGCCGGGCACCGGCACGGGCACCAGCGCGCCGTCAATGCGCCGGAACAGCTCGAAATCGCTGTCGAGCCGGTTTTCCGCGCCTTCGATGGACGCCTCGATCAGGTGGCCCGGGATGCCGGCGTAGTCGGCCTCCAGACGCAGGATCTTTTCGGTTTCGAGTCGATCGCGGATGGTGTCGGTCTCCAGGATGCCCGGCTCGTCGGGCGCGCCGCGAATCAGGTTTCCGTTGTCGAACCGTTCATCGCGGCGATACAGTGCGATCAGCTTGGTGTTGGTGTCCTCGCCCCAGGATCGTTCGGCGTCCAGGCCCACCTCCAGGTCCTCGTTCTCCTCGTCCGACCCCTGGCGCAGCAGGAATGCATCGCTATCGACGGGCTGGCGCAACGATCGTTCCCCGCCGTCCTGCTCTTCCCAGGCGTATTGGGCGTTGAACCCGTATCGAGTTCGTTCGCCGGCATAGGTGGCGTTCACGCTGAGGTCGAATTCGTCCTCGATCTGGCCATAGTTCTCGTCGCGGAATTCCAGCAATTCGCCGCTGCCGTCGAGGACCCGTTCTTCGGACTGGCTCTGGAACTGCGAGCGCTCGACGCCGGCTCCCAGCGTGTAGCTGAGTGCGCCGCGGGTGTCGGAATAGCTCATCGCGCCGGATGGAAGAAACCGCGAGCCGGGCTGCTGGGTGGAGGCACGGAGCGACCAGGCTCCGGTCGCGCCGCCGTCCTTCCGGATCACGTCGGCGATCACGCTCTGACCGCGCAGGTCGGTGCCGCCGACCTGTCCGCGGATGACGACGATGCGTTCCACGTCGGCGGCGGGGATTCGCGAAAGCAGGTCGCTCGGCGATTCGCTCTTGGCCGAGACCCGCTCGCCGTTGACCAGGATGTTGCCGGCGGCGCCCCCGAAGCCGCGCGAGCCGGTATCGCCGTCGTCCAGATTGAAGCCCGGAAGGTTGTTGACCATGTCCAGCGCGGTGACCGGTGCGTAGATCGAGAAGAACGTCGACTCGTAGGTGGTTCGGCAGGCCGCGTCGGTGCACTCGGGTTCGGGGGCGGCGCGCGGCGGCGCGAACTGCGCATGGCTCGAGCCTGCACCCGACAGGACGAGCAGCAGGATCGGCAGCGTCGTCAGCTGGAGAAGTCGGGAAAGCGCGCGCATAGCACGCTATGACGTCGGAATCGCGGCCGGGTTCCGTTGCAAGGACACGCCGGCGCCTGGTGCGCGCGACCGACTCGCCAACGATGGCTTCGTACTCAACGACGATATCCGGATCCGGTTCGGCGATGGATCGAAGGGATCCATTTCCGCGGCCGGCGGTGGTCCTGCGTGATCACGCTGAGCGCGGTGACGGTCAGCAGGATCAGCGCCATGCCGCCGTACTGGATCGAAGACAGGCGCTCGCCGAGAACGGCAAGTCCGAACAACGAGGCCGCTACCGGTTCGATCATCGCCACGATCGAAGCGACGGCCGGCGCGGTCGACCGGAGTCCGATCACGTAGAGCACGAAGGAAATCCCTGCGCCGAGCACACCAAGAGCAAGGAACAGTGGCCAGTCCGGAGTCGTCAGCGCCTGTCGTAGCTGCCCCGGGTCGCTGGGGACGGCGAGGACCGGGATCAGCACCAGGAATGCAATGGTCAGGACGGCCGGCGCGCTCCCGTGGCGCGAGGCGTACTTGAAGCCGAAGATGAACAGTGCATAGGACAGGCCCGATGCCAGCCCAGCGGCGACGGCGATCAGCGGAATGGCGCTGGCCTCCAGCCGATGGATTCCGGTCAACAGGGCAATGCCCACAAGGACCATTGCGATCGCGATTCCCTTGAACGCGGTCGGTCGTTCGAGTCCGAACGCGAACGAGACCAGGAAGACGAACACCGGTGCGCAGTACATCAACGTTGCGGCCGCGGCAACGCTGCCGTGCTCGACGGCCAGGAAGTAGAACGCGAAGTTGCCGGCGACGCCGAGTCCGGCCAGCGCCGACCATGACCATAGCCGCCGGTTGCGCAGTTCGGTGCGGTGCGGGTGGGTGACCAACCAGGTACCGACGAACAGAAGGCCGATCGCACCCCGATACAGCGAGATCACGAATGGATCCCAACCACGATCGACCAGCACCCCGCCGATCCCTCCCGACACCCCCCAGAACAGGGCAGCCAGCATCAACAGGACCGGGCTCGGGATGCGCATGGATCTTCCTCTCCGGATCGTCGATCGGGAGTGGCGTACGGTCTCGCAGTCTCGCACGCCCGCCCCGCGCGGGACAAATCCTGGCGGTCTCGCTTGCTGTCATCAAGACACGGCGCACCCGCGACGCGTGCCGTGGTCGCCTTTTCGGGTGGGCTATGCTCGCGGTTCGCCCCGCTCCGGATTCCACGATGCGCACGTTCCTGCTTGCCCTACTGGTCCTGCTGGCCGTCGGTCTGCTGGTGTTCCTGCTTTCCCCGCTGAACCGCATCTACCTGCCGACCGCCACCGGCTTTACCGCCAAGCAGGCCTGCTCGCTGCATTTCGTCACCGGCCTGCCGCTGGACCGGGCGCGGGCGCTGTACATCGATCCCCTGCTCGAGCCGGCACTGCCGGTGTTGCGAGTGGGGCTGGACCAGGACCGAGGCGAAGTCCGCACCAGCCTGGCCGGCCTGTACCGTCAGACTGCGGTCTATCGGCCGGGCCTCGGCTGCTCGCTGGTCCATCACGAGAGCGGATTCGATCGCGCACTCGCGTTGCCCGATCCGGACCCGTTCGAAGCGCTGCCGCTGGATATTGCCCACCGTGCCGAGCGGTTCGACGAGGAGATGCTGGCAGCGGCGATCGAACGTGCGTTCGCCGAGCCCCCCGGCGGCGGACGAAACACGCTGGCCGTCGCGATTCTCCACGACGGGCGGCTGGTCGCCGAGCGCTACGCCGAGGGCGTCGGGCCGGCCACGCCGCTGCATGGATGGTCGATGACCAAGAGTGCGATGGCGCTTCTGGCCGGAGCGCTGGCAAGGGAGGACAGAATCGATCTCGGCGAGGCCGGCATCCCGGGCGCTGCCGACGATCCGCCGATCACGCTTGATCACTTGCTGCGCATGACCTCGGGGCTGGACATCGAAGAGCGCGCCGACGGCTTCGATCCGAACTCCGACATGCTGTTCACCGAGGCCGACATGGCGGCATGGGCAGCTGCTCGTGATCGGCTCCATCCGCCGGGTGCGCACTGGCAGTACATGAGCGGCAACACCGTGCTGGCCGCGCGGGTGCTGCAGAACGCGCTCGGTGATTCGCTGCCCGAGCAGGTTCGAGGGCTGAGGGCTCTGCTGTTCGATCCGTTGGACATCCACACCGCCGTGCTGGAAGTCGACCAGGCCGGCATCTTCCAGGGCTCGTCGTACCTCTATGCCGGGACCCATGACTGGGCCCGGCTGGCCCAGCTGGTGATGCAGGACGGCGTCTGGAACGGCGAGCGCCTGCTGGCCGAGGGCTGGGTCGCTCTCATCGATACGCCCACTGAGGGTTCGCGTGGGGACAGCTACGGACTCGGCTTCTGGCGCGGCCATCCGGACCCGGACGCGCCGGGCGGCATCGTCTACATGGACGGCTTCCAGTCGCAACGCGCGTTCATCGTGCCCTCGTACGACCTGGTCATCGTCCGACTGGGCGCGACGAATTTCGCGTCCAGCGGCACCGCGCAGCTGGTCATGGACGTGATCGGAGCGATCAATGCCGGAATCGACGTCGGTTCCTGAACGAATCGGGACCGTCCAGGCCGCGGCACCGCTGCCAGGCCTGCATCAGACGTCGGGATAGCGCGTTTTCCGCTCTGCCGTGTAGTGCCACCAGGCGCGCGGTTCCTCGCCGTCCATGAAGCGGGTGATCGACAGGCAGACGTCGAGCACGCAGGGGTCGAGTCGCTGGTCCTCCGATCGGCACAGTTGGCCGTACAGGTCGAAGGCGTCGCGCCCTTCCAGGTCGGCAGGCCGGTCGATGCCGGCCTTGAGCAGGCACGCGGCAATCCTCGGCCCGATGTTGGGCAGGTCGGTCAGTTCGGTGAGGTGCTCGCGATCGACCTGGGTGGGCTTCACCTGTAGTTCGCCTCCTTACTCTTGCAGCAATATCCCATCTGAAAAAAGCACGCGACTTCGATCTATGTGTCTGGCGCACCGTAACGCCGGGCGATCACGGATAGAACACGAAAATTTCCTACAAGTTTTTCAGAAATTGTCCGATGCAGTGTCTTCTGGGAGTTTGGCATTCTCGTCCGACCTTACTCACCTGGCAGTAGGGTTGGCAAACAATGAAGGGACATGAACCATGAACGAAAAAGAAGCTACGAAGAATTTCAAGTTCTTCGCTAATCTGGCAGTGGTTTGGGTATTGCTTTTTGGCGCATCCATAATTCCGGTCTTCGCCGATGACTTTTCCTCGCAATTGAGTTCAGACGAGTCTCTCAATTACATAACCCCATCGGAATTGGAGGTTGCAGATCAGTTGGCAGAGATCGCTCTTGTTTCTGGCGATGATTTCGCAGTTGATGCGTACTTGCGTCTCAGTCAAGCTGCGTTTCATTGTCGTGGCTCATCAACCGCTTCGGCTTCCGAGGGGCCCGAAGCCGACTGGCTGGTTCAGGAGCAATTGGCAATCCGCGAGCAGTTTGAACCACTCATCACCCAGAACGGTGGAACGCTTCCGCCCCTTGATGTCGGTGGTGAAGGTGGAGATCCCCCGCCTGTCGTCATTCCTCATGCGCAAGACGATGAGACTATTGAATTCAGCATGAATGCCTGTATGGGAGCTATTGCCGCGGCAGATGCCGCAGTCGTCGGCTATTATGCTGCATGCCGGGGGTTTCGCCGAATCACTCCCACTTGCGCTGCAGCGGGTGCTGCAGCATTGGGCGTCATGGCGGCTGCTGTTGTCACTTGTGAAATGTGGGCACGCAATGAGTTGATTGCTTACTGACTCGCAAAGGTGCCGCCTATCCCTCGTAGGCGGCACTTTCTTATTTCTAGACTTCAGAAAGGAGAGTAACAATGAAATGGTGGAAATTCAGCGTGTTTGCAGCTGGAGCGCTTTATGTGATGACGATGATTCTTCAGTTGTTTATTTTCCGAAGCGCTCAAACTGCAGGATACGCATTTTGGCCACTATTGTTGGTTTTGGTAGTGTTTCTTGTGGTCCTTTCCACAAGAGAGAGAAAAACGCCGACTGGAGACGAAGACACCAATCACTGGTGTTGAGGCGCCGGATGAGCCTCTCGCCCAGGTGGTCCCTTGCCGTGCCTGTATATTCCGGACTCTGCCCTGTCTAGTCCAAAAACTTCTTGATCATCGGCACCAGCCGATCGGCCGCGTCTTCCAGCACGTAGTGCCCGGCGTCCTCGAAGT
>CAZJSH010000010.1:18785-46644 GCA_964548715.1 uncultured Halomonas sp. | reverse complement strand
GGCGCCGAGATCGCCACCGGCCAGATCGAATGCGCGATCGTCGGCGGCACCGACACCACGTCCGACCCGCCGATCGTATTCCAGCGCCGCTTCGCGCAGCGCCTGGTCAAGCTCGGCCGCGCCAGGACCTTCAAGGACAAGCTGGCCGTGTTCAAGGGCTTCTCGCCGTCGGAACTGGCGCCGCAGCCGCCGGCCAACGGCGAGCCACGCACCGGCCTGTCGATGGGCCAGCACTGTGAGCGCATGGCCAAGGAATGGCAGATCGGCCGCCGCGAGCAGGACGAACTCACGCTGGAAAGTCACCACAAGGCCGCCCAGGCCTGGGACGAAGGTTTCTTCGACGACCTGGTGACCGGCCATGCCGGCGTGCTGCGCGACAACAACATCCGTCCCGACAGCACCATGGAGGCACTGGCCAAGCTCAAGCCGGCTTTCGACCGATCGGGCACGGGCACGCTGACTGCCGGCAACTCGACCACGCTGACCGACGGCGCAGCCGCCGTTCTGCTGACCTCCGAGGACTACGCGAAGAAGCACGACCTGCCGGTCACCTGCTACCTGACCCAGGGGCGCACCGCAGCGGTCGATTTCGTCCACGATGAAGGCCTGCTGATGGCGCCGACGGTCGCCGTGGCCGAGATGCTGCAGGCCGCCGGCCTGACGCTTCAGGATTTCGACTTCTACGAAATCCACGAAGCCTTCGCCGCCCAGGTGCTGTGCACGCTGAAGGCCTGGGAATCCGAGGAATACTGCCGCGATCGGCTGGGACTGGATGCCCCGCTGGGCTCGATCGACCGTTCGAAGATGAACGTCAAGGGCTCGTCGGTCGCCGTCGGTCACCCGTTCGCCGCGACCGGCGCACGCATCGTCGGGACCTTGGCCAAGCTGCTCGACGACAAGGGCTCCGGTCGCGGCCTGATCTCGGTCTGCACGGCCGGGGGTATGGGCGTCAGCGCGATTCTCGAACGCGACTGAGCCGGCGGCTCCACCGGCGCATCAACGGCCCCGCTGCGGCGGGGCCGTTTCATGTTCGACGCATTGAACTCCGGAGCGGGCGACCACCGGTCGTTTTTCTTCTCGCGATCAACGAACGACGAGGCGTGCCAGCGGCCCGCTGAACACGAACAGGAACAGCCCCCACAGAATGATGCTGACGTGGCTCCAGACCAGGGCATGCGCCATCGCTCCCAGGCCGGAACCTGCAACGCCTCCGACGCTCGCCTCGATCCCGACCACGCCGAATACCGACACGGTTGTCAGAATCGCGCCGATCAAGCCCGTCACGATCGCAACGATCCGCAGTACGGACCGCACGGAATGCTCCGCCATGAGATCCTCCCATTTCCACGCGTTCGACCGCGATCGATTTTCGGACATTCGGCGGGCCGGATCGGCCCGAGCAGCCACCCTCGGGAAACCGATGGGCCCATGCGCTTCGCGCATCGTTCGGATTCGACCCTGGACGACCCGGCGAAGTCAGCCCTCGCGATCGGGCGTTCAGCCCATCCGACCCGGCAACCACAGGCTCAGCGCCGGCCACCAGGTGATGATGACCAGCGCGATCAGCAGCCAGCCGAGGAACGGCAGCGTCGATCGATAGACGGTCAGGATGTCGGTGTTGAAGCGATGCGAAGCCAGGAACAGGTTGATGCCGACCGGCGGCGTGCAGTAGCCGATCTGCAGGTTGGCGAGGAAGATGATTCCCAGGTGGACGGGGTCGACGCCGAAGGCCAGCGCGATCGGAATGATCAGCGGGGCCATGATGACCAGCGCGGCGAAGATATCGAGGATCATGCCGACGATCAGCAGCAGCACGTTCAGCGCCAGCAGGAACATCCACGGGCTGGACAGCCACGGTTCGACCGCCTCGAACAGGCGCTGCGGGACCTGGGTGTCGATCATGATATTGGTCGACGCCATCGAAAACCCGAGTACAACGAGGATCGCTCCGATCAGCATCATCGCCTCGGCGATCACCTTGCCGAGTTCGGCGATTCCGACTTCGCGGCGGATGAACACGACGGTCACCAGCACCCACGCGGCGGTCACCACCGCTGCTTCGACCACCAGCAGCCAGCCGCTGTAGATCCCGCCGAGCACGACGAACGGCAGCGGCAGCTCCCATGCGACGGCACGGACGCTCGCCCCGATCGGCGGCCGCGCTTCCACGTGCGTCTCGATGCCCCGGCCCACCCACATGGCCCAGCCGGCCATCACGGCAAGCATCAACAACCCGGGCAGAATCCCGGCGAGGAACAGGTCCTCGATCCGGATGCCCTGCCCCGGTGCGACCTGCTGTGCGACCACCGCATAGAGAATCAGCGGCAGCGACGGCGCGAACAGTACACCCATGCTGGACCCGGCCGTGACCAGACCCAGCGAGAACCGCTGTGGATACCCGGCACTGAGCAGCGCAGGCAGCATCAGCGAGCCGAGCGCGACCACCGTGATGCCCGATGCGCCGGTGAACGCTGTCATCAGCGCGAACAGGCCCAGGCCGAGAATCGCGAGTCCGCCCGGCATCCATCCGAACAGTGCGCGCGTCAGATCGACCATGCGGGCCGGCGTTCCCGACCGGGCTAGCAGTACACCGGCGAAGGTGAACAGGGGCAGCGCGACCAGCACCGGCAGCTCACCGATCCGCTGGAACTCCAGCGCGGCCAGCACCGGATTGGCCCCGGCGTCATAGAACCCGATGACCGCGGCCAGGCCGATAACGGCGAACAGCGGAAGGCCGAAAAGGGCCAGCACCAGCAGGACGATCATGATCATCCCGAAGTCTCCGGGCGGTCGTCCGGGGCCCGGTCGCCAGGCGCGCCAAGCACCGCGCGGCGCATGAATCGCCAGCCCATCAGCGCGAAGCCGACCGGGATGATGGCCAGCACCAGCCAGCGCGGGACGGCAAGAAACGCCAGGTCGCCGAATTCGCGTTCAAGCCGTATTGTCTCCATCGACAGGTGAACCATGCCGATGCAGAACAGCGCGGTGATCGAGAACATCGCTCGGTCGACCAGGCTGCGCACGGGCACCGGAACAAGGCGCCCCAGCAGGTCGATGCGGATATGACGCCCTTCGCCCGCGGCCAGCGCCGCCGACAGCATCGCCAGCCAGAGTACGCCGGCCCGCATCGCCGGGTCCGCCCAGGGCAGCGCGCTATCGGCCAGGTTGCGCAGGCCGATCTGGGTCAGTCCGAGCACGACCAGCGCGAAGAAGATCAGCGCGATCAATCCGATCTCGAGATGCCGGACCCAGCGCCCGATCGAGGTGACCGGAACTTCAGCCGTCGGCCGCTCCGGATCGACGAGGCTCACGGCGTTGCGGGCTCCTGGTCGGCGCGCACCGCGTCGAGTCGCTCGCGCAGGCGGTCGATTCCCGGCACTTCGAAGTCGCCATCCTCGAGCATCTCGTCGAGCACCTGGTTCGAGAGGCGTGTCCACTCCTGCACGGCGTCGGGATCGGGTTGGAGAATCTGGATGCCCTCCTCGATCAGCGCCTGGCGGGCATTGGCGTTCTCGCCGACCACGGCGGCTTCCTGCGAGCTCAGTGCATCGGCGAACTGCTGCCGAACCACCTCCTGGTGGGAAGGATCGAGCTTCTCGAATTCATCGCGATCGATGGCCAGTGTTCCCATCGTGACCAGTACCGGCAGGTCCAGCATGTATTTCGCACGCGTGTGCCACTGAAGGATGATTGCGCCCGATACCGTGCTTCCGAAGGTGTTGATCGTGCCGGTCTGCAGGCCGGTGTAGACCTCGGCCATGCTCATCGGAACCGCGCTGGCGCCGATCCTTTCCAGTGTGCGGCGCGACAACGCGTCGCCTTCCGGAATCCACACTCGCAGACCGGCCGACACGTCGTCCGGCGCGGTGACCGGATCACGGGAGAACAAGTAGGCGAACCCGCCGTTCGAAATCGCCGGCGCCATCATGCCGCCTTCGTACAGCGCATCGAGGATGAACGGATCGAATTCCTCGCGAAGCGCTGCCAGCTCCTCGGCCCTGCGGAACTGGAACGGCAGCGAATAGAGATTGGACTCCGGCGCAATGCCGGCCAGCTCGCCAACAGTAAACACACCGCCCTGCAGCTGACCGAGCCGAATTCTCCGCAGCACCGTATCGGCGTCGCCCATCACGCCGCCCGGATAGAACCGGATGCGCACCTCGCCGTCGGTGCGCTCCTCGATCCGGTCGCCGGCGGCCTTCAGTGCCTCCATCCAGCTGGAGCCGTCGGGCGCCAACGCCGCGATCTTGAGCTGTTGTGCATGCAGCGGCCCGATGCTCATCGTCAGCAGCAGGGCCGCCCACAGGAACGTCTTTCTATTCATAGTCCTAGTCGAAGATCCTTGAGGTCTGTTCCAGCAGATCGGAAGCCCGCTGCTGGGCGATGCGGTTGGCCAGCACGTAGCCGTCCTGGTCCGGATCGGCACCCACCACGCTCTCGAGAAGTTCCACGAACAACTCGCGATCGAACATCAGCCGGGCATATTCGTCGGCCATCAGTACCGGGATCAGCAGATTCCGGCCGCGCGAAACCTCGCGGGCGCGCTCGAACTGGGTCCTGGCAAGATCCGGCCGCCCGCCGGCCGCCGGCGGACGCTGGGAATTCAATACCGCGAGGTAGAGCCACACGGCGCCATCGTCGTGGTCGGGATCCTGTTCGGCCACCCAGCCCAGCAGCGCCTCGACCCGGGGCAGGTCGGCCAGTGCTCGAAAATCGTCACTGGCCGCCGCGATCCACGCGGCCCAGACGGTGCCGAGCACGTAGGCTTCTTCCACCGCACCGGTGGCAAGTTCCGAGAGGCGGGCCTCGAAGGCCTCATAGTCGCCGTCGTCGATCGCGCAGAGATCGGATACCGCGGTGCAGGCGCCGCGTCGGGCATGGTCCAGCGCACGCTGGGCCAGTCGGCGCTGCCGACCCGGCTCGTCGGAGAAAAGACCGGCATAGGTGCTGGTGAGCCGGGCCGTGGTCAGGCGGGTCTGCGCATTCCCGGGATTGCCCTCGAGGCGGGCCTCGAGAATCAGCAGGAAGGTCGGCAGCCCCCGCTCAACGATCAGCGGCTCGTCGTAGTTGACGACGGCCCGCTCGAGATCGGCCGTGAAGTTGCTGGTCGCGCGATCGATCAACGCGCCGCAGCCAGTCAGCGATAGCAGCAGGCACGCCAGCGCCAGCCGCGCCCAGCCCCGACTCATGGCGCCCTGACCACGAGGCCGGCGGCCTCGGCAGTGTTCTGCATCAGTGTCGCGACGGTCATCGGTCCGACGCCGCCGGGCACCGGCGTGATCCAGGCCGCACGGCGAGCCGCGGCGTCATGCTCGAGATCACCGCGCAACCGGCCGTCCTCGCCCCGGTGAATCCCGATGTCGACGACCACGGCGCCCTCGGGAATCCAGTCGGCATCGACAATGCCTGGCTTGCCGACCGCGACGAACAGGTAATTGGCCTGGCGGACCAGCGCTTCGAGGTTGTTGGTGAAGCGATGAGCGACGCTGGTCGTGGCCCCTGCCAACAACAACTCCAGCGCCAGCGGCCGGCCGACGATGTTGCTGGCGCCGACGACGACCGCGTGATGGCCCTTCGGCGACAGCCGATAGTGATTCAACAGCGTCATCACGCCGCGCGGCGTGCAGGGCCGAACGCCGGGATCGCGCAGGGCCAGACGACCGACGTTGTACGGATGGAACCCGTCGACGTCCTTGGTCGCGTCGATGCGCCGGGTCACGTCGAGTTCGTCCATGTGCGCCGGCAGCGGCAGCTGGACGAGGATGCCGTCGATCTCGTCGTCGGCGTTCAGGTCGTCGATCAGCGCCAGCAGACTGTTCTGATCGGTGCCGTGGGGCAGGCGATGATCCCGGGAGACCAGCCCGGCCCGTTCGCAGGCCTTGACCTTGTTGCCGACGTAGACATCGGAGGCGGGATCGTCGCCGACCAGAACGACCGCGAGCCCCGGCGGGCGCCGGCCACGGTCGACGGACTGGGCGACGGCGTGAGCAACGTTCTCGATCAGGCGGTCGGCAACGGCGCGCCCGTCGAGTCGTTGCGCGGTTTGAGACGAGTCAGACATCCTTTGAGTTTACCTGCTGTTCGATGACGCCCCGATGGCGCCGTCAGCCAAGATTCCTCTAGTCAGCCGATGTCGGCCAGCCAGGCGCCGGCCTTTCGGCCGCTGGTCCAGGCGCCCTCCACCCGGCTTCCGGCCAGCCAGTCGCCGGCGATCGCGAGGCGCTGCGCATCGAGGACGAGCAGTCCGTCGTCACGCGCTTCGACCGCCTGGGAATAGCGCCAGCGGTGAGCCTGGCCGCGGCGGATCCGATCGACCGGAACCTCGAGGCGTCCGCACAGCGCCGGCACCATGGCCGCTGCCAGGGTGTCGACGTCGTCGTCCAGATGCGCACGCGACCAGTCCGAGGTGGCGTGGGCCACCCAGCATTCGCCGGAACGACCCGGCTTGCTGGAGTTCCGGGCGATCCAGCTGAGCGTCGAATCGTCATTGACGAAGGCCGCGTCGAAACGCGGTTGGAGCGGCGCATCGAATGCGGCCATCAGCGTGATGCAGGGAGCGAAGTCCACGTCGTCGAGGCGGTCGTGCAGCGGATGGTCCGACCCGAGAAGAGCGGCCGCCTGCGCCGGCGGCGCGGTGATCAGCAGGCGGCGCGCTTCGATCGTTTCGCCCCCCGTCAGCGTCGCGGTCCAGTGCTCATCGAAGCCGACGCGGTCGACCCGTACTTCGAAGCGGCACTCCAGGCGATTGGCCAGGCGTCGGCAGACGCCGTTCATGCCGGGCACGCCAACGAACCGCTGCACCGTTTCCGGATCGTCATGGCCGGCATCGCCGCCGAGAACCGCCAGGCGCGGCGTCCACTTCTCGATCCATTCATCGTCGCGCCATTGCTGGATCTGTCGGCCGAAGGCCGCCGAGCGCGCCGTGAAGTACTGCGCGCCGTGGTCGTAGCGATCCTTGTCGTCGCGGCGGGTGGCGCTGCGCCCTCCCGGCCCGCGCGATTTCTCCACCACCAGGACGTTCTGGCCGGCTTCAACCAGGCGGGTTGCAGCGGTCAGTCCGGCCCAGCCGGCACCGATGACGAGGGTATCGAGCATCAGGCCTCGTCCTGCGGCGTGAAATCGATCCGCTCGACCGGGAAACCCTGGCGCTCGGCCTCGGCCAGCAATTCATCGATCCGCTCCCGCGCCAGGCCCGGGGTCCGCGACAGAATCCACAGGAATTCGCGCGACGGCTCGCCGACCAGCGCAGAACGGTAGGCATCGTCCAGCGCCATGACCTGGTAGTCACCCCAGATCAGCGGCAGCCAGCTCAGCCAGCCCGGCGCGAAGCGGACTTCCAGCGCAGCCGGTTGATCCGGGTCGGGCCGGCGAGCGCGGCCGGTGATCGACTCGGTCTCGCCGCTGCGCAGCCGGCAGCGGTTGGTGACTTCGACCGCGCCGTCGTCGAGCAGCCTGTATCGAGCCCGGGTGTCGGCCACGCACTGGTCCTGGAAACGATTCGGCAACTTGGCGATCTCGTACCAGGTGCCCTGATAGCGCTCGAGATCGACCGCGTCGACCAGGTCCAGCGGCGGCTTCGACGTGCCGCAGCCGACCAGCGAGAGCCCGATCAGCGGAATCCAGTGCTTGAACTTCATGCCATGGCCTCCAGCGCCTCGAGCTCCGGCGCGCTGAACCCGGCTTCGCGTCGCGCCGGGTGATTGAACGGTCCGCGCAGCGGGCCGCCGAAGTGGTCCTTCAACAGTCGCCGGAACGTCGCCTCCGGCGCCAGTCCACGGGCCGCGCAGCAGAAGCGGAACCAGTGGCTGCCGATCGCGACGTGACGAATCTCCTCGTCGAGGATGATCTCGAGGCAGGCCACGGTCGCGTCGTCGCCGACCGACCGCAGCTTGTCGATCATGCCGGGGGTGACGTCGAGCCCGCGGGCTTCGAGCACGCGCGGAACGAGCGCCATGCGCAACAGCACGTCGCCGGCGGTCTTCTCGGCCATGTCCCAGAGCCCGTTGTGGGCCGGCAGATCGCCGTAGGCCGCGCCGAGATCGGCCAACCGATCGCTCAGCAGGCAGAAATGACGCGCCTCGTCGGCGGCCACGCTGAGCCAGTCGTGGTAGAACGCGTCGGGCATGTCCGGGAACCGCAGCGCTGCGTCGAGGCCGAGATTGATCGCGTTGAACTCGATGTGGGCGACCGCATGGATCAGCGCCACTCGACCCTCGACGGTGCCGAGCCCGCGGCGCGGAAGCTTCGCGGGATGGACCAACGCCGGCCGCGACGGGCGGCCGACGTCCGGAACCGTTCCGGGGCCGGGATCGACCGGGACGAACGCGCCGTCGACCACGGTCGACCACAGCCGTTCGACCCGCCGGCACTTGGCCTGCGGATCCGTTTCCGTCAGCGCGGCACGGACGTCGTCCCAGGCCATCAGGAGTTCTGGATGGCCTCGATCAGCGCATCGGCGAAGCCGGAGGTCGAGACCTCGGTGGCATCGGCGCGCTGGCGCGCGAAGTCGTAGGTCACCGTGCCACCGACCACGACTTTCTCGAACGCCCGCTCGATCAGGCGGCCGACTTCGCTCCAGCCGATGTAGTCGAACATCATCACGCCCGAGAACAGCAGCGACGAGGGGTTGACCTTGTCCTGGCCGGCGTACTTCGGCGCCGTGCCGTGGGTGGCTTCGAACACCGCAACGTTGTCGGCCATGTTGGCGCCCGGCGCGATGCCGATCCCGCCGACCGAAGCCGCGGCCGCGTCGGAGAGATAGTCGCCGTTCAGGTTCATGGTCGCCAGCACGTCGAACTCGGCCGGTCGCAGCTGCAGCAGCTGGAACATGATGTCGGCGATCCGGTCCTTGATGACGATCTTGCCGTCCGGCCGCTTGCCGTCGTGCTTTTCCCAGAGCTCGTCCTCGGTGATCGTCACGTCGCCGAACTCTTCGGCCGCCACCTCGTAGCCCCACTTGCGGAAGGCGCCCTCGGTGAACTTCATGATGTTGCCCTTGTGCACCAGCGTGACCGATTCACGATCGTTGTCGATCGCGAACTGGATGGCCTTGCGGACCAGTCGCTTGGTGCCGAAGGCCGAGATCGGCTTGACGCCGAGACCGGCCCCCTCGAAGAAGTCGGCGCCCATTTCCTCGCGCAGGAACGTCGCCAGTTTCTCGTTTTCCGGTGTTCCGGACTCGAACTCGATGCCGGAGTACACGTCCTCGGTGTTCTCGCGGAAGATCACCACGTCGAAATCTTCGGGCTTGCGCAGCGGCGACGGCACCCCGGAGTAGTACTTGACCGGGCGAACGCAGGCGTAGAGATCCAGCGTCTGGCGCAGCGACACGTTCAGCGAGCGGAAGCCCTCGCCGACCGGCGTGGTCAAGGGGCCCTTGATCGCGACGTTCAGCTCCTGGATGGCCTCCAGCGTTTCGTCGGGGAAGTAGTCGCCGTCGTAGATGCCGGCGGCTTTCTCGCCGAGGTACAGCTCGGCCCAGTGGACCTTGCGCTGCCCCCCGTAGGCCTTCTCGACGGCCGCGTCCCAGACGCGCAGGCAGGCCGGCGTGATGTCGATGCCGATGCCGTCGCCCTCGATGTAGCCCAGGACCGGATCGTCCGGAACCTTCAGCTGGTTGTTTTCGACCGTGATGCGGGTGCCGGTTTCCGGCAGCTTGACGTGCTGATAAGGCATGCGATTCGTCCTCTTAACCAATGGAAAACAGCAAGACCTGTAGTGTACCAGTCTGTCGATTGCCGACCGGCCGGCATGCCCCCTATCCGACTCCCGCGCCCCGTCTCCTCCCGGCTCAAACCCCAGGCCCCGCGGGCCCGGGACAGCGGCGCGCGGCCCCGCCCGGGTGCGCGTTCAGCCGTTGTCCTTGCCGCCGGCCTTTCGATCGGTCTGCACGCCGCGGCCCTGATCGTGCTGGCCGGGTGGGTCGATCGCCGGCCGAGCCTCGAAGCCCCGGCTTCGGACGTGATCCGGCTGACGCTGGCACCTGCGCCCACGCCGCCATTCGCCCAACCGCAGGCCGAACCGCAGACAACGGAGCCGCTCGCACCCGGTGTTCCGGATCTCACGAATCCGACCGGCGCGACCCCCATCGAACGACCCGTAGAATCACGGTCGCAGACACCCGCCGCGGAATCCCCGGAGGCAATTCCCGAGCGCGAGGCGGCGGCGCCGGCCGCGAAAATCGATCTGGTCCGATTGCGCGAACAGTTTTCGACCCTGCAGCGGGAATCCGACAGCGACGGCGGCTCGGCTCCGCCCGGCATCCGCCCACCGGCCGCCACGCTGCCCTGGGCCGGAACCGGCACGGCGATCCCGGGGCTGCCGCGCGGCGGCGGTTGGCTCAATCCCTACGTCGGACCGGTCCAACCGCGATCGGAGACCTGGGGCGCGCCGAACGGAGAACAACGCGGCTACTTCGTGCTGGCCAACGGTCAGGCGGTGTGCACGCGAGTCGCTGCGCCGACCAACGACGAACTGATGAACCCATGGATGTCGATGCGGGTGACCTACATGCGCCTGTGCGGTCGCGTTCGCGGAACCGCGCCGCCCGCCGACGACCTCGACTATGCACCGGCGCCGGCCGCGCTTCGCCGCCCGGCGAACGCCGAACCGACGGTCACCGGTGCCGTACCCTGATCCAGGCCCCAACGGAGCACGCGTCGCATGCAATCGATTTTCGCCTTCCTGCTTCTTTTCGTGTCGACGTCCACGCTGGCCCAGGCGCCGTGGCCGGACGCGGCCCCCGAAGAATGGGGGCTGGCCATCATCGACGTGGAAACGACGGGTCTCGAACCCGGCCACCACGAAATGATCGACATCGGGATGATCTACACCACGCTGGACGGCGACGAGCTGGGGCGGTTGTTCCTGCGCATCCACCCGAGGCACCCGGAACGCGCCGGCGAGGTCGCTCGCTCGATCAACGGCTACTCGGAAGAACGCTGGGCGGCGCTCGACGCGCTGGAGGCCGAAGCCGCGGCGATGCGAATCCTGGAATTCCACCGCGAGCACGCCCACGCGCGACGCTTCATCCTCACGGCCTACAACGCGCCGTTCGACCGTGCCTTTGTCGACGCCTTCCTGAAACGTCACCAGAGCTCGGTGCGCGACCTGTACACCCACTTCGTGCTCGATCTGCCGTCGATGGCCTTCGGCCTCGGCGCCACGGCGCTGGCCAACGGTCGGACCGCGGCATACTTCGGCATCGAACCCGAAACCGAGGACCCGCTTCAGCACACCGGGCTGTCCGGGGCTGCCTGGAACCTGGAACTGTATCGAGCGCTTCGGCGCCGATCCGCGGAAACGACGAAGATGGACTGACCCGAAGCTTCAAGGCCGGTTCGGAGCGCAATGTCGAACCCAGGTCGTTGCGCGCATTCCCTACACTGGATCCGAACGAATCGAGGAACGAGCACCATGGCCGAAACCGACTACACCCCACCGGCGATCTGGCAGTGGGAGAAAGGCAACGGCGGCAAGTTCGCCAGCATCAACAGGCCGACCGCCGGGGCCACGCACGACCAGGACCTGCCGATCGGCGATCATCCGCACCAGCTCTACTCGCTGGCCACGCCGAACGGCGTCAAGGTCACGGTGCTGTTCGAGGAGCTGCTTGCGCTGGGGCATGCCGACGCGGAGTACGACGCCTGGCTGATCCGGATCGGCGAAGGTGAACAGTTCGGCTCCGGTTTCGTCAAGATCAATCCCAACTCGAAGATCCCCGCCCTGCTCGACCAGACGACCGAGCCGCCCACCCGGGTGTTCGAGTCCGGCAGCATCCTGCTGTACCTGGCCGAGAAGTTCGGCGCCTTCGTGCCGACCGGACACCAGGCCAGAACGGAATGCATGAACTGGCTGTTCTGGCAGATGGGCAGCGCGCCGTATCTCGGCGGAGGTTTCGGTCATTTCTATGCCTACGCTCCGTTGAAAATCAGATACTGCATCGACCGTTTCGCGATGGAGGCCAAGCGACAGCTCGACGTGCTGGACCGGCACCTGGCCGAGCAGGAGTGGATGACCGCCGGCGGTTATTCCATCGCCGACATGGCCATCTGGCCCTGGTACGGCCAGCTGGTCCTGGGGCGACTCTACGACGCCGGCGAATTCCTGCAGGTCGAGGAGTACACGAACGTCGTGCGCTGGGCGAAGACCATCGACGCCCGCCCGGCCGTGACCCGCGGTCGAATGGTCAACCGGCCGTTCGGCGAGCCGTCGATGCAGCTGCACGAACGTCATGATCGCTCCGACTTCGAGCTGAGGACCCAGGACCGGCTCGGCAACGGCTGACCCGCTGGATGCTGATCGCGTTCAACAAGCCTTTCGGCGTGCTCTGCCAGTTCAGCGGCGAAGGGCCGACGCTGGCCGAGCACATCGGCGTGCCCGGCGTCTATCCGGCCGGGCGGCTGGACAAGGATTCCGAGGGCCTGCTTGTGCTGACCGACAACGGCGCGCTGCAGGCCCGGATCAGTTCACCCCGGTTCAAGCAGCCCAAGACCTACTGGGTCCTGGTCGAGCGCGAACCGGGCGACGAAGCGCTGCAACGGTTGCGCAGCGGCATGGAGCTGAAGGACGGACGCACCCGGCCGGCCAGGGTCCGTCGGATCGACGAACCCGCCGCTCTCTGGCCGCGGGACCCACCGGTGCGCTACCGCAAGAACGTCGAGGACGTCTGGCTGGAGCTGACGATCACCGAGGGAAGGAACCGGCAAGTGCGGCGTATGACGGCCGCGATCGGCCATCCGACCCTGCGCCTGATCCGGTCGAGGATCGGCGACTGGTCGCTGGATGGACTTCCGTCGGGCGCGTGGCGACGACTCGACTGACGCCGACCGCGCTGCGGTGGAGGATCAGAACTCGAGCGCGCCGATCGCCAGGGCGCCGATGGCGGCGATGCCGAGCGCCGCGCGGATCGCGCTCCAGAACTGTGCTCGGCGCCGGAACGCCGGCCAGACGCGCCCGGCGTTCGACCAGTCAGCGGCACGAAGGTCATGGTTCAACGGGTCCTGGTGGAGCAGCGTGATTCCGAACGGACCGATGACATAGATCACCGCACCGGCGACCAGCCACCAGCGTTCGACGGAGTCCAGCGACAGGAACGCGACGATGCCGACGGCACAGACCGCAAGCAGCGTGCCGTAGAAGACGACCATGAACCGGGCGTCGGCAAGGCGATCGTTGATCTGGCGTACTCCGAACATGGCCTGCTCCGGCTCATGATTCGCCAAGCCCGGCAGCACGGCATTGGCGAACGCCAGGTGCACGCCCACCACGAGCCCGCCGCCGAGCAGTGAAAGAACCAGCAGAAAGGACAGCAAGGACGTCACCCGATCAGAACCAGAACAGCCAGAAATGTGATGGTACGCAAACTCTGACGCTTGTTGCGTGAATTATTTCACATACAAAAGGGTTCGTCCATCCCGGGTCGCGAGCTGGATATGCAGAGAGGTCCGATCGCCCCCCGGATTCGCTACACCGCCATGATATCCAACCCGGCATCCAGCAACTTCATGCTCCCCTGGCGACCGGGCCGTCGGCGGCGGTCTGTGTTCATCGGGCCGCTGTCGAACGGGGCTCACTGTCCACCAGCACGACCTTGGTCACGAGCCATCGAACGCGAAACAGGCATGCACCTTTCGTCGCTCTGACCTCGAGACCAGCCGTACCGGGCACGGGCAGATTGGTATTCCGGCCGGTCTTCATGCACTTACCGATCGAAGTAGGCGCACGGCGCCGCATCCGCCCGGAAATCTCGACGCGATCAGCAATGGTCGTTGCGCCGCGACCGGAGCGCGCTGAACGCACGTTCTACGCACGCCCCCTGGAAACGAAGACGACCTCCGCGAGGGAGGCCGTCCGATGCGATCCATGATGTGGGTGACGGCTTACGCTTCGAACGCCGCCTTGAGCTTCTTCATCGCCGCTGCTTCGAGCTGGCGAATCCGCTCGGCCGAGATTCCGTACTTGTCGGCCAGCTCCTGCAGGGTCATTTTCGGGTCTAGCAGCCAGCGCGACTGGATGATGTCCTTGGAGCGATCGTCGAGCTGACCGATGCCGGAGAACAGCAGGTTGTGGTGGAGCTCTTCCATGTCGGCCGTTTCGGTCGCGATGTCCGGCGAGACCTCGTGGTTCTCGAGGTAGCCGGCCGGCGCCAGGTACGGTCGATCGTCGTCGTCATCGCTGGTCAGATCGAAGCCGACGTCCTGACCGGACAGCCGCGATTCCATCTCCATGACCACTTCGGGCTTGACGTTCAGGTCGCCGGCAACGCGATTGACCTCGTCCATGTTCAGCCAACCGAGGCGCTTCTTGTTCTTGCGCAGATTGAAGAACAGCTTGCGCTGGGCCTTGGTCGTGGCGACCTTGACGATCCGCCAGTTGCGCAGCACGAATTCGTGGATCTCGGCGCGGATCCAGTGGACCGCGAACGACACCAGGCGGACGCCCTGCTCGGGATCGAACCGCTTGACGGCCTTCATCAGGCCGATATTGCCTTCCTGGATGAGGTCACCCAGCTGCAGACCGTATCCGGAATAGCCTCGCGCGACATGCACCACGAAGCGCAGATGCGACATGACCAGCATGCGCGCCGCGTCCAGGTCCTCGTCGTCGCGAAAACGACGTGCCAGGCTCTGTTCTTCCTCGAGGCTCAGGACCGGGACCTTATTGACTTCCTGGATGTAGGCATCCAGCGACCCGGTTCCGGCCGGGGCGAGAAGATGGCTCGGTACGAGTTCCTTCGACATGTAAAAACCTCCTGGATCAACCCTTCAATTCTAGCAAAAACGGGCCATTCCGGCCATTCCGAACAGAATCCGGATCGATTGCGTCCGCGTTAGTTCTCGCCCTCTTTGAGCGGTCGTTGGGGCGGAAGTTCCCGACTTCAAGCCAGGAGCGCCTGACAGGATCATGGATTGATCCGGTGAATCTGCCGTGAGACCGCCACGGCGGCACCGGCAATGCCCAGCACGCCGGAACCGACGACCAGTCCGACGATCAGCGCCGCCGGCGGCGCCTGCAGCGACGCCGGGGTGCCGTAGGATGCACCGAGCTCACGGACCGGACCTGCCAGCATCCACAGACCGGCCTGCACGAGCAGCCAGGCGCCCAGACCGCCCAGCAGCCCCATCCAGAAGCCAGCGTACAAGAACGGGCGACGAATCCAGGCCGGCGTGGCGCCGACCAGCGCCATGACCTCGATTTCCTCGTGGCGCGACTGGATTTCGGCCCGGATGGTATTGGCGATGACGAACAGCACCGCCAACCCGAACAGCACGGCGACCAGCTCGACCAGCCGCGCGAAGACCCCGAGCAACGCTTCGAGCCGTCGCAGCCAGCCGAGGTCGACGATGACCTGGTCGATGCCGTCGAGCGCGCGCAGGCGGCCGGCCAGCCCGCCGACATCGCCTTCGCGCGCCGGCGTCACTTCCAGCACCCAGGGCAGCGGGACCTCGCCGAGTTCGAGATCGTCCAGGCCGGTCGCGCCGGCGAGTTCGCGCATTCCTGCATCCGGACTGATCGGATCGACGGTCAGCACGTCCGGCGAAGTGGCCAGCGAGGAAGCGAGTCGGCGGGCCCCCGTCGCGTCGAGATCGGTATCGAGAAAGACCGAAATCGACTCCAGGCGCTCGAGATCCGTATTCATCGCGTTGAGGTTGGCCAGCGCGGTGTACAGACCCAGCGGCAGACAGAGGGCGATGGCCAGCACGCCGACGGTCATCCCGCTGGCGACCGGCGCGCGGACCAGCGCACCGATCGACGAAAACAGGCTGTAGGCGTGCCGGCGGAACCAGCCGCGGAGTCCGGCCTGCATGGACCCGGCCCGGCTCATCGAAGCACCTCCGGGCCCATCGTCCGCGGCGCGCCCGGAACGGTGTCGTCGACCATGCGGCCGTGATCGAGCACCAACGTCCGACGCCCGAGCTGGCGGACCAGGTACAGGTCATGCGTGGCGATCAACACGGTGGTGCCGAGCTCGTTCAGTGTGCAGAACAGGCGCATCAACTCTTCCGACAGCGCCGGATCGAGGTTGCCGGTCGGTTCGTCGGCGAGCAGGAGCGGCGGCTTGGCGACGATCGCCCGTGCGATTCCGACACGCTGCTGTTCGCCGCCGGACAATACCGGCACCTGCATGCCGGATTTCTCGCGCAGCCCCACCTGGTCCAGTGCCGCGCCGACTCGACGCTTGATCTCGGCGAACGACAGGCCGGCGATGTGCAGCGGCAGTGCAACGTTGTCGAAGACCGTGCGATCGGTCAACAGCTTGTGGTCCTGGAAGATCACGCCGACGCGGCGGCGCAGCGCCGGAATCTGGCGACGCGACAGCCGGCCGACATTTCGTCCCTCGAACAGGACCTGGCCGCGGCTGGGTCGCTCCAGCAGCGCGATCAGCCGCAGCAACGTGCTCTTGCCGGCGCCGGAGTGGCCGGTCAGGAAGGCCATCTCACCGGGTTCCAGCCGAAAATTGACGTCCGACAGCGCCTGGACGCCCCCGGCGTAACGCTTGGCCACGTGTTCGAAGACGATCATCGCGTCATTACCGTTCGCGCCCACCGGCCCTACCCCAGCATCTGGCTCAGGTTCATGACCGGCAGCAGGATCGCCAGCACGATGTAGAGAACAACCAGGCCCACCAGCAGGATCAGGGCCGGTTGCAGGACCGCCAGCAGCACCTCACCGGTCTGTTCGAGGTCGGCTTCCTGGAGTTCGGCAGCGTGATCCAGCATGCCGGCCAGGTCGCCGGCCTGTTCGCCGCCGGCGATCAAGCGCCGGGTAAGCGGCGGCATCCAGCGCAGGTCGGCCACCGAGGCCGTGATCGACGCGCCCTCACGAACCCGCCGGCCCGCGCCTTCGAGGTCGGCGCGGACTTTTCGATTCCCGATGACGCTCGCGGCGGTCGCCAGTGCATCCACCGCCGGCACACCGCTGGCCATCAGGATGGCCAGCGTACGAGCGAACAGCGCACTGACGTGCGCGCGGACGACCCGACCGATCAGCGGTAACCGCAGCAGCGCCGCGTCGAAGGCCCGACGCGGACCGGCCCGGCGCAACAACACCGCTGCGCCCACACCCAGCCCGACCAACGTCGCCAGCAGCACGCCGCCCCAGCTGGCCAGCACATCGGAAATCCAGATCAGGCTGCGCGTCAGTGGCGGCAGTGCCTGATTCGACTGGCTGAAGACCTCGACCACCCGCGGCACGACGAAGCCCAGCAGTCCCCAGACCACGGCCAGTGAAAGCGCGGCCAGCAGCAGCGGATACACCAGTGCCATCACGATGCCACGCGACAGCGCCGCGCGCTTTTCGGCATGGTCGGCCAGCCGCCCGATGACGGTCTCGAGCCGGCCGGCCTGCTCTCCGGCAGCCACGGACCGCCATACCAGCGGCGGAAACAGGCTCGGCTGCTCGGCCATGGCCTCGGAAAGCGCAGCGCCCTCGCGAACTCGCGATCGCATCGCCGCCAGCGGTCGATGGACCACCGCGCGCTCGGACTGCTCGACCAGCAGCGCCAACACGTCCTCCAGCGGCAGCCCGGCCCGCAGCAGGCCGGCCATCTGCCGAAGCAGCAGCGCTCGCTCGCGCGCCAGACGTATGCTGCTGCCGCCCCGGCCACGATTCGGCTGCACCGTGCGGACCTCGAGCGGCACCAGGCCCCGGTCGCGCAGCTGGCTCCGGGCCTGTCGCGCGGAATCCGCCTGGACGACGCCACGAACGCTCTTCTGGCCGTCGAGCGCCTCGAACTCGAACGCCGCCATCAGGTCGCCCGCTCCTCGAACAGCGCGCGAAGCGCGTCCAGCGACTCCGCGCGCTCCGGGTGCTTGCGCGTGGCGAGATCCACCGTGGCCCCGGCCAGCAGCGCAAGCAGCGGCAGGACGCGGGCGGCGAAGGCCTCGTCGCGCTCGGCGCGTATCCGGACCCGCTCCATCATCGCCTCGCAGGTGGCCCGATCGCCCCGTTCGATCGGACCGGTCAACGCCGCGATGGCGCCATGCTCGGAAATACTGTCGAGCGCGGCCGATTGCAGCGAAGCGATCAGCCGGCGCGCGTCTGCGACGCCCAGGCCGCCGGCCAAGGCCAGGTCCTCGGCCAGCTGGTCGAGCGTGCACAGGAAATTCGAGGCCGCGATCATCGCGGCGTGGTACAACCGCTTGTCTTCCGGCGCAAAGCGCATCGCGCGCGCCCCGATGGCCTCGAAGATCGGGAGAAGGCGATCGAGTGCATCGCCGTCACCCTCACCGACGGCGAACCGACCCGGAAACTGGCGCCGGGCCAGGTCCGGGTCGGCGAAGGCGCATACCGGGTGGATCGAGGCGATCGCATCGGCGCATCCGGCGATCAGGTCGGCCGGCTCGGCGCCCGACAGGTGGAAGGCCAGCGCTGTCCGGGGAAGCCCGCGCCGCGCACACCCGGCGATCTCGCTGTCAGGCACGCCGATCAGCAGCCAGTCCTCCGCCGCGATCGCATGGAAATCGTCCACCGCCTCGCCCTGCCCGATCCAGGCCACGGCCAGCCGCGCGCTTTCCAGGCTACGGTTCCGGACCTGGCCGATCTTCAGCACGCCGGCCTCGTGCCACAGCCGCGCGAGCGTCCGCGCGGTGCGACCGGCACCCAGGACATGCAGCCGCGGTGTCATTCGATTCGATCCCGGCCGCCGCGCGGCTCCTCGGTGTCGCGGGCATGCCAGAGATCGCCGTCGTCGCCACGCTCGACCTCGATATGGCGCCACGGGGCGTCGGCGTCATCGTGCTCCTCGTCCTCCAACTCCCAGTCGTAGCGCTTCATCGGTGGCCGATCCCAGCGCCGGAACGCCAGCGCGAACACCACGCCGAGCCCGAGCCCACTGGCGTGGAGTTCCCAGCTGGTCGAGGGCGTCGAAGGCAGCACGCCCCATAGCATCGATCCATACAGGAACCAGACGAGCAGCGCGGCCCCGACCGAGCGCAGGTCGCGCCTCAGCAACCCCGAAACGAACACGAATGCGAGGATGCCGTAGATCACTCCGGACGCGCCGATATGGACATGGCTGCGGGCGAAGACCCACGCCAGCGCACTGGTACCGACGAACAGCAAGGGCAGCACCCGCAGCGACGCGTTCGGAAACAAGTAGAGCATCAGCGTGCCGCCGATCAGAAGCGGCAGCGTGTTCGACATCAGATGGGCGAGGTTGAAATGCAGCAGGGGCGTGGTAGCCAGGCCGATCAGTCCCGCCCCGTCGCGGGGCCGAAGACCGTACCGGATCAGTCCGAGCTCGAGCAGCTGATCGAACAGGAAGACCGACCAGACCACGACCAGGAAGCCGAACACCAGCTTGAAGGCCAGCACGAAATTGCCGGCCGAACGACGCGAGGCGGCGTAGTCGGGATCCGGGACCTCAAACCTCATCGCGCGGCTCCAGTCCATCGGCGATGATCGCTCTCGAGCGCGTCATCAGGTCGCCGACGACATCGTCGGTCGATGCGGCGGAGGCCCGGTCCTTCGGCTCGATCGGCGGATGGATCACCAGTCGCGCCCGCCCGGGACGGATCCGCAGGCTGCCCGGTGGCAGGATGTTGCGCGTCCCGGTCACGGTCATCGGCAGCACGGCCCAGCCCCGATCTACCGCCACGCGGAACGCGCCCTTGCGGAACGGGAGCAGTTGGCCGGTCCGGCTGCGCGTGCCCTCGGGAAAGAACAGGATGCCGGTGCCGTCGCCGAGGCGCCGGACGGCAGCATTGATCGCCGATCGGGCCTGTTCCGGGTCCGAGCGATCGATGAAGATGTGGCCGATAGCGCGGCAGCCCTGCGCCACGAAAGGAATCCGGCCGACCTCGGCCTTCATCACCCAGCGCAGATCGAGGCCCGAATAACCGTAGATCACGGGAATGTCGTACTGGCTCTGGTGATTGGCAACGACCACGTATGAACGACCCGGCTCGATGTGCTCGGCGCCCTCGATCTCGAGGTCGACCGGGGTCATCTGTGCGATCAACCGGGCCCAGCGTGCAGCGATCTGGGTATTGGCGAAACGCTGGCGACCGAACAGGCAGACCAGCATCGCCAACGGCGCGGCAATCATCGTGTAGAGCACCACCATCGGCAGCAGCACCAGCCACAGCCAGAGTGGGTACAGGCGATCCAGCCAGCCCGGGCGGTTCGATTCAGCGTGGGAAGTCGACGACACGTCGGTCATCTCCGGATTCTAACGCCTGCCCGGGCTGGGAACGAGAGGGGTCGAGCCGTCGCCGTCCGCCGGAAGGCCGCGGTTGCCCGGTTCAGTGCCTACCGCCGGAACGCAACGCGACACGGAGCTGACGCCAACCGTCGGCATCCAATTCGTCACGGAACAGGCCGAAGCGGCGAGCACCGCAGGCCGGGTCATGAACGGTGAAGGCGCAGTAAAGCCTGCTGCAGTAGGCCGGCTGGAGATCGCCATGAAGTCGAACGCCGGTCGGTGTACGGAGACGGATGCGTCCACCGACGATACGTTCGACCCGATGCCGGCCGGGCGCATCTCGAAGCGCCCGCGCAGCGACGAAAACGATGAAACCGACGACCAGCACCGTGGCCCAGGAATCCAGTGAGGCGATAACGGCCGCGAACGACGCCAGCGCAGCGACCCATCCCACCATGAACGCACGGACCGACGGCCGCCGCACGGCTCAGCCCCGACGATCGACGATCCGCTCGACGAGTCCTGCGAGCGCAGGGTCTGCGGGGGCTGCGCGACCGGTCACCCAGTTCCACAGCGCATCGTCTTCGGATTCCAGCAGCACCAGGAACTGCGCCCGGGTTTCGGCATCCGCAGAGGCCCAGTGCCGTTCTACCCAGCCGGTCAGCAGGCTATCGAGCTCGCGCATCCCGCGGCGGCAGCGCCAGCGCAATTGCGACAGACTGATGTCCGGATCGAGGCTCATCGCTGCGCGCCGGTGAGCAAACTGTTCAAACGCCGCGTCGCTGGATCATCATCTTCTTGATTTCGGCGATGGCCTTGGCCGGGTTCAGGCCCTTCGGACAGGTCTTCGCACAGTTCATGATGGTGTGGCAGCGATAGAGTTTGAACGGGTCCTCGAGCGCATCGAGGCGTTCGCCGGTCGCTTCGTCTCGCGAGTCGGCCAGCCAGCGGTAGGCCTGCAGCAGAATCGCCGGCCCGAGGTAGCGATCCCCGTTCCACCAGTAGCTCGGACACGAAGTCGTGCAACAGGCGCACAGGATGCATTCGTACAGGCCGTCGAGCTGAGCTCGGTCCTCGCGAGACTGCAGCCGCTCCTTGTCGGGCGGTGCCGGGCTCTGGGTCCGGATCCAGGGCCGGATCGATGCGTACTGCGCATAGAAGTGCGTGAGGTCGGGCACCAGGTCCTTGACGACCGGCATGTGCGGCAGCGGGTAGATCTTGACGTCACCCCTGATCTCGTCGATCCCGGTGGTGCAGGCCAGCGTGTTGATGCCGTCGATGTTGAACGCGCAGGACCCGCAGATGCCCTCGCGGCAGGAACGGCGGAAGGTCAGCGTCGGGTCGTACTCGTTCTTGATCTTGATCAGCGCGTCGAGCACCATCGGCCCGCACTTGTCGAGGTCGACGTCGAACCGGTCGATGCGGGGATTCTCGCCGGAATCGGGATCCCAGCGGTAGATGCGGAAGCTCTTGATCCGCGACGCCCCGTCCGGGGCCGGAAACTGCTTGCCCTCGCGGATCCGGGAGTTCTTCGGAAGTCGGAATTCAGCCATGGATACGGTTCCGTCTCGTTCGGGTTCGGGTGACCTGGATCAGTAGGTTCGCTTCTTCGGCGGAATCACGTCGACGTCGTCGGACAGCGTGTACATGTGCACCGGCCGATCGTCGATCCTCGTGTCGCCCTTTTGGTCCATCCAGATCAGGGTGTGCTTCATCCAGTTCTCGTCGTCTCGATCCGGATGGTCCTCGTGGGCATGCGCGCCGCGCGATTCCTTCCGGTTCTCGGCCGAGGCCATCGTCGTCACGGCGTTGCCGAGCAGGTTGCGTAGTTCGAGGGTTTCGACCAGGTCGGAGTTCCAGATCATGCCTCGATCGGACACCTTGACATCGTCGAACGAGCCGTTGATCTCTCGAATCTTGTCCAGGCCCTCGGCCAGGGTGCGGTCGGTCCGGAAAACGGCTGCGTCTTCCTGCATGGTCCGCTGCATCCGGGCCCGGATTTCGGCGGTCCCGGTGCTGCCGTCAGCGTGGCGAATCCGATCGAACTCGCCGATCAGGCCGTCGACGATATCGGACGACAGGGTCTTGTGGGACTGGTTCGGCTTCATCGTGGCCGCGCAGCGCCTGGCTACGGCGCGGCCGAACACGATCAGGTCGAGCAGCGAGTTCGAACCCAGCCGGTTCGCACCGTGGACCGAGACGCAGCCCGCCTCGCCGATCGAATAAAGGCCATGGACCACTGCGTCCGGGTCGCCGTCCCTCAGCGTCACCACTTCACCGTGGTAATTGGTCGGAATGCCGCCCATGTTGTAGTGCACGGTCGGCAGGACCGGGATCGGTTCCTTGGTGACGTCGACGCCAGCAAAGATCTTTGCCGTCTCGGCAATGCCCGGCAGCCGCTCGTTGATGACTTCCGGGCCGAGATGCTGCAGGTTGAGGTGGATGTGGTCGCCGTCTTCGCCGACCCCGCGCCCCTCGCGGATCTCGATGGTCATCGATCGCGAGACGACGTCGCGCGAAGCCAGATCCTTGGCGTTGGGCGCGTAGCGCTCCATGAATCGTTCGCCCTCGGAATTGGTCAGGTAGCCACCCTCCCCGCGTACGCCTTCGGTAATCAGGCAGCCGGCACCATAGACGCCGGTCGGGTGGAACTGGACGAACTCCATGTCCTGCAGCGGCAGACCGGCGCGCAGCACCATGCCGTTGCCGTCGCCCGTACAGGTGTGCGCCGACGTTGCAGAGAGATAGGCCCGGCCGTAGCCACCGGTGGCCAGGATCACGGCATGGGCACGGAACACATGCAATTTGCCGGTCGACAGGTCCCAGGCCAGCACTCCGCGGCATGCGCCCTCCTCGTCCATGATCAGGTCGATGGCGAAGAACTCGATGAAGAACTGTGCGTCGTGCTTCAGCGACTGCTGGTAGAGCGTATGCAGGATGGCGTGACCGGTCCGGTCGGCCGCCGCACAGGTGCGCTGCGCCGTGCCTTCGCCGAAGTGCGTGGTCATGCCGCCGAACGGTCGCTGGTAGATCTTGCCCTCCTCGGTGCGCGAGAACGGCACGCCGAAGTGTTCGAGTTCGATGACCGAGGGAATGGCCTCGCGGCACATGTACTCGATGGCGTCCTGGTCGCCGAGCCAGTCCGACCCCTTGATGGTGTCGTACATGTGCCAGCGCCAATCGTCCTCGCCCATGTTGCCCAGCGCCGCACTCATGCCGCCCTGGGCTGCGACGGTGTGAGAGCGGGTCGGGAACACCTTGGTGACGCAGGCCGTATTCAGCCCGGTCGCGGCCAGCCCCATCGTGGCGCGGAGGCCAGCACCGCCGGCGCCGACCACGACCACGTCGTATTCGTGGGTTTCGATCTCGTAGTTCTTGGACATCGGGTCAGTTGAATCCTTGAAGCATATCTGGGCGGAACTGCGCGGCGCGCATCCAACATTCGAGCGCAGCGCGAATCAGCCGGAAAACGCGACGCTGAGAATCGACACGACGGCGATCAAGGCGCCGAAGATCGCTGCCGCGGCCACGACGACCTGCAGAGCGACTTCGATCGCCCTGTGATGGACGTAATCGCCGATCACGATCTGCAGCCCGAGCCGACCGTGATAGAACGACGCCAGCACGAACAGGATGGACATCGCGGCATTCCACGGCGAGGCCAGCCAGGCTGTCGCGCGCTCGAAGTCGGCACCGGCCAGCACCGAGAGCGCCCAGACCAGCCAGAGCACGAGCGGAACCAGCAGGATCGCGCTGAAACGCTGCGACCACCAGTGGTCGACGCCGTCGCCGGCGGCACCGTGATTGTGGGCATTGGCCAGCGGATTGCGGAGCGCCTTCATGCGGCACCTCCGATCAACGGTACCAGCCAGACGACGGCGGTCAGGACGAACGCTCCGATCACCACGGCGATGCCGGAGGCGCGTGCGGGGCCGAGCTCGAGCATCATCCCCGCATCCCAGAACAGGTGCCGGATGCCGTTGAGCAGGTGGTAGAACAGCGCCAGCGTCCACGCAACGAGAACAGCGACGACCAGTGGCGCGGCCAGAAAACCGGTGACTGCCGCATAGGCATCCGGGCCGGACGCCAGCGCGACCAGCCAGGCGACGACGAGCACCGTGCCGGCCGATAGCAACACGCCGGTGATGCGATGCAGGATGGACAGCACCGAGGTCCACTGCGGACGGTAGATCTGCAGGTGCGGTGATAGTGGGCGTTGGTCTTGGGTGGTACGCGTGGTCATTCTTGCCTGCCGGTTTCGGGTGGGTTCCAGTTTGACGTATTCCTCGGGTCGCGAAACGCTGTGCCCGATCCGGTCAGCGTCGGTTCGGATCGGCCGCAGCAGGCGCGATCAGAAGTCGATACAGCGACCGTTTTTCTCCCAGTCTCCGTAGCGAGTGGGTTCGGGGCCTTTCCGGCCACCGTATTCCCGCGGCCGATCAGCGTCGGCAGCGCGCTCGGAGGGTGCACGGGGGGCCGGCGGCGCGCCGGCTTCAGGCGGTTCCCGATTCTCGTACCGGTCGTCGGGACTGCCGGATTCGCAGGGAACTTCGTGTTTGACTACCATGTCTGCATTCTACCGCCTTGCCGTGAGTGGATGTCATTACCGATGCCTTCGAATTCGCTTCCATCGACCCCGTTCACGCTGGCCGCCCTGACGGTCGAAGGCCGTGACGCGCGCAGCTTCCTGCAGGCCCAGCTCACCGCGGATCTTGCGGCCGTCGACGCCGCGAGCTGGCACCCGTCCGGGTGGTGCGATCCGAAGGGTCGCGTCCTGGCCGTGATGCTCGTGTCACCCGGCGCCGACGCCATTCGGCTCGTCCTGCCGGCACCGCTCATCGACACGGTCGAGGCCCGCATGAACATGTTCCGGATCGGTCGGGATGTGACGATTTCCGTCGGTCCCGACATCGTTCCGGCGACCGACGGCACGCCGCTGGCCTGGGACGCGACGCGGCGCCTGTCGGTCGCCACCTCGAACCGGACGGTCGCCTGGAACGACTGGCTGGTTCGCGACATCATGACCGGGCTGCCCTGGATCCTGCCGGAAACCGCAGGGCGTTTCCTTCCGCAGATGATCGGTCTCGAGCGACTCGGCGGCCTGAGCTATCGCAAGGGCTGCTATCCGGGCCAGGAAGTCGTGGCTCGCGTTCACTACCGCGGTCGGGTCACGCAGCGGCTGGCCCGGTTCGACATCGAAGGCGAGCCCCCGGCCCCGGGCGAAGCACTGGATCTCGCGACCGCGACCGGCGTGGTGCTGTACGCCACCTTCAGCGGGTCGGACGCCGATGGGTCCGTCGGGCTGATGATCGTGCCCGCCGATGCGCGGCCGACCGACGACGAGCTTCCGGAGCGCGGCGCTCGGGCGACCCGCTGGACAATGGTTGATGCAAATCACGCTGTGCTACCATCCGGCGCGTAAATTGCATTTTCATTCAGGAAGCGAACGATAACTGCTCGATGAAAATCTGCAACGGGGTCTGACAACAATGAAAATCATCACCGAAGGCTCGCGTCCCGCGGCCGATTCCGCTCTCCGGACGCTGCTTGCCACACTCCTCATTGCCTGTTCGATGGTCTGGGGCCCCGCGCTGGGTCAGGACGAACCTGACGCGCAGGAGGAACCCCCGGTCGAAACCAGCGATGCTGGAGACGATTCCGACGAAAATCCGGACGTTCCGGTACTGGACGTCACCGGGCCCATCGAACTCCTGGTCAACCCGATCTACCTGCCCGACCAGGCCGAACTGGTCTATCAGCCGCTGGTCGACTACCTGCGGGAGGAGACCGGACTCGATCTGCGATTGACGACGGTCAGAAATTTCCATCGGTACTGGCTGGAAGCGCGAAGGGACGATGCCGCACCGCTGATTCTCGAGGATTCGCACATGGCGGCATGGCGGATGAACAATCACGGCTACACACCGCTGGTCACCACGCAACGCCCGATCACGTTTTCGCTGCTGGCCAGCAACGCCAGCATGGATCCGTCGCTGGACGAATTCGTCGGCAAGCGTGTCTCGACACTGCCCTCACCGAGCCTCGGCTTTCTGATCCTGACCAGTTGGTACAGCAACCCGCTGCAGCAGCCGGTCGTCCTGTCCAACGCGAGTTCGTGGCTCGACGCCGTGGAAATCGTCTTCTCGATGGAAGCCGACGCCGCCATCGTGCCGCGCGGAATCGCGGAGAAGTACCCGAACCTGGTCACTGTCGCCACCTCCGACGAACTGCCCGGAATGACGCTCTCGGCCGGTCCCGGCGTTCCGGACAGCATTCGGGACGCGCTGGTCGACGCGATGGTGGTGCTGCACGACAATGCCGACCACCACGCCGCCCTGTTCGAACTGGACGTGGACCGCTTCGTGGTCGCGGATCCGAGCGTCTATACCGATCTCGATCGCTGGCTGGAGAACATCTTCTCTCTTTAGGTGGACGCGAATCGGGCCCTGCCCTTCGAACGGCAGCCCACGCGGCTGCCGTTTTCGTTTTCGACAGCCGGCCCCCGCTGCGGTCAGCGGCGCGCGACCAGGTAGGCGATCCATCCTGCGTCGGCGTCGCCGACTTCGCTTGCGGTGTAGATCCCGTCGCCTTCGCCGCTGTCCTCGTCGGTCCCTTCCCAATAGATCTCGGCTGACGAGAAGCCGGCTTCCAGCAGGAGCTCGCGCACCTCGGGCAAGGTCCACAACCGCCAGTGGTAGACGAATGCATCGCGCCAGTCGGACCCGTCCGGAAATTCGAAATGAATCCTGCAGGTCATGTGCTGGTTGATCGGGTTGAACTCGTCCTGGTCCCAGACGTAAGTGAAGTCGTCATGCTCGGTGCGCTCCTCCAGCTCCTGGTGCGCTTCGTAGCCTCCGAAGGCGTCGAGGAACAGGATGCCGTCCTCGACCAACGCGGCGCGGGCACGCTCGAAATACCGGCGAAGCGTGTCCCGGGTGGTGAACAGGTAGTAGCTGAAATTCATCGCCAGCACGGCGTCGACCTTCGGCGTCTCCACCTCCAGCACATCACCCTCGATCAGCTCGATCCGCGACCGTTGACCGCTCGAAAGCGGCGCCAGGTGATGCACCTTCCCCCACTCCAGCGTCGGCTGGTCGAGATCCACGCCGATGGCCCGATGTCCGGAACCCTGCCCGACCCAGTACGCCGAAGTATTGGCCGTCCCGCAGAAATCCTCGCGGATGAACTCCAGCGGCCGACCGGTCAGGGCCCCGAAAGTCTCGGACACGAACTCCATCTCCGACTCCGGGTCCTGCACACTGGCTTCGTAAAGCATGTGCCGGTCGGCCCGCGCGGCCATCGTTGTCTTCTCGTTCTTCTTCGATTTCGTCATTTCCTTCCCTATCGATCGGTTGAATCGCCCAGCCTGCCGACGACCCCTTACGCCACCGCCGACGGCGTGACGCCCGCAGCCATCTCAGCCGAGCACCAGCGGCGCCCTGGGACAACTCGGGACAGGCTCTGCGCAGAGTTCAGGAGCGCATTCCGTGTGCGTGAGGCTTGCGCATCCCGGCGCCCCACACGGCATCGACCCCGGGGCCATTACGAGCCGAGCGTTCGTGAGACCGTCGAAGCGTGGGATCGCCGGAGCGCAGAGGTCCGGAGCGCACTTGATGTGCGTGAGGAACCCGAGCACCGCCGAGCCTCCCGGCATCGATCCCGGGGCCATTACGAGCCGAGCGTTCGTGAGACCGTCGAAGCGTGGGATCGCCG
>CAZJSH010000010.1:0-18685 GCA_964548715.1 uncultured Halomonas sp. | reverse complement strand
GAGCGCACTTGATGTGCGTGAGGAACCCGAGCACCGCCGAGCCTCCCGGCATCGACCCCGGGGCCATTACGAGCCGAGCGTTCGTGAGACCGTCGAAGCGTGGGATCGCCGGAGCGCAGAGGTCCGGAGCGCACTTGATGTGCGTGAGGAACCCGAGCACCGCCGAGCCCGCGCTTCGACGGTCTCACGAGCGCTCGGCCGTAATTGCAGGCCAGGCGGATCGGAGATAGATCACCATCGACCACATCGTCAACACCGCCGCCACCAACAGCAACACGCGGCCGATCGTCATCACCGGCAGGTCCAGCAGCGGCTCGCCGTAGAGCAGGAAGCCGATCGCCACCATCTGGAACACGGTCTTTGACTTGCCGACCACCGACACCCTGACCCGAGCGCGCTGGCCGATCTCGGCCATCCACTCGCGCAGTGCCGAGATCGTGATTTCGCGGCCCACGATGATGGCAGCGGCCAGGGTGAGAAGGATTTCGGGATGGCTCTGGACGATCAGCACCAGCGACACGGCGACCAGCAGCTTGTCGGCGACCGGGTCGAGAAAGGCGCCGAACGGACTCATCATCTGGTAGCGGCGCGCGATCCAGCCGTCGGCCCAGTCGGTAATCCCCGCCGCAATGAAAAGGCCGACGACGACTTCGTTCGACCAGCTGTACGGTAGATAGAACGCGAGCACCAGCACCGGGATGATCACGATACGGAGCAGCGTCAGGACTGTGGGCAGGTTCAGGGTCAAGGCCGGTGGAGCGTTGGATCAGACCCGGTATGGTACGCGTTTCGGTCACGCGGGTGCCACGCGTTTCAGTCACGCAGGTGACGATAGATCGCGTCGGCGAGCTGGGCATTGATGCCGTCCACGCGCATCAGCTCCTCGACCCCGGCAGCGCGCACGCCCTTCAGCCCGCCGAAATGGTTGAGCAACTGCTGGCGGCGCTTCGGGCCGATGCCGGGCACCGCCTCCAGCGGCGACGACGTAGCCCGTTTCTGGCGCCGCTTCCGATGGCCGCGCACGGCGAATCGATGCGCTTCGTCGCGAATTCGCTGGGCCAGCAGCGATGCCGGATGATTGGGCCCAGGCACGGCCTCCCGGCCGGCCATGACCCAGGTTTCATGTCCGGCCCGTCGGGCCGGGCCCTTGGCGATGCCGACAACCGGCAGCGCGTCCAGTCCGAGCTCGGCCAGGACGGCCCGGGCCCGGTCCGACTGACCACGGCCGCCGTCGATCAGCACCAGATCGGGTAGCCGACCCGGCTCCTCGTCGAGCACCCGCCGGTAGCGTCTACGCAGCGCCTGCTCCATGGCTGCATAGTCATCGCCCGGGGTGATGCCCTCGATGTTGAAGGTGCGATAGAGCTTCTTCTGCATGCCGCGATCGGTATGGACCACGCAGGAGGCCACCGTCTCGGTCCCGGAGATGTGGCTGATGTCGAAACACTCGATCCGCGCCGGCGGCGCGTCGAGCTTCAGCAATTCGGCCAGCGCGCTCAACTCACGCCCGACCTGGTCACGCTCCGACAGCCGGCGGCGCAGTGCATCGCGCGCGTTCGACTCGGCCATCTGCACCCATTGCCGCCGTTCACCGCGGACCCGGTCGGCGATCTTCAGCGGCCGCTGCCGGCGGCTCTTCAGTGCTTCGGTCAGCACATCGCCTTCGGCCGGCCGCACCGAGACCAGGATTTCGGCAGGCGGTAGGCGCTCGGCGTAGTACTGACCGAGGAACGCGGCCATGATCTCGGGCTCGTGCGCTTCGGAATCGACGTTGGTCGGGAAGAAACTCCGGCCGCCGACATTGCGCCCGCCGCGGAATTCGACGACCTGGACCGCAACGGTGCCTCCCTCGGCGGCAAGCGCGATGACGTCGAGTTCCTCGGCGCCGTCGGTGACGAATTGGCTGGACTGGATCTTCCGGATTGCCTGGATGCGATCGCGGAGTCTGGCCGCGGCCTCGAAGTCGAGCGCCTCGGAGGCGGACTGCATGCGCGCGCCGAGGTGTTCGACGACCGCCTCGTTCTCGCCCTTGAGAAACGCTCGCGCTGCATCGACGTCGGCGGCGTAGTCGCCTTCGGAGATCAGGCCGACGCACGGCGCGGTGCAGCGCTGGATCTGGTACTGCAGGCACGGTCGGGTCCGGTTCCTGAACACGCTGTCACGGCACTGTCGCACGCCGAACAGGCGATAGACCTGGTTCAGCGCCTCGCGCACTGCGCCGGCACTGGAATACGGCCCGAAGTATTCGCCGGGACGCGAACGCCCTCCTCGGTAGAAACCGATGCGCGGGAATGCCTGCGGCGTGGTCAGCCGGATCCACGGGTAGCTCTTGTCGTCGCGCAGGTTGATGTTGTAGCGGGGGCGGAGCGCCTTGATCCACTCGTTCTCCAGCAGCAGCGCTTCGGCCTCCGTGCGAGTCAGGCTGACTTCGATCGAGCGGATCTTCGACACCATCAGGCCGATTCGTGGGCCCTTGTCGCGGCGGTCGAAGTAGCTCGATACGCGCTTGCGGAGATTGCGGGCCTTGCCGACGTACAGCGGCCGCCCCTGCTCGTCGCGCATCAGGTAGACCCCCGGCGCCTGGGCCAGGGTCCGCGAGAACGCCCGTCCGTCGAACCCGATCACCGCGTCGCTCATTCGCGCGCGGTGGATGCCAGCTCTTCGGCCAGCGCATGCGCCGCGGCCTGCAGCATGTCGATGACACGAACGAATCCGTCGTCGCCGCCGTAGTACGGGTCCGGCACTTCCTCGACGCCGTAGTCGGGCACCAGCCCCATGACCAGCCGCAGTTCGGCGCGGGCGTCCGGCGGACGAATCCGTTCCAACGACTCGAAGTTGGCGCGGTCCATCACGAAAATCCGATCGAAGGCCTGGAAGTCAGCCGCCGTGACCTGGCGCGCGATATCGCTGCCGATATCGAGCCCTACTGCGGCCGCGGCGCGGATCGCACGCGGGTCGGGCCGGCGCCCGACATGGTAGTCGTGGGTGCCGGCCGATGCGCTTTCGAACGCGATATCGCGCTCGCCCAGCGCCGCGTCGAACACGCCCTTCGCGGTCGGACTGCGGCAGATATTGCCCATGCAGACGTAGAGAATTCGCACGTTCGTCGTCATCACCATCTGGCGCGGTTTCTGCTCGACCCCTAGGATACCGAAGGTTGGTCCGGGGTTCCTTCGACGGCGCCGATCGACGCGGCGGATGCCGGTGGGGCCGCTCAGGAGTCAGGCACCTCGGCCAAGCCGATGGCGGCGGCCAGAGCGCGGAAGCGTGGATCGGACCGAATCGGCAACCAGAGCGGATCGAGCGCAAGCTGCACCAACTGCCGGCTGCGGAAGTCCATGGCCGAGGCAAGATGCGCAAAGACGCGATCGCGATCATCGATGCCCATGTACCCGACGGCCAGGGCGTGCGAATCGAGCGCGTCAGCGTCTGCGTCTCCAGCGGCCGCCTCCAGCCAGGCTGCGGCCGCATTCGTCCGACCTGCGCGCCCTAGAAACAGTGCGCGTTCCGGTAGACGGCTCGGACGGGAGTCACCGACCACACGGTCGACTTCCACGAGGGCCTCCTGGTGGCGCCCCATGACGGAGAGCACGTAGGCGAACTTGAGACGAGCGTGAGCAAAATGTTCATTCTGGGCCAGCACGGTCTCCAGGCAGGAAAGGGCGCGGTCGTAATCGCCGGCCAGATACCGGACGAACCCGATGTCCGTCGCGGTGATCAGCGACGTCGGATCCAGACGCTCGGCATGCTCCAGCGAGCGGATCGCCTGCCGGAAAATCCCGCCGAACGCCAGCGCATTTCCTCGGAGGTGATGGGCGTTCGACGAGTGCGGATCCCGTTCGATCGCTCGATCGAAGCTCCGTAGCGCCGCGTCCAGATTCCAGTCGAAGTACAGCTCGATGGCACCGCGACTTTCGAAACCGCTGCTCAGCCCCTCGTCGTGGCCGATCGCGCGGTCTGCGTCGCGGCGGGCCAGTTCGGCCGACTCTCTCGGGCTGACCGCACCGATGTTCCCCAGCGCGGCCCAGGCCGCAGCGCGCCAGGCCCATGCATCGGCATAGCTCGGCAGTCGTTCCAGCGCGTCGTCGAACAGTTCGATCGCACGTCTGAATCCCGGCTCGGTGAACTGCTGCCAGCAGTAGCGTCCGCGCAGGTAGGCGGCCCGAGCCTCGGGCACGTCGAAGTCCAAGCGGCGAGCGGCCGGATGAGCGTCTCGGTCGATCCCACTGCGCAGCTTCGCGTGCACCGCCTCTGCGATGCGGAGCTGCCAGACGTTCGCCGCATCACCGTCGAGCGTCCAGCCCCGTGACCACAGCAATTCACCGCTGGACGTCTCGACCAGGCTGCATACGACCCGCACCGCACCGTTCTTCTCCACGATCGAACCTTCGATGACGGCATCGACCTTGAGCCGTCGCCCGGCCTCGAGGGCTTCGCTGCCCGAAGAGTCCAGACCCGCGGAAAGCGGGCGAACGTGCAGCGATCGATCGGCGGAAAGCACCCGGATCATGGCATCGGCCAGGTCGAGTGATCGGTCGGAGGGACCCTCGCTGGCGTCGAAAGCCCTCGCTCCAGAAGCCTCGCCCCCGGAAAATGGAAGCACCGCGATGGACTTCGGCCCGACGGTGCCGTGACCGGCCTCATCGTGCCGGACTTCGCCGACGAAGCGATAGCCGAGCCTCGACACTGTCGCGATCCAACGGGGATTGCGTGCGGAATCCGCGAGCGCCCGGCGAACGGCGTATACGGTCTGCGTCAGGTTCGCATCCGGAATCGACTGGCGGGGCCAGAGGGCCTCGGTGAGTTCGTCCTTCGTCACCAAGCGGCCGCGGTGTTCGATCAGGTAGTCCAGCAGATCCCACTCCTTCGGCTTGAGATGGATGGGCTGTCCGTCTCGCGTCAGGAATCGTTGGTGGGCATCGAGCCGAAACGGACCGAATCGACAGTGGCCGACCCGGCCGATCACGGCGCTGCGCCGTTGAGAGTTTGTTGATCGATCGCTGAAGACTTCCACCCGCGTTCTCGCGGATGCTGACCTCTGCGAAAGGCGCTGCTCATGCGGCCCCGACGCACTTGATTCTCAATCCAACGGAGACAGTCCATCATGATTCGCTACGCCAAGTTCCGGATGAACACACGTTTTCTATGCGCGGCCATTCTTTTGATGGCGGCCTGGGCCGGGTCCACTGCCGGAGTTCTCGCCCAGTCGCTTCCCGGCCAGCCGGCCGAGCGCATCGATTTTCCCGCGACATCGCCCGGGGTGCCGGCCTATGCGCGGCTCGAACTGCTGCTGCCGAACTTCGATGTTCCCAATAACGATCGTTGGGCCGCCATCGTATTCTACCGCTCGCCCGATTGCGTACCCCCGGGTTTCAACCTCGGCGCGTTCTTCGACCCTCCCGGCCCGGACGGGCTCGGTGCCTTTGCCTGCCCGCTCCTGATCGAAGGCCATGAGCTCTGGACCCATGGACCGGATGAAGACGTCGCTCCGCGCTATGTGTTCTCCCGCAACGCTACACCGAAACTACCGGTCTGGTTCGTGGCCTGGCCCGAACTGGAGCCGGTCCTCGCCGGCGGCTTCGTGACCATCGAGGACCTGCGCGCCCTGCCGTCGCTGACTCGGGGCAACGCCCGCTGGTTCGAAGAGCGCCTGTACCCGAACGGGATTCCGGGGTCCAGCGGGGGCGCGGAGGAACCCGGCATCGCGATGCGCGCATCGGGCGTGCTGGAGGACGGTCGCACCTTCACCCTGTCCTGGGACTACGCCGACTTCGGTGAGATCGATGAAGGCCACATCCGCTTCTGGCGGCAGCGACTGCCGTGGAATTGACGACGGGCCGTTGATCCTCTCGACCGTCCGCTGGCCGGGACCGCGTGGTCCCGGTCTTTGTTCAGGGAACGTTCGCCACGACAGGAGCGGGTTCGTCGCCGCCTGCCGGCGCACCTGCGGTCAGGGGACTGACCACCGGAGACTAGTGGCCGGACCCGGCACCAGAGAACCAACGGCGCATCGCGTCCAGGTCGGCCGGCGTATCGACGCCCGGCGGCATCGGTTCGGCGCCTTCGGCGACCACGATTCGCCAGCCCGCCTCCAGTGCCTTGAGCTGTTCCAGCAACTCCAGTTCGGCCAGCCTGCTCGCCGGCAGTTGATCCCATCGCCGAAGCGCACCGACACGATAGGCGTACAGACCGACGTGACGCCGCGCCAACCCGACCGGCCAGCCGCCGTCCCGGACCGCCGGGACGGCAGCCCGGCTGAAATACAGCGCGTTTCCCGAGGCATCGGCAACCAGCTTGACCACGTTCGGATCCCGCCATTCCTCCAGCGTTTCGATCGGCGTCCAGAGCGTGGCCATTTCGGCGTCCGTCCGGGCATTCAGCAACGCGGCCAGTTGACGAATGCAGGCGATCGGCACCGCCGGTTCGTCGCCCTGTACATTGACGACTCGTGCGTCATCCTCCAGCCCGAGTCGCTCCACCGCCTCGGCCAGGCGCGAAGTCCCGGAGTCGTGGCTCGCGGCCGTACGCACCACGGAACCGCCGGCCGACTCCACCGACGCGGCGATCTCGTCACTGTCGGTCGCCACGTGCACCGACAGCGCCCCGGCAGCATGAGCACGCTCGACCACCCGAACGATCAGGGCCCGCCCGCCGAGATCGGCCAGTGCCTTGCGCGGCAGGCGCGTCGACTCCAGACGCGCCGGAATCAGTACGTGGAAGTTGTCGGAATCGACTTGAGCGAGGCCGGTCATGGTCGGAATTCTCGCACATGCACCCGGATGCGCTGAAGCAGACCGGGTGGCAACTCGGCCCGGACACCGGCCACGTACAGGTCCTCACGCACGCCTGGCTGCAGGCGAGCCGCATCCTTGCCGGTGATCACCACGGGCCCCGGCAGACCGGCCAACCAGGCGGCATCGATCGGTGCATGATCGGCCAGCGGGTGACCGCGAACTTCGAACCCGGCCTCGCCCAGTGCTTCGAAGAAACGATCGGGATCGGCGATGCCGGCCACCGCGTCGATGCCCTCACCGCTCGGCACCAACTCCGCTCCGTCGACTACGGACCGGATGCCGGTGCCGCGAAGCTCGAAGAGGTCGGCGTTCACCGGCATCTCGAACCTGCATGGTGCCTTGACCAACACCGCGTCGACGGAGGCCAGGCGTTCGACCGGCTCTCGCAGGGGGCCCGCCGGCAGCAACGAGCCGTTGCCGAACCCGCGACGACCATCGATGACGCAGAGCTCGAAGCTGCGGGCCAGCGCGCGGTGCTGGAGACCGTCGTCACTGATCACCACTTCGGCCCCGGCGGCCACGGCACAGGCCAGCGCGGCGGACCGATCCGGAGCGATCCAGGTCGGCGCCCCGGTCGCCCGATGCAGCGCCAGCGCTTCGTCGCCCGCCTGTCGGGCCGTATCGTCGACATCGACGCGGTGAGGGACCCGAGAAGGGCGCGCGCCGTAGCCGCGGGCGATGATCGCCACGGCTCGTCCGTCCTCCATGAGGTCGCTCACCAGCGCTTCGACGACCGGCGTCTTGCCACTGCCGCCGGCGGTCAGGTTGCCGACGACGATGACGGGCACCGGCGGCCGCGCTGACGGGCGCCCGACCCGGCCGGCGGACAACCGGCCGTAGGCTGCCGCCAGCGGCCGCAGCAGGACCGGTGCCTTCGAACACTCGTACCACCAGTGCCGGGCGCGCGCCTCGATGCGGTATTTCCATCCGATTCGGTGCCGCCGGGTCATTCCTGGTCCGGCGAACGAAACTGCGCATGGTAGAGGGATTGGTAGACGCCATCGGCCTGCGCCAGAAGCGCGGCGTGACGGCCCCGCTCGACGATTCGCCCTCGATCCATCACGACCACCTGGTCAGCGCGTTCGACGGTCGTCAATCGATGCGCGATGACCAGCGTCGTACGATTTGCCATCAGCTGCTCCAGGCCCTGCTGGACGGCCTGCTCGGACTCCGAGTCCAGCGCCGAGGTCGCCTCGTCGAGGATCAGGATCGGCGCATTCTTCAGCAGCGCTCGGGCAATCGCGATGCGCTGCTTCTGACCGCCGGACAGCTGGACGCCGCCGGCACCCAGCCGTGTATCCAGCCCCTCGGGTAGCGCCTCGATGAACTCGGTGGCGCTGGCCTGTTCCGCGGCGCGTACGATCGCGGCACGATCGACGTCGCCCGTCCGGCCATAACGGATGTTGGCGGCCACGGTGTCGTTGAACAGCACGGTCTGCTGGCCGACCAGCGCAATCTGACGACGCAGCGCCTCGAGGTCGAATTCAGCGAGGTCGATGCCGTCGATCCGGATCCGGCCGGCCACCGGCGCATGGAATCGCGGCAGCAACCGGGCCAGTGTGGTCTTGCCCGATCCGGAACGGCCGACCAGCGCGGTGACCGTTCCCGGTTCGAGAACCAGGTCGATGTCGTCGAGCACCCGCGGCTCGTGGTCCGGGTAACGGAACGAGACCGATTCGAATCGCACTTCGCCGCGCACCCGGTCCGGGGCATGCCGACCACCGCGCGGCTCAGGTGCGCGATCCAGCACATCGTAGATCGAATCGGCCGCCGCAATGCCTTTCTGAATCAGCACGTGCATGTTGGTCAGGCGCTTCAGCGGCGGAATCGTCGCGACCATGGCTGCCAGCACCGACATGAAGATGCCGGCCGAAACCTCGGCGCGCATGAACTGGCTGCCGGCAACCATCAGCAGCACGACCACCGAGACGCCGGCGGCCAGCTGGATCATCGACGATGACACCAGCTGGGTCGCTCGGAGCTTGAGGTGCAGCCGCCGATTGGATTCATTGATCCGCTCGAAATCGCCGCTCTCGCGCGCCTGGCCGCCGAACACCCGGATGATCTCCTGGCCGTGCACGGCCTGCTCGGTGCGGTGGGTCACCGCGCCCATCGAGTCCTGGATCCGACGCGCTATGGTCCGGAAACGGCGGCTGACCACGAACACCACGAAGGCGATCACCGGCACCAGCAGCAGCATGGTCAGCGTCAGCCGCCACGACTGGACCAGCATCACCGTGATCAACGCGAGCACGGTCAGCAGGTCGCGAACGCTGCCGATCAGTGCGGTCGTCGCGGCCTGCGCGACCTGCTCGGTGTTGTAGGTCAGCCGCGAGATCATCGTTCCGCTGCCTTCCCGGTCGAACGCCTGGATCGGCAGGTCCAGGTAGCGGCCGAACAGGTCGCGACGGAGATCGGCGATCAGTCGGCGTCCCAGCCATTCCATGCCGAATACGCCGCCGAAATTACCGATCACGCGAATCACGACGGCCAGCAGGACCAGCGCCGGCAGCATCATGGTGAAGGCAGGCTCGCTGGCGCCAAGCGTGTCGTCGATCAGCGGTCGGAGCAGGTAGACGAACATCGCCTGGCCGGCCGCATCCAGCGAGACCGCCAGCAGCGCACCGGCCGCGACCCACGGGTGGCCGCGCAGGAAGCCCAGCAGGCGACGGTAGATCGTCGCCGCCGCCGGCGATTCGTTCACGGCGCCGCTCCGTCCTCTTCGACAGTCGCGATGCTGAGGCGGGAGATTCCCTGGGCGGCCGCGGCGTCCAGGACGCGGACGACCAGCGCGTGGCGGGCGTTGGCGTCGGCCCGGATCACCAGCGCCGCGTCAGGCGACTCCTCGAAGGCCTGGCGCAGGGCCAGCTCCAGGGTCGGCTTGCGGGTATCGGCCAGCATCGAATCACCGAGGAAGTATTCACCGGTCTCGGTCACGACCAGGTCGATCCGGTCGGGCACGGCCTCCTGCTGCGCGGTGGAGGCCTCGGGCAGCACTACGCGCAGCAGCGCCTGGCGTTCAAAGGTCGCCGAGACCATGAAGAAGATCAGCAGCAGGAACACCACGTCGATCAGTGACGTCAGGTTGATCTCCGGTTCTTCGTCCTGCTGGGTCTGCAGCTGCATGACGTGCTCCGGTCAGCCCCAGCCCAGTTCCGAGCGCCGAAGCTCCCGGTTCCCGTGCTCGATGGTGTTGATCAGATCCAGCGCCTGCTGCTCCATGCCGATCACGTAGGCGCGCACCTTGCCACGGTAGTAGCGGTAGAAGAAATACGTCGGGATGGCCACGGTCAATCCGGCCGCAGTGGTGATCAGCGCCTCGGAAATGCCCCCGGCCAGGGGCCCGGGATCGCCGACGCCGGCCTCCATGATCGCGGAGAACACCTTGATCATGCCGATCACGGTGCCCAGCAGCCCCAGCAGCGGCGTGATGCCCGCAATCGTACCGAGCGTGTTGAGAAAACGCTCGAGGTCGTGGACCACGTGCCGGCCGGTGTCTTCGACGGCTTCCTTGACGACGTCCCGGGCGCGGTCGCGGTTGTCGAGGGCCGCGGCCAGCACCCGGCCCAGCGGCGACGACTGCCGAAGTGACTCGATGTGCTTGCGGTCCAGCTCGCGCTGCCGCGCCCAGGCCGACACCTTCTCGACCACGCCGCTCGGCAGAACGTTCTGTCGGCGCAGAGTCCAGCCGCGTTCGATGATGATCGCGAGCGATAGCACGGAGCAGAGAACGATGGGCGACATCAGCCAGCCGCCGGCGAGAACGAGTTCGAGCATCGGGGAACCTGCGAATCCGACCAAACCACGATGATAACCAAGTCCCGCCGACCCTGCCCGAATCGAATCACGGCCCGGAGCAGTTCGTTTCGCTTCGCCAACCCGCTCGCTCGGCGTGCACCGCGGCCTCCACCCGCAGTGGTTCTCCCGGTCGCAGCCGGCTCGAGACCGCGCCGCAATCGGCCGTCGACCACCAGCGGCCGCCGCCGGCTTCGACGGCCGTCGGCCACTCGGGATGCGGGAGATTCCAGCGATTGACCGCGTCTACCGAGACCACGGCATGGGCCGGCATCGCCGCGTCCAGCCAGCCGGGCAGCAGCGCGTCCCGGTGTCCCTGACGTGGAACGACCAGCAGATCCAGCGGACCGGATCCACGACCGATTCGGCGAAGCACAGGCGCGGATACACGTCCACTCAGAAGGACGCGTCCGGCCGGTGATGCGATCAGCAGCACGCAGTCATCGTCGCCGGACAACTCCGGCAGACCGGCGCTCGGATGAAGAAACTCGAAGCGAACGCCATCGACGCTCCAGCCCCGTCCCCGCAGGCAGGGCGATTCGACATCGGGATGGCGGCCGGCGACGCTCGCTTCCGGCCAGCGCGATCGCGCTTCGGCGATTCCGCCGGCCTGGGCGCGGGACCGGCCTGGCACGATCACCCTGTCCGGCGCGTGCAGTCCAAGGACGCGCATCGCCGGAGCGATGGTGCCGGCGATGCGGTTTGCATCCGCGCCGTCCCCCGGACCGGTGCCGTACAACACGCTGCTCGAACGCGTCCGGACGAGCACCGCTTGCCCGTCCCCGACGTCGAGGACATGGACGTCGAAAGCGCCGACCGGCATCGGTTCGGACGGGATCATGAGCAGCGGAAGCAGCAACGCAAGCCCCAGCGGACGGGCCGGCCAGCCGCGGGGCGCGATCAGCCACAACGCGCCGACCCCGGCCAGCACCATCGCCGGCCAGCCCACTGCGCCGAGCCGATCGACGGCCGGCGCCCCGGCCGCAAAGCGGTCCAGCAGGTCGACCAGCAAGCTCAGGCCCTGCCCCGCGACCCCGGCCAGCAGGGCGGGTACCGGGCCGGGCAGGCCCAGCGCGTGGCCAGCTGCGGCGAGAAGCCCGAACGGCAACACCAGGAAGGTCACGATCGGGATCGCGAGCAGGTTGGCCGGTAGCGCGGCCGGTGCCAATTGACGGAACAGGCCGAGATTCAGTGGCAGCATGCCGACCGCCAGCACCAGCTGGGCCCGGACCAGCCCGAGCACCCCTCGCCCCCCACTCGGCGGACGGCCGGCAAAGCTCCAGATCAGCACGGCGACCGCGGCGAAGGACAACCAGAAGCCGACCGCGAGCGGCGCCAGCGGATCGAACAACAACACGGTCCCCAGCGCCACCAGCAGCGCCCGTCCCGGCGCGATGGCGCGGCGCAGCATCACCGCGCCGAGGCCGACGACGAGCATCAACAAGGCGCGCTGCGCCGGCAGCGCGAACCCGGTCAGGGCCGCATACAGAGCGGCCGCAACCAGCCCGAACACCAGCGCGTTGCGTCGGCGGTCGGGACCGACCCAGCGCAACGCGCGCCAGGATGCCAGAAGCCCGCCGAGCGCGGCGCCGAAACCGGCCACCAGGCTGACGTGCAGCCCCGAGATCGCCAGAAGGTGGGCGGTCCCCGTCGCCCGCAGTCGCTCCGACACCTCCGGATCGATGCCCGACCGATCACCGACCACCAGCGCGCGCAGCAATGCCGCGGCCTGCAGGTCATCGACATTGGCCTGCAACCAGTCGCCGAGATCCTGGCGCAGGCGGCCCAGGGCGCTGAGCGCCCCACCCGCAGCCAGGCGATCGCCCTCCGTGACCCGTCCGACCGCCCCGATTCGCGCCGCGAACAGCGCGCGCTCCCGGTCCCAGCCGCCGGGGTTGCGAAGCCCGGTCGGCGGCATCAGCCGCGCCGTGAAATGCCAGGTCTCGCCCGGGCGTGGCCAGCCGGTGGCCCGGAACCAATCGAGCTGGAGGGTGCGCGGCAAGGTCTCGTCGTGCGGCGCGACGCGCAGACGCGTCCGGTCGCCCCGTCGCTCCGGCAGACCGACGATGCGGGCCTCGAAGGCCACGGTATCCCCGGCACGCTCCACCGGCCAGCGATCCGCCACCTGCCGCTCGACGGCCAGCACGAACATCGATGCACCGATGACCAAGCCGAGGGCGGAACCGATCGCGGGAATACGTGACGTCCAACTCGCAGGTCGAGGCACTGCGGCAGGGCCGGTTCGATGCAGCCGGCCGGAAATCGGACCGGCGCCGCGCATCGAGCGCGCATAGTTCCGGACCAGCGCCCCGCCGATGAGCAGCAGGCCGATCGAGGCAAGCACGCCCGCAAGGAGCCGGGCCGACAGGCCGACGGCGGCCGTGCTGAGCACGCCCGTGACGAGGCCGGCCAGGCCCCACGCCAACGCCCGCCCCGCCTGTCCCATCAGTCCACGGCGTACAACCTGCCTTCGCGCATTTCCAGCCGGCGGTCCATCCGTCCGGCCAGCCCGGTGTCGTGCGTGACCACCACGAAACTGATGCCGAGTTCCTGGTTGAGTTCCAGCATCAGTCCGTAGACCGAGGCGGCCGTACGTTCATCGAGATTGCCGGTCGGCTCGTCGCCGAGCACGCAGGCCGGCCGATGCACCAGTGCCCGCGCGACGGCTGCGCGCTGTCGTTCACCGCCCGACAGCTCGCCCGGTTTGTGGCCCAGGCGCTGACCGAGACCGACACGTTCCAGCAGTGCCGAGGCCTCGCGCCGGGCCTCGGCGGTCGACCGACCACCGATCATCAGCGGCAGCGCGACGTTCTCCACGGCGGTGAATTCGGGCAACAGGTGATGGAACTGATAGATGAAACCGAGATGGAGATTCCGGATCCGCCCCCGCTCGCGCTCGCCGGCCCGGCCGATGTCATGGCCGACCACCTCGACCCGACCCTCGTTGGGGTCGTCGAGGCCGCCGAGGATCTGCAGCAGCGTGCTCTTGCCGACGCCCGAGGCACCGACGATCGCGACCTGCTCGCCGGCGTGCACGTCGAGATCAACGCCGCGCAGCACGTCGAGCCGGGTGTCGCCCTGGATGAATGCGCGGGTGACGCCTTCGCATCGGATCACGAGATCACTCATAGCGCAGCGCCTCCGCAGGACGGGTGCGACCGGCGCGCCAGGCCGGATACAGGGTCGAGACCAGCGACAGGCCCAGCGCCAGTAGCGAGAACCGGATGACGTCAGCGCTGTGCAGGTCCGACGGCAGGTCGGAGATGTAATAGATATCGGCCGACAGGAACTCGGTATTCAGCAGCGACTCCAGTCCGGCAACGATGGACTGGACGTTGAGCGCCAGCAGCGTGCCGCCGAACGCACCGAGCAGCGTGCCGATCACGCCGATCATCATGCCCTGGACGATGAAGACCACCATGACTCCACCCGGGCTGAGACCCATGGTTTTCAGGATCGCGATGTCGGCCTGCTTGTCGGTCACGAGCATCACCAGCGTCGAGATGATATTGAACGCGGCAACGACGATGATCAGCGACAGGATGATGAACATCACGGTCTTTTCCATCTGGACGGCGCGGAACCAGTTCGCGTGCTGCTGAGTCCAGTCGCGGACCCGGTAGAAGCCGGGCAGCTGGTCGGCCAGTTCCAGCGCGATCGACCGGGCCCGGAACAGGTCCTCGAAGGCCAGCCGGACACCGCTGATGTCGTCGCCGAGCCGGAACAGCGCCTGGGCGTCGCGCCAGTGGATCACGGCAAGCCCGGCATCGAACTCGTGCACGCCCGCCTCGAACACGCCGGCGACGGTGAACCGGCGGACCTGGGGCACGACGCCCGCGGCGGTGGCGCGGATTTCCGGCGCGAAGATGGTCACCGGATCGCCGGGGCCGACGCCGAGCATCGCCGCCAGCTCCACGCCCAGCAACACCTGCCAGCGCTCATCGTCCAACGACGCCAACGAGCCGGCCACCATCTGATCGGCGAGCTCCGATACGTCGGATTCCAGCGCCGGATCGACGCCGCGTACCAGCGCGCCCTCCACACCGCGCCCTTTCAGCAACGTCATGCTTTCGACGAACGGCGCCGCGCCGACCACGTCGGGATGGTCGCGAGCGCGTTCGATCAGGTCGGGCCAGTCGGAAAACGAGCGGTCCCAGGTCGAGACCGTGGCGTGCGAGACCATCCCGAGGATGCGTTCGCGCAGCTCCTTCTCGAAGCCGTTCATCACCGAGATCACGGTGATCAGGATGGCCACGCCGACGGCGATCCCGGCCATCGAGATCAGGGAGATGAACGAGATGAAGTGGTTGCGCCGCTTTGCCCGCAGGTAACGCAGGCCGATGGCGACAGTCAGGGGTTGAAACACGTGAGCGGAATCTCCGGTTGAATATCAGCGTCGGATGGTTCAGTGGCCGGTGCGCAGCATATCGAGCACCGTGGTCAATTCATCCGGCAGCGGCGCGGAGAAGACCTGGTCCTCCGGCCACGGCAGACGCAGGTAGGCGGCGTGCAGGAACAACCGGTCGAGCCCCGCTGTCTTCCCCTCCGGATTGTAGCGATCGTCACCGGCCACCGCGGCACCGGCTTCGGCGGCGTGAACGCGAATCTGGTGGGTACGGCCCGATTCGATCTCGGCTTCCACGAAGTCGTGGCCGCTCAGGCGCTCGAGCACCTTGAACGTGGTCCGCGCCGGCAGCCCCTCGGGATCGGCGACCATCCGGTGCTGGCCGCTGGCGTCGCGAATCTTCTTCAACGGCGCATCGATCACCACGCGGTCCTCGGGAAGATGGCCGGTCAACAGCGCGAGATAGCGCTTCTTCACAGTCTGACGCCGGAACGCCTGCTGGAGTTCACGGGCCGCGGTGCGGCCCAGCGCGAAGACCATCAGACCGCTGGTTTCGCGGTCGAGGCGATGGACCGGCGCGGCGCGCTCGTCGATCGCCGCGACCAGGTCGTTCAGCCCCCAGGCCAGCCCGCTGCCGGCCTGCGAAGCCAGCCCCGAGGGCTTGTCGAGCACCAGGAATTCCTGCTGACGATGGAGGATTGCCGACCTGGCCTGGTCGATGCGTGCCGCAGGCAGTTTCGCTGCCGGCGCCTGGTCGCGCACCGGCGGCACCCGGACCCGGTCGCCGGTCGCCAGCTTCTTCATCGGTTTGGCCCGACGCCCGTTGATGCGCACCTGGCCGGTCCGGATCAGCCGGTAGACCAGTGCGCGCGGAACGTTGCCGAGCTCGCGCATCAGGAAATTGTCCAGCCGCTGCCCGGAATGATCGGGCCCGATCTCGACGTCGCGCGCGCGAGCAAGGGTCATGCGGTGAGCTCCTGAGGAAATTGCCGCGTCCGGGGTCGGCAGCGTATACTAAGAGGGTTGAGCGGTACGCGATCGGCGATTGTCGAACGCTACGCCGTTCGACCGGTCAAGGCATTCGAATGATAGCAGTGCGCGCGGCCCGATCCGGCAGGTTCCGGGCATCACGCGCTGCATCGAGCGGCCGAGCGATTGCGCTTCGGCCCGCACGCCGACGCCGGACACCCGGATGACGGTCCGAGCCTCGCTCGATCGGCCCCGGAACACGCGAATCGCGTTCGCGCGACGCAACGAACTGGACCCGCCCGTCGACCGCGACTTAGTCGCAGGTCCGGACGGATCGACAAACACGACGCTCCCGGCCAGACGAACAAGACCAGAAACGGGCCGGGTCCGAGCGCACCGAACACGTGCGCCGACAAGGATCCTGGCGGCCCCTGGCCGGCCGGGCGCGTCCACGAGGACACGAGCAAACGATGAAACGCATGCTGATCAACGCGACTCAACCCGAAGAGTTGCGTGTGGCCATCGCCGATGGCCAGAACCTGATCGACCTCGACATCGAGGTCCCTTCTCAGGAACAGAAGAAGTCCAACATCTACAAGGGGCGCATCACCCGCGTCGAGCCCAGCCTCGAAGCCTGCTTCGTCGAGTTCGGATCCGAGCGGCACGGCTTCCTTCCGCTGAAGGAAATCGCCCGTGAGTACTTTTCCGAATCCGCCCAGAAGGCACTCGATGCCGGCGAAAAGGTCGATATCAAGGACGCCGTGCAGGGTGGGCAGCAGGTCATTGTCCAGGTCGAGAAGGAAGAGCGAGGCACCAAGGGCGCCGCGCTGACCACCTTCATCAGCCTCGCCGGCCGCTACCTCGTCCTGATGCCCAACAATCCCAGGGCCGGTGGGGTCTCGCGCCAGGTGACCGGCGACGACCGGAAGCATGTTCTGAGCGCGCTGAAGCAGCTCGAGGTGCCCGACGACATGGGCCTGATCGTCCGGACCGCCGGGGTCGGCCGCGAGGCCGAGGACCTGCAGTGGGACCTCAACTATCTGATGCAGCTCTGGGAAGCGATCTGCGAAGCGGCGCTTTCGAAGAAGGCGCCGTTCCTGATCTACCAGGAAAGCAACGTCATCATCCGCGCGCTGCGTGATCACCTGCGCGACGACATCGGCGAGATCCTGATCGACGCCGAGAACGTGTTCGAGGACGCGCGCGAGTTCCTCCAGCAGGTTATGCCGCACAACCTCCGGAAGCTGAAGCGCTACAACGAACCGACACCGCTTTTCACGCGCTTCCAGATCGAAAGCAAGATCGAGTCGGCGTTTGCGCGCGAAGTACGCCTGCCTTCCGGCGGTGCCGTGGTCATCGACCACACCGAGGCGCTTCTGTCGATCGACATCAACTCGGCGCGTGCGACCAAGGGCGCCGACATCGAGGAAACGGCACTCCAGACCAACCTCGAGGCGGCCGACGAGATCGCGCGTCAGCTTCGCCTGCGCGACCTGGGCGGACTGGTGGTCATCGACTTCATCGACATGAACAGCCGCGACGCGCAACGCCAGGTCGAGAACCGCTTGCGCGATGCAATGCGCGCCGACAAGGCCCGCGTCCAGATCGGACGGATTTCCCGGTTCGGGCTGCTCGAGCTGTCGCGTCAGCGACTGCGTCCGTCGCTGGGCGAGTCGAGCCACATCACCTGCCCACGGTGCGACGGCTACGGTTCGATCCGGTCGATCGAATCGCTGGCCCTGGCGCTGCTGCGCCTGTCGGAAGAAGAAGCCATGAAGGAGAACACCGGGCGGGTGATCATCCAGGCGCCGGTGGCCGTGGCCAACTTCCTGCTCAACGAGAAGCGCAAGGCGATCCGCAATATCGAGAATCGCACCGAAACGCCGGTCACGGTGGTGGCCAACCATCTTCTGGAAACGCCCCGCTACGAAATCCAGCGCCTCAAGGCCAGCGAGGACGTTGAAGAGCCTAGCTACGCGATGCCGCGCGGCGAAGAAGCCGAACAGGTGGTCACGCCGGAGGAGAAGCAGCAGGCCGTGCAGAAACGCGAGGAGCCGGCCGTCAGCACGATGCGGCCGTCCCAGCCCGCACCGCAGCGCCCGGAGACACCGGAGACCCCGGAGGTTGCAACGGCACCTCAGACGACCGGCCTGTTCGCGGCCCTGGCGGCATGGTGGCGCGGTCTGTTCGCCGGCGGCGACAAGCAGCCCGAACGCGAGACCGAGACCGTCACCGCGCCCGAACGAAACCGCGCCCGGTCCCACGGCGGCAAGAAGCGCACGAAGAAGACCACGTCGGCCCGCACCGGTGCCAAGCCGCATGCCAATCGGGGCAAGAGAAAGGACGACGGTGATCGGCAAGGCAGTGCATCGACGAAGCCCGACGGAGCCGGCAGCGAGGACGACGCGCCGAAGAAGAAAAAGAAGAAGCGCAGGCGTCGCGGCGGAAAGAAACGCCGCAACAAGTACGGAACCGGTAGTCAAGCCGGCGGTAACGAATCCGGCGGGAATGACGGCGGTTCCAGTGCCGACGGCGCAAGCGGCGGCGGTTCGAACGACGGCGCTCCGAACGACAACGGACCGAAAGCTCGAGGAGCGAAGAGCAGTCGCCCGAAGGATGCCGGATCGAAGCCGAAGTCCGAATCGGAGTCGCCAGCCGATTCGAAGTCCGAGGCGAAGCCCGAGAGGAAGCCTGGCCCGACGCCCGAGCCGAAGCCCGAGCCGAAGTCCGAGCCGAAGCCCGAGCCGAAGCCCGAGCCGAAGCCCGAGCCGAAGCCCGAGCC